>CAYMHO010000390.1:0-5890 GCA_964390195.1 uncultured Fimbriiglobus sp. | reverse complement strand
GTGATCTTGAACTTGGGCACCGCCCCGGCCGGCTTGAACACCTCCTCCGACGGGTCCTTCTTCTTGTCGTCCTTCTTCTCCTGGGCGACGGCCGCGAGCGGCAGGCAGACGGCGAGCAGGGCGGCCAGCGGGCGGAACGGCATGGGGAGTACCGAGGCGGATGGGGCGATGCAGTATAGGAGACGGATCCGGGCCGGCGGGGTTCCCGTCACTTCAGGAACACGGCGGTGTCGTCGTACACCTCCCCGCCGGAGCGGGAGGCGGCCGCCTTCAGCGCCCCCTCGTCGAACTTCCGCTTCACCTTCCGCACGCTGCCGTCGCACATGGCGGCGAAGAAGTAGTCGCCGTCGATCATCCGCCCCAGCTTGGGGAACTCCTTGGCCGTGTGGTCGAGGTCGGTGCCGGGCTTCGTCCAGACGACCGGCTCGCCGGCGTCGATGACGGCGATGGTGTTCGAGGTGCCGTCGGTCATGCCCACCAGGCTGATCCGCTTGCCCGGCTCGAACGCGCCGGCGTCGTTCCCGGCCCCGGCGAACCCTCGGTAGAACGTCTCCCCCTTCTCCGCCTTCACCCGCACCGGGGCGTAGATCTTCGGCAGTTCCTCGATCAGTTTCTTGTTGTTGTCGCTGTCCCACGCCTCGTTCAGCTTGAACCGGCGGTACAGATTCTCCTGCTCCATGTACGGCAACAACTGCACCCGCCAGCTCAGGTTGGCGGTGTCGGCCGGCCAGGTGCCCATCGCGTCGTGGTAGTTGTGCATGGCCAGGACGATCTGCTTCAGGTTGTTCTCCACCTCTTTCCGCTGCTCGTCGGTGGCCGGCTCCTCTTTCTCTTTGCCTTTCGGCACCGGGGCGGCGACGACGACGACGGCGAGCAGGGCGACCGACAGGGCGGCGAACAGGGGACGCATTGCGGCACCTCGCGGGGGCACGATGGGGACGCTGCGATTGTCGCGGAGGGGGGGCGGAGGGGGAAGGGGAAATGCGTAACGGTCGGCCGCGAGGCGAGCGCGTCGCACCCCGGCGCGCTCGCCTCCGGCTCGCGGCTACTTCTTCGCCTTCGTCTTCGGCGGGGCCAGCACCGTCTCGACCTGGTCCGGGTGCTTCTCCAGGAACCGGGCGACGCCGCTGAAGAAGTAGAGCAACTGCCCGGCCCCTTCCTCGGCCATCTTCGGGGCGGACGGGCCGGCGATCCGGAGGGCGGCGTTGGCCAGTTTGCTGTCGCACTGCAGGTACACGTTCACCACCGGTTTGAACGTGCAGTACCCCTCCTTGTTCGGGGCGCCCCGCGGGGCCTGTAGCACCGCCACCGCCTTCACCGGGATCATCGGCAACAGGGCCGCCGCCTTCACCTTCCCGGTGGCGTACCAGATGCGGCCGTTCGGCACGTCCCCGACCGCCTGCCACGTCAGCTCGCTGCCGCCCTCGTCCGCCCAGTGGAACACCCCGTTCCCTTTGTCCAGGATGTCCACGCACGGCACCTTCATCCGCTGCCAGCCGAGGGAGGCGCGGTCCGGGTGGTCGAGCAGCCAGTCGTACACCGCCGGGTGGGCGACGAACTCCTCCTCGGCCGACTTGGCCGACAGGGTGGACGCCTTGATGACGGAGGAGACGGTGTCGCGGTGCCGGTCGGCGACGAAGTCGAGCAGGGAGGGCTGTTTGGTCGGGGTGGCGGTGGGCGACTTCTGGGCGGCGGACGGCGGGGGGGCGTACAGGGGGCGGGGGTCGGCGGCCGACGCCGACCCGCAGCCGACCGCAATGAGGGCGACGAGAGCACGAGCGGAGGGCATGCGGGCACCTCAATCGAGCAGGGCTGTGCGGATTCCCCCGCCCGTGTAGATCGGCCCGCCTGTGCCGCCCGCGTGAGTCATTCCGGGTGCGCAGGTTCGCCCGGTTCACCAGCCCCCACAAACGCCGAAGGGCACCCCGTTCGGGGTGCCCTTCGCGGGTCGCCGGCGGCGGGTCACTTCTTGGCCGGCTTGAAGGTGCCGTGGCAGCCGCCGCAGCTCTTCTGGTCGAGCAGGGCGGTGACCGCCTTGCTCACGTCCTCGGCCTTCTTCGCCTTGGCCGCGTCGTCGACCGCCTTGGTCTTCTCGCAGAACTCCTTGGTCACTTTCTCCCACGCGTCCTTCTTCTCGGCGTTCTGCGGCGGGGTGTTCTTGGTCATCGCCTGGCCGAGTTTGAACAGGTCGGCCGAGGCCTTCTGGGCGTCGTCCCACTTCTCCGACTTGGCCGCCTCACCCACCTTGTTGGCCAGGCCGTTCTTGCCCTGGAACTTCATGCAGTCCTTGATGGTCGGGGTCTTCTCGTCGGCCGCGAACACACCGGACACCGCGAACGCACACCCGGCCAGCATCAGAGCGGCCACACCGAACTTGCGGAGCATGAGCGAACACCCTCGGGATGACGTGAGACGGACACCCGGCGGGCGACGTGCCCGCGCGGTCGCCGGACTATATCGGCAGACGGAACACATTGGAACAGAATTCGCCTGCCGGGGGCCTTTTTCGTAAACTGTGCGTCGGGTTTCGCTCGCCGGGCGAGCAGACCACCCGCCCGAACAGGGCGTGCCGCGCCTACCGCAGCCACCTCCGGCTCCGTATCCTCTCTGCGATCCCATGAAAACCTCCCCCGCCGGGAGTTCACCGGCCATGCGTTCGGCGTTGTTCGAGTACGCGCTCAAAGGGCTGTTCGTCGCCCTGTGGGCGTATCTGGTGGTCGCCCACCCGGACTGGGCGGTCGTCGGCAAAGTCGCCCTGTGGACCCTCGCCGGCACCGCCGTCGGGCTGGCCGGCGGGGTGGTGCAGCAACTGCTGCGGAAGTCCAACCCGGCGAAGAACCCGGTCGGGTTCCTGCTGCTGGTGTTGCTGGACAGCCCGTACTTCATCTACCTCGGCACGGTCGGCGGGCTGGCCCTCGGGCTGGTGCTGGAAACCCCGGTGCTCGCCCCGACGGCGGACCCGCCCGCCACGCCGGCACAGGCGGGCGAGAACTGGCTGTACTACTTCGCCATCGGCGGGGTGGCCCTCGGGCTGCTGCTGGTACTCGTGCGGCGGCTGCGGCCGGGGCCGGTGCGGGTGGTGGCCGGCGGGGTGGTAGCGGTGGGGCTGGTGTTCGGGGCGTTGTACGGGGGGGCCGCACTCGGCCTGTTCAACCCGGACGAGGCCTCCGCCGAAGGGGTGTTCGCCACCCGCACCCTCGGGGCCATGCTCCTCCTCGGGCTGCCGTTCCTGTGGCTGTTGACCGTCGCCGGCGAGGCCGAGGAGACGGAAGTGGAGGTGGCCGTCCTGGCGGCTGTGCTCGGCATCGGGGTGTACCTGCTCCGCCCACTGCACGGCATGGAGGGGGTGTCCGAGAGCTACGCCCTGCTGGTGCCGGTGGCCGTGTACGCCGGGTACGCCTTGTGGGTGCTGCCCCGCGAGAAGGTGCTCAAGCACTCCGTCCGCGGGTACGGGTACCTGGGCACCGGGCGGATCAAGGAGAGTCTGGTCAGCTTCGGCCGGGCGCTCTCGTTGGACAAGCGGAACCGGTACGCGCTGCAGGGGCTGTTGCGACTCCACCGGCAGGTGGACGTGACCAAGCTGGACGTGGACACGGTGCGGCTGCTCAACTTCGACTTCTGCCTGAAACTGGCGGACGAGGCGCTGGTGGGCGGCGGCACCCCGACCCCGGAGAAGCGGGCCGAGGCCCTCCGGCTGCTGGACGTGGTCGAACAGTACAGCCCGCCGGCCCGCCCGCGGGTGAACTACCTGAAGGCCGTCGCCCTGACGCACGCCAAAGACTTCGACCTGGCCGCCGGCTACCTGTCGCAGTTGCTCGACCCCACCCACCCGGCCGACCCCACCAACCGCAACCTGGTGCTGTATGACGGCTGGAACCTGGCCGTGCGGCTGCACCCGGAGCTGGTCCGCCGGCTCGGCCCGCCGCTGCTCGACCAGCCCGGCCGACGCATGGAGGCCATCGCCGCCATTCACCGGCAGTTGGCGAAAACGCCCGACGACCCGAGTGTGATTCAACTTCGCACCCTGGTCTATTCCGGGCTGACTGAGAGCGAGTTTCTGGCCGCCGCCGCCAACGGCCCGCCGCCCGAGTTCAACTACGAGTACGCCGAGCAGCTCGGCCTCGCCTTGGTTGAAGACAACAACAGAACCCAGGTGGACCGCGGGATGGCGTTCCTGCGGATGGCCGGCCGCGGGCTGCCGCAGCGGGGGCCGTGGCTGTTCACCAAGCTGGCCCAGGTGGCCGAACGGCTGCAAGACCCGGCCGCCGCACGGGGCTACTGGGAGCAGGTGAAGCGGTCCGGCATGATCGTCGGCCCGCACCGCTTACCGAACGACCAGAAGGCGCTGTACTTCGCCGGGCTGGAGAAGCTGGTGGACGACGCCGTGCGGCGGGGCGACTTCGCGGCGGCGGTGGCCGACCAGCGGGCCATCCTGGAGGGCGGCAAGGAGGACGTGAACTCGCTCCGCACGCTCGCGGAGTTGCACGCCAAGAACGGCGACCCGATGAACGCCCTGCTGGTCACGTCGCGGGCGCTCATCCTGGCCAAGTCCGACCCGGACCTGCTGGCGAAGAAGGACAGCTACTACTACTCGGTGGACCCCGAACGAGTGTTGGCGGTGAAGGACAAGATCGCCCCGTGGTTCGACGTGGACTTCTGCCTGACTAAGGCCCGCAAGGTGGCCGACAGCAAGGAGCCGGACCTGGACACGCTCGACTACGGACTGCACATGGTGCGACTGGCGCGGGTGATGAAGCCGGCCTCGCACGCGGTGATGGTGGCCGAAGCCCGGCTGCTGCTGCGGAAGGGCGAGCGGGAGAAGGGCGTCGGGCTGCTCGAAGACGTCCGCGAGCAGACGAAGGGGAGCGGCGAGGAGGAGGACGCCTGGTACCTGGCCGTCCGCATTCTCGGTGACCTGTACCTGAACGAGTTGCAGCGGCCCGATTTGGCCGTCGCGGCGTACTCCGCCTACCGCAGCTACCACAAGAGCGGGGCGGAGACCTTGTATCAGTTGGCGATGGCGCACGAGGCGGCCGGCAACGCGGCGTCGGCGCTCAAGTGCTTCGAGGCCGTGACGGGGTACAAGGAACACCCGCGGTACTGGGACGCGACCGAGGCGGTGCGGCGGCTGAAAGGGGAGTGACACACTCGGCGAGCGGCGGCCGTGAGGCCGCTGATTCTGTCCCCGCGAATCAGCGGCCTCACGGCCGCCGCTCGCCCGGAGGGTTCCCACCAATGCCCGACATCCTGCTCGTCATCGGCGACGCCGCCGAGGTGCTCGACACCTTTTACCCGTACTTCCGGCTGATCGAGGCCGGGTACACCGTTCACGTCGCCGGCCCGCACAAGCGGGTGTACCACCTGGTGCAGCACGACCGGCACCCGGACTGGGACATCACCATCGAGTCGCCCGGCTACAAGATGGCGGCCGACGTGGCGTTCGCCGACGTCAACCCGGCCGACTACGCGGGGATGGTCATCTCCGGCGGGCGGGCGCCGGAGTACCTGCGGTACGACGAGGAGCTGCTGCGGGTGACGCGGGCCATGTTCCTCACCAACAAGCCGGTGGCGAGCGTCTGCCACGGCATCGAGGTCGTGGCCGCCGCCGGGGTGTTGAAGGGACGCACGGCCACCACCGTGGCCAAGTGCAAGTTGGACGTGGAGAGCTTCGGCGGGGTGTACGTCGATCGGGAGGTGGTGGTCGACGGCAATCTGGTGACCGCCCGCACCTGGCACGACAACCCGGCGTGGATGCGGGAGTTCGTGAAGGTGCTGGGGGCGAAGAAGTAGGTCTGAAGAGCCGAGCCGGACCCCAACCGCTCGTGGGGTTCGCGGTGTTGGAGTTCACGCTTCAGCGTGACCGTTGCCCGGCATCACGCTGAAGCGTGAA
>CAYMHO010000389.1:0-5901 GCA_964390195.1 uncultured Fimbriiglobus sp. | reverse complement strand
CGCCGCCGACCCCATCCCGCCCAGCCCGAGAACGATCGCGTCGTAGGTCATGGCCCCGCCCCGGTGTCGGCCCACATCGTACACCCCCGCCGGCCGGTTCCGAAATCCCACCCGTTTCCGCTTGCGTTGCTGGTGTCAGGTTATACGATGCTATACGCCGACTGACTCCGACCCACGGAGGTTCGCCATGATCTCGTCTCGCCGAGCCGGGTTCACGCTCATCGAGCTGCTCGTCGTCATCGCCATCATCGCCATCCTGATCGGCCTGCTCCTGCCGGCGGTTCAGAAAGTCCGCGACGCCGCCGCCCGGATGAGCTGCACCAACAACCTGCACCAGATCGGCCTGGCCCTGCACAACTACGAGGGCGTGTACCACAAGCTGCCGCCGGGGTACACGTCCGGCCGGGTGGGCGTGGACGGCGACGGCACTGGCCCCGGCTGGGGGTGGGCCGCCTACCTGCTGCCGTACAACGAGCAGGAGAACCTGTACCGGCAGATCCAGTTGAACACGGACGTCACCGCGTCGGTTCACGCCAGCGTCCGCGTCACCCGCCTGAGCGTGTACCGCTGCCCGGCCGACACCCCGGCGAACGGCGACACGTTCACCGCCGTCGGGCCGGGCGGGCCGATCACCCAACTGGCGTTCGCCAACTACGTCGCCTGCGGCGGCACCTACGAGGTGACCGACTTCCCGGACACGAACACCGGCACCTTCCTGCGGAACAGCGGGTACCGCATCACCGACGTCACCGACGGCAGCAGCAACACCCTGTTCGTGACCGAGCGGCGGTCGAAGTGGTCGCCGGTGACCACGTGGGTGGGGGCGGTCACGGGGGCGGAGAACCCGCCACTGAATCCGGCCTACCACGAGGAAGGCCCGCCGACGTTCGTCCTGTTCCAGACGAACGAGGCGAGCGAGGCCCGCACCCCGAACAACCCGTTCGGGCACGTCGAGGACGCCAGCAGCAACCACACCGGGGGGGTGAACGCCCTGTTCGGCGACGGGTCGGTACGGTTCATCCGCAACAGCATCAGCCCGGCCGCCTGGGAAGCCATCGGCACCAAGAGCGGCGGCGAAGTGCCGGGGGATTTCTAACACTCAGCCGCGACCCGGAGGGGAGCGCGTGATTCGGTTGGACGCGCTCCCCTCCGGGTCGCGTCTACAGGAGTGGACATGCCCCGTCGCGTCGTCATCGCATCGGTCGTCGCTCTCGTGGCCGTCGCCGGGCTGGCGGTCGGCGGGTGGTGGCTGGCCACTCGGGGCGACGAGTTCGCCACCCTGAGCGGGCACAGCGGCCCCGTGCGGGCGGTCGCCTTCTCCCCCGACGGCAAGTCAATCGCGTCCGTCGACGACACCGGCGAGGTGCGGGTGTGGGACACGTCCACGCACCAGACCGTTCACACCCTCCGCGGGCACGCCGGCAAGGGGAAGGCGGTGGCCTTCGCCAGAACCGGGTTGCTCGCCAGCGGAAGCTCCGACGGCACAGTGAAACTTTGGAACCTCTCCACCGGCACCGAATTGGGGTCGTGGGAGGCGTCGAAGAAGGCGGTCGAGTGCCTGGCCTTCAGCCCGGACGGTTCGACCCTGGCGGCGGCCGGCGCCGACAACCAGATTCACCTGTGGAACGTGACCGAGAAGAAACCACTGCGGACGCTCTCCGGGCACGCCAAACACGTCCACGGAATCGCCTTCTCGGCCGACGGTAAGCAGATGGTGTCGGGTGCGGGAGACGGCACGGTGATCGTCTGGGATTGGCGGACCGGCGGGAAGCAGCGGGAGTTGAGCGTGGGCAAGCACCACATCCACGGGCTGATGCTGCCGGCCGACGGGAACACGCTGGTGGTGTGCTGCGGCGGGCACGGGCTGATCGTGTGGGACTGGCCGGCGGCGAAGGCACGCGAGGCGGAGTTCGACGGCGGCGGCTTGGCCATGTCGGCGGCCTGCTCGACCGACGGGACCACGCTGGTGACGGTCCACGAGGACCACACGGTAAAAGTGTGGACGCCGGCCGGCGGGAAGCCGGTGCGGGTGCTGCACGGCCACCGCCAGACGCCCGTCGGGGTGGCCGTGTCGCCGGACGGCAGCACCATCGCCACCGCCGGGGTGGACGGGCTGGTGAAGCTGTGGAAGGTGCCGGCCAAGTGACGACTCTTCGCCGCGAGCTACGCGAGCGCCAATCGCTTCCGGCGCTCGCGTTGCTCGCGGCGAAGACAATTCACTAACCCCCTTCAGTAAACTGACGCGGCCCGTTCCCCCGGACCCGCCGCATGCTGAAAACCCACCTGCCGCCCGGCCCGAAAGGGACCCTCCTCGGCGGCAGCGTCCGCCGGTTCACCGCCCGCCGGCTCGACTTCTTCACCGACATTTTCCGAGAGTACGGCGACCTCGCCTCCTTCCGCTTCGGCCCCAAGCGCATCTTCCTGGCCAGCCACCCCGACCTGATCGAACAGGTGCTCGTCACCGACGCCAAGCACTACATCAAGCACTTCGGCGCCCGCATGTACACCCCCGTACTCGGCAACGGGTTGGTGACGAGCGAGGGCGAGTTCTGGCTGCGGCAGCGGCGATTGAATCAACCGGCGTTCCTCAAGCAGCGGGTCAACTCCTACGCCCCGCTGATGGCCGAGCTGACCGACCGCATGTTGAACGCCTGGGTGCCGGGCACGGCGGTGGACGTCCACTTCGAGTTCAGCACGCTCACGAGTGTGATCGCCCTGAAGACCCTGTTCGACCTGGACGACCCCGGGGACCGCGAGCGGTTCACCGACAGCCTCCGCACCGCCTTCGCCCTGATGAGCGACCGCTTCCGCAACCCGTTCCGCCTGCCCGGCTGGTTCCCCACACCCGCGAATTTGAAACTCAACCGGGCGGTGAAGGACCTGAACGCGGTGGTGGACGGGTTCATCGCCCAGGGCCGGAAGCGGGGCGGGAGCGGGACCGATTTGCTCTCGCGGCTGGTCGCCGCCCAGGACACCGACGGCACCCGCATGACCGACCGCCAACTGCGGGACGAGATGATGACGCTGTACCTGGCCGGTCACGAGACAACGGCGCTGACGCTGACGTGGAGCTGGTACCTGTTGTCGCAACACCCGGAGGCGGAGCGGAAGCTGGTGGACGAGTGGCGACGGGTGCTGAACGGCCGCACCCCGACGCCCGAGGACTTGCCGAACCTGCCGTACACCGAGGCGGTGATCACCGAGGCCATGCGGGTGTACCCGCCTGTGTACCTGATCGGCCGTGAGGCGACGACGGATCTTGCGCTGGGTGGCTACCAGTTGAAGAAGGGGTACACGGTGTTCATGAGCCAGTGGGTGAGCCACCGCGACCCGCGATACTTCCCGGAGCCGGAGGCGTTCCGCCCGGAGCGGTGGGAGGACGGGCTGGCCAAGCGGCTGCCGAAGTACGCCTACTACCCGTTCGGCGGCGGCCCGCGGGTGTGCATCGGCAACACCTTCGCGTTGCTGGAAGCGGCCCTCATTCTGGCGGCCGTCGGACAGCGGTACCGGTTCACGCTGGACCCGGACGCGGAAATTGACGTCAACCCGCAGATCACCTTGCTACCAAAGCACGGCATTCCGGCGACCCTCACGCCACGGTGATAGCGTCCCGCTTGTGGGAAGTGGCGGGATGGTCACGCCAGCAGGCAGAATTAACGCAAGTGCTTGGCGAGTATGGGATCTTCCACGAATCGGACATTGTTCCACGGATGGGTGGGGAGAGGTGGAATGAAACCATCCGCCGGTGGGGGGTGGGAAGCGGTGGAAACGAGACTCACTCAGACCCGAGATTGGCTGGGCATTGGCATGACGTTGGTCACGGCATTTTCGCCCAGATGGGGTTTCGGGCAGGTGGGTGATTTTGGTAATTTAGGCGTTTTGTTGAGGAAGCCCGCCGCGACCCGGTTCGCGTGTGCCGCAGGAGTCACGGTCGTATGGAAGGCACCCTCCGGCTCTTGGAACTGGTTCGGGACAAGCAATTGGCCGCCGGCTCGCTCCGGGGCTTGTTTCACATTGCCATCGGGCGGACCGTCACCACCCCCGACGGGACCGTTTCGCCCGGGGTGACGTGGCGGGAACTGGCCGTTCTGCTGAAAGACGCGAAATACGACAAGGAACTGGTGCGGGATCTGGGCGCAGACCCGGACGCCCTCGCCCCCAAAGACCGCGAAAAGATGTGGTACCACGCGATCGGACTGGCGAAGGTGGATTCGGCCGAGGCGCGGGCGCAAGCGGAGAAGCTGGCGGCGGCCCTGAAACCGCTCGGGTTCGTGGTCGGGCCGGCTCCGGGCGGGCCTTCGAAACTGGCGAATTTGGCCCCGCCGGGAGCGGCCCGCGAGGAAAGCGGGGGAGACGAGGGGGGAGAGGGGGGAGAGGAAGCGCCGGCAAAACCGAGAGCGAAGAAGAAACCGAAGCCGAAAAAGTGAACCTTCGGCTTGATCGACCCCACTCCGCGGGCGAAAACGGTGGTATGGCCCCTCCGCCCGCTACCTCAGACGACTTCCGCTCCGACGACGAGCTGACCCGCGCCCACCGCCGCGGGGATGCGACCGCGTTCCCCGAACTGGTGCGGCGGCACGAGCAGCGGCTGCGGGCGTTCGTGTTCGGCGACCCCACCTGGGCGGCCGCCGGTGACACCCTGCTGAAACACACCTGGGTGTTGGCCGAACGGGGCGTCCGCCAGGGCAAATTCCGCGGCGGCAGCTTCCGGGCGTGGCTGTTCAAGGCGGCGGAGGCGGTCGCCGGTCAGGTGCCCAACGGTACCCCCACCCCACGGGCGGTGAGGCTGGGCAAGTGCTTCACCCTGCTGGCCCAGAGCAAGCCGCACTGGCACCGGGCGGTCATGTGGGTGAGCCACGGGGTGAACCGCACGGCCACCGCCCGCCGGCTGAAGGTGAGCAAGGCCCGCCTGCGGGCGCGGTACGCGAAGGCCGTGGCGGTGGTACGGGAGTGTGCCGTCCGCCGGGCCGAGGCCACGTCCGACGGGTCGAGTTCGGGGGCCGCCACGTGAAACTGTACCTGGAGACCGTCCCGTTCAACTCCGCCCGCCTGCCGCGGTGGATGGAGCAGCACCTGGTCGGCGACCACCTGGGCGAACTGATCGAGGAGTTGCTGGCCGTCCGCCGCCCGCCGAAGTCGCTGGACTTCGACTCGTGGTTCCTGCCGTGGAAGGATCAAATCCTGTCAAAAGGGCTGGCGGAGGTGCCGCGGGCGGTGCTGCGGCAGTTGCTTGCCGACCCGCCGGCCCTGCGGACGCTCCAAAAAGAGGTGCTGCTCGGCGGCGGGCGGTACTGGGATCAGGTGCCGCGGTCGAAGGGGTTCCGCCGCCGGTTGGCCGCCACCCGCACGAGCATCTCCCCGACCCCGGCCCGCACCCCGCCGCCGGCCCGTCGTGCCCCCCACCCGACCCCGTCGGACGATACGCCGATCCCACTGGCGGAGGCCGCGCCGGAACCGCCGGCCCGCCGCGGGTTGCCGGTGTGGGCGGTACTGGCGGCGGTGGCCACCACGGTGGCCGTCAGCGGGCTGGTGGTGTGGGCGGTGCTGGCCATGTCCGCCCCGCCGGGGTGACCTGCCGGCCGGCGGCGGCCCGAGAGTCTGCATCGGCAACACGTTCGCCCTGATGGAAGCGGCGATCATCCTGGCCGCCGTCGGGCAGCGGTTCCGGTTCACGTACAGCGGCGCCAACCCGCCCGGCCTCAGTCCTCAGATCACCCTGCTGCCGGCGGACCGGCAGGCCGCGGCCCTGGCCCGCATCTCCTTGCGCAGCGACTCCGAGGCTGGCTACGCCTCGCTGACGCCGGCCGACCAAGCCAGCCCGGGCGTCGCCTTCGAGCGCGGCGGGATGCTGCGTCGCAAGGGTCGTACACAAGAAGCCATCGCCACGTTCGCCAAGGCATC
>CAYMHO010000388.1:0-5927 GCA_964390195.1 uncultured Fimbriiglobus sp. | reverse complement strand
AGACAGGGAGATGTGGAGCATGAAACATTCTACGCATCCCCGGCTATGTGCTTAGTACGACTTCCGCTGTCTGACGAGCCGGGCCGTGAGTGGGGACTCCGCAGTCGGGCCGGTTCGGGCACACCCCGGACGGGGCCGACGGGGAACGTCAGCCGTTGGCTGTGTGTGGTGTTGTGGGTGTGAGTCGGGCAGACGTTTCGGCGGGGGCGGGATTCGGCTCCCGCCGGAGTTCAGGCTTGAGAGTATTGGCTTTGGGGGGCGGTCGGGCCGGGGCGTGATTCTATTCTCACTTGCTGTGCGATTCCGGCGGTACTAGGAACGGCCGTCCTCTTTCACCTGAACGGGTTCCACCGATGGACGATGCGAACGATACGGACGACAGGGGCCACACGGGCACGATCCCGATCGGCTGCTGGAAGTTCTGCGGGCCCGAGCAAGCCGCCACCCCACGCCCGGAGTGCGACACCTGCGTTGTGCGTCACCCGCCCGCGGGTGACCCAGGGGCTGAGACGACGTGGCACGGGTTGCAGCCCCTCACTCGGCCGGCCCCAGCCCAGACCGACCCGCGTGACTGACGCCCTCTCGCCGGGGTCGGGGTGGTGATCGTGCGCGGAAGGTGCCTTCTCGGCCCTTCTCGGCCACGTACCTTGTCGGCTTGGTCAACTTGTCGGCCGGTCGGTGCGGGCTGGTAGGCTGGTGGGCTGGTCGTTCACCCACACCTCGAACCCCGCCGGCACGCGGGTCATGGCCGACCATGCCGCCTCGCGAGTGGCGAACAAACCGACCAGTTGCCCGCGGCGGCCAGTCGGCCGGTTGGCGTACAGGTTGAGCAGGAACTCGCCGAGGCCGAGGACCGGGTACGGGTGGATGGCGTTGTGCCGCTGGTAGTACCCCTTGGCCACCTCCCCGTAGGACACCTCGCCCAACGGCTCACGGCATGCAGGCAGTGCGGGAAGTGGGGCGGGGCAAACCCCGGCCGGCAGTCATTCCACTTGTGCCCGTCGCTTGGGTGGGCCAGCCCGCAGTTCCCGCACTCGTCGTCCGCGTCGGGTTGTCCAGTACGGCCCGCACCCACGCGGCCGGCATGGGGAGGGGAACCAGTCGTCGCCGTCCGCGTCACACGCAGCCGGGCCGGGAGCGGGGCCTCGGCCGGCAGGTACGGCCAGTGGAGGATTTCCCCCAGCCACGGCTCAAGTTGGGCCGTCACCACACGTTTTGGGGTCGAGCTTCTCCAGCATGAACGCGGCGGCGGTCCAATCGCTCTTGGCCGCCTCGCTGATGACGTTGCACGCGGCCACCGCCCGCGCCCCTTCGACCATGCGGGCGAACACGGCGAGCGGGGCGTCGCTCTCGTCGTCGCGTGTGCGGGTTGGGCCGGCCCTCGGCCGCGGCCCGCGAGGCGGTGAGCGTTTGCAGCCGCTGACGGCTGTACCTGGCGTCCCGCTCCCGCTCGGCCAGGTCGTTCACCTTCGGCCGCAGCGGGGCCGGCTTCGCCTCGGCGTTCTCGTGGGCGGTCTTCACCTCGGCGCTGGCCGTCTCCGTCGCCGCGGCCAGTTCCGCGTCCGCCTTCGCCCGGTCGGCGAGGATCTGCGGGAGGGCGGCCGCCCTGGGTTCGAGGCTCAACCGCTCCTTGGCGATGGTCACCAGCTTCTCGAGTTGCTCGGCGGTCGCCCCGGCGCTCGTCAGGATGGCGAGGGCGTCGGGCGGCGGTTGCTCCCCCTGGGCCAGCACGTCGGCCAGAAGCAACAAGTCGGCGCGGGCCTTCAACTGGGCCTCGGCCTGTTGTGCTTCGATCTGCTCGATTGCGGTCACGGTGGTCGACTCCCCCGGCCCCGGCGTGGGGCCGACGGGTGCGATTGTTGCCCAATCGGGCGGGCACGTTCCACGGTTGGGGAATTAGCGATGGTCGACGTGGGGGTGATGCCGTGTCCGACCGCCGTCTCGCCTGCCTGTTGGCGATCGCCCTGGCCGCCGCCCACCTCGCCCGGTTTGCGGCCGAGGCGGGGGAGCGGGGGCAAGGGGGCAAGGGGGGAAGTGTCGTCGGCCCGCCGGCGAGCGGGTGACCCGTTCACCCGGCGGGGTTCACTTCGAAGTTGTGGCGGGGTGTCGCTCGGACGGATTGCTATGCTGACCACTGCCCGCGGAGGAGCGGTCATGTCCGAGCACGAACAGGCCAATCAGCCGGCCGGACCCGGCCGACGGTTCTCCTGGCGGCGGGTGGGCGAGGGTGTGTTTCTGGCGGCGCTGGCCGTCGGCACTGTGGCCGTCGTCTGGCTCATCCCGTGGCCGCTCCTGCCGAAATCGCAAACCCCCACCACCCTGTCGATGAAGGATAATATCGAGGGGTTGAAGAAGGCCGCCCAGCGGAAGGCGGCAGAGCGTGCCGACCGGGAGGGGGAGGGGAAGTGACCGCCCCACCGTCGGCCGCCATTGTGCGGATTGTACGGGAGGGTGTCGGCTCCCACACGTCGCACGCGTTCACCGCCTCGAACACTCACCCCGTAGCCGGCGGGCGGCGGAGTATCGGGATGCCGTGTCCGACGACGGTGCGGTCGGGCGGGGGGAGGGGTGGGGGCACGACGAGCGGAGCGGCGCAGGTGGGGCACGGGGTTGCCCGCCCGGTCATCTGCACCGCCGCCCGGACGGGAGCGCCGCAATGCGGGCAGGGGAACGGGATCACCCCGTGTTCCAGGTCCGGTGGCGAGGTCATGGTGCGGCCCCTGTGCTGGTGCCTCACCCTAGTTCACCCACCTGGCAGAATCGTGGGAAACCACGCCGGCCGCACCCCATTTTTTGCTCGCTTGACTCGCGTTGCGAGCACCGCCCGGCCGCCCTTTGACCGCATCAACCGCTTTCACCGCACCCCAGCCCGGTCACGTTCGGACGGCGGTTGACAGGAGGTAGAAGTGAGGGGCAGTTGGCCTGCCCGGTCTTGGCCAAATTCTGCCGCACTGCCGCCGGCCGTCGACGAGTTACCTCAGTGCTTCCAGGTAGCGGTAGTCGTACATCCACTCCCAGTCTTCCACGTCGCTCAGGACGGCCACACGCCCGCCGGCCGAGAACGCGAGTTTGAACACCTCCCACTGCTCGTCGTTGATGTCGCCGACGTGGGATGTCGCCCCGCCCTCGTCCCACGTGATCGTCACCCCCCGACCGCCTTCGCCGTAAACCCCGAGCCCGGTCATCCGGCCGGAGTGCCAAACGAACTCCGACCCGATGGCCGTCGCTTGCGCCGCCTCCAACCCTTCGGGGCTGGCCTCGTGGATCTGGTGCCCCTTGGCCGCCGCCTTCTTCTTCGCCATCAATCGCTCTCCAGTGTGAATGATACCACCCGCCCGGCATCCGGCTGGACACCAGGCGTGGGGTTTACCTTACGACAATCACACCCCGTCCGCGGGTGATGCGGGCGATTCGGGTGATGGTCGCGGCCGAGGCGGAACGTGGTGAAAGCGGGTGAGTCGCACGGGACGTGTATCCCGTCCGCCTGTCCGTGTGAATCGCCTGAGATTTCAGGGAAAATGGCGGCCATCGCACCCGGCTTCGAAGCGGCAGGGTGTGCGTGCGAGCCGCACCGGGGTTATTCGACAGTGCGAGTGTTGTGACCGGACCCGGCTCAATCCGCCCCGATGCGGGAGTCCTTCACGCTGAGGTTGCCGGTCGGGCGGAGGAACTTGTCGTCGGCGGCGGCGGCCGGCGGGGCGGGCACGCTCGCCCCGGTCACTTCGGCGGCGGCGGACACACCCGGTTGAGTGGCGGCGTCTCGCCCGTTGCTCGTCGCCTTCACCCCCTTCGGGTCGGCGGTGGTGGTCGCCACCCCGCCGCCGGCGAAGTAATTGCGGGACACGCTCACCGCCCGCTCGGCCGCCGGCGGCTGGTCGACCCGCACACCCACCTTGGTGGTGTGGAAGGTGTTCCGCTCGACCCCCACCTGGCACGCCTTCGGGGCGTCCGGGCCGCCCACGAACAGCACCCCGGAGTCGAGGTTGAACAGGCGGTTGTTCCGCACCTCCACGTCCGTGGTCGCCCCCTCCACCCGCACCCCGGCCCCGCCGCCCGTCCCCTCGAAGCGGTTGTCGGTCACGCGAACCACCCGGCAGTCGATCTCCGCTGACCCGGCCAGGTTCACCCCCGACTGCCCGCCGCCGACGATCAGCCGGCAGCCGCTGACGGTGAGCGGGGCGGACGGCTCGGCGGTCACGTTCAGCAACTGGATCGCGTGCTTCCGGGCGTTCCGCACGGTTAACTTGTCCAACAGCACCCCGCTCGACTTGCCCGACACCTGCACCCCGATGTCGTGCTGGCCGGCCACGTCAATGACCAACCCGGACAGGGTGACGTTTTCGCACCCCCGCAAGTGGATGACCGCCGCCGGGGACTTCACCTCGTTCGGCTTGTAGGTGACGGTGGTCACCTTGCCAGGGGTGGCGGCGATTCGGACGTCCCTGACGCTACCGAGGGAGAGCGGGCCGGTCTCCAGCGTGTCGTCCAGAAGCACCACCTCGTCGCCCGACTTCACCCCGCGGAGGGCTTCCACCAGGGTGCCACGGGTGGTGGCCGGGTTCGGCCCGGTGCCGCCCTTGGTCACGTACCACGTCCGCTTGTCGCTCGCCGGTGCGGTGGTCGCCGTCGCGTTCCCCTTCGGCCCGAGCAGGAACACGGCCGCGACCGCCCCCGCCCCGCCGAGCAGGAGCAGACCGCACCCGGCGGCCGCGGCGGCCAGCACGAGCGGGGAGAGTTTCTTCTTCGCCGCGGTGGCGTTGTCGCGGGTAGGGGCGGGCTGCTTGCCGGTGCGGCTCGGGGCCGGGTCGCGGTCGCGGCGGTTGCGGGTGGTGTCTTCAGCGGTGGGGATGGTCTCGGCCGATCGCAACTCGGCCCACGGGTTGGCCGACGCGGACGTGTCCGGGACGGGCACATCCGCCGGGGTGAGGGTGACGGTGGCGGGGGTGGGCGGCAGCGGGCGGGCGAGCGGGGCGGACGGCGTCGGCCGCGGGCTGACCGGAGTGGCCCGCGAACTGGCGACGGCCGTCGGCGCGTTCGACCCGCCGGGCGGGCGGCCGCCGGCGGCCACCGACACTTGCGGAATCTCCGCCTCCGTCGGCGGGGCGATGGGCGTCTGCACCCACGGGGCGAGGGCGGCCATCAGGTCGGCCGGGGTGGTGAAGCGGTCGGCCGGCTCCTTCGCCAGCATCTTCTCGACGATGGCCACCAGTTGGGCGGGCACGTCCTGGCGGTAGGCCGAAATCGGCTTGGGCGGCTTGGACTGGTGCCAGAGCAGCTTCTGGGCGACGGTCCCTTCGGGGAACGGCGGGTTCCCGGTGAGCATGAAGTAGAAGGTGCCGCCCAGCCCGTAGATGTCCGCCCGGATGTCCACCGAGGTGCTGTCCATCGCCTGCTCGGGGGCCAGGTAATCGGCCGTGCCGAGGACGTTCTCCTCGAACTTCTTGGTCAGGTGGTCGTCGTCGTCCGGCTGGAAGAAGCGGGCCAGGCCCATGTCCAGGATCTTCACCACCCCGCCGCGGTCGACCAGGATGTTGGCCGGCTTGATGTCGCGGTGGACCAGGCCGATCTCGTACGCGTGCTGCAGCCCGACGGCCGCCCCGTACACGTAGTGACACGCCCGCAGCGGGGGCATCGGCCCTGACTTGCGGACCAGGTCGTGCAGGTTCGCCCCGTCCACGTACTCCATCACCAGGAAGTGCAGGTCGTTGTCGTCGTCGATGTCGTAGGCCCGAACGATGTTCGGGTGATCCACCGCCGCCACCGCCCGGGCTTCCCGATAAAACCGTTGGAGCGCCGCCTGATCCTTCGCCTTCGCCGCCGGCAGCACCTTCACCGCCACCTTCCGCTTCATCAGTTTGTGTTCGCACAGGAACACCTGCCCCATCCCGCCGACGCCCAGCCGCTCCAGCACCTTGTACTTGCCGATG
>CAYMHO010000387.1:0-5933 GCA_964390195.1 uncultured Fimbriiglobus sp. | reverse complement strand
CAGCAGACCATGCTCCGCATCGCCGCCAACGCCCGCCGGCTGAAGCTGCGGCACGGCCTGCGGCTGGTGGTCATCGACTACCTGCAGCTGATCGAGCCGGAGAGCCGGAAGGACCCGCGTCAGGAGCAGGTGGCCCAGATCAGCCGGCGGCTGAAGTTCCTCGCCCGCGAGTTGCAGATTCCGGTCATCGCCCTCGCCCAAGTGAACCGCGGGAGCGAAGACCGCCAGGACCACACGCCGCGGCTGTCGGACTTGCGCGAGTCGGGCTCGATCGAGCAGGACGCGGACACGGTGATGATGCTCCACCGGCCGGCGCGGTTCGACAAGTCGCAGGACGACAACATCCTGGAGATCCACCTGGCCAAGCAGCGGAACGGGCCGGTCGGACAGATCACCCTGACGTACCTGAAGCAGTACATGCGGTACGAGAACTACGCCGCCGACCTGGGCACGACGGGGTACTGAACCGCTACCGTAGCCGGCCTCTGTGAGGTCGGTCGGACCGACCGGCCTCACAGAGGCCGGCTACAGCGACAGGCGTCACTTCTTAGCCGAGGCGGGCAGCTCGATGTTGTACGTGTTCGCCCCGGCGTTCACCGTCGTCTTCAGCCCGGACTTCTCCGGGTCGGCGTACTGCTCCTTCACGTGAATCATCTGCACGTTCACCTTCTTCCGCCCGGACTTCCCCTGCCCGCCGCCGGTCATCGCCCCGGCCTGCATCTGGGCCTGCTGGTAGTCGCCCATGGCGGCGTTCGTGTTCACCGTGATCTTCACCTCGCCGAGGGGCACGTTGCTCAACTTGTACTTGCCGTCGTCACCGATCTTGCCGGTGGAGCTGCCGCTCCCGCTGTAGGCAGTGACCATGGCGAAGTCCAACTCCTCGGCCCCCACCTTCACCGTCCCTTCGAGGGTGGCGCCGGAGTCGGGGTTGGCGCGGGGGGTGCTGGCGTTCTCGCAGGCGGCGACCAGCACGGCGAGGGCGGCGGCGAACGCCGGCAGGAGCCGGCGGAGGGAGATTCGGGGCATGGGTACTCGTGGGTTCGGGGTGCCCGGCCGGGCCGGGGTCATTTGGGGATGACGATGTCGTAGGTGTTCGACCCGCCGTTCACCGTCGTCTTCAGGCCGGAGGTGTTCGGGTCGAAGTACTTGGCCGGCAGGGCGACGAACTGCACGTTCACCTTTTTCCGCCCGGCCTTCCCTTCCGGCCCGCCGGTCATCGCCCCGGCCCGCATCATGGCCGCCTGGTAGTCGCCGCGGGCGGCCGACGTGTTGACCGCGATCTTCACCTCGCCGAGCGGGGCGTTCGGCACCTTGTACCGCCCCTCCTCGTCGACCTTCCCGGCCGACGCCTGTCCGTCGGCCGCCTGGATGAGGATGAACGCGTAGTGAACGTCGTCGGGACCGTACCGGACGGTCCCTTCGAGGGTGGCGCCGGACTCGGGCAGGGCGACGGCGATGTGCTGGGGGGTGCCGCAGGCGGTGACGGCGACGGCCAGGCAAGCGACCAGCGGCGCCGCCAGCCGGCGGACGGCTGAGCGTGTCATGGGTCTGTGGGTGTGGGGAGGGGGGCGGCCGGGGGTTGACCCGGCCGCCGGGACCGCGGGGCGGGTTACTGCAGGCCGAGCGACTCGTTCCCGGCCGGGGTGACGGCCGCACTCCAGGAGAGGACGCTCACGCTCGTGCTGATGCCCCTCACCGACCCGTCCATCATCAGCGCCTGGATGCCGCCGGACGACATGGCGTAGATGCTGGCGTGGCTCTGCTGTTGCGGGATGAGCCGGCGGCGGGGGGTGTTGAAGTACTCGAACGTGCTGCTCCCGAACCGGCAGTTGTCCCGGTACTGGCCGTACTCGTCGTCCCAGGTGACGCTCGGGTCGTCGCACATGAGGGGGAACACGGGCAGGCCGTTCTCCGGGGTGTCGGTGCTGGCGAACATCTGCACCCCGCCCCCGTGCCAACTGCTGTTCCCGGTGTTCGACAGGCCCCAGTCGCGGTAGGCGATGACGTTCCCGCCGGCCACCATGTTCTTCTCCACCACCCCCAGGGTGTTGGACAGGCCGTCGGTGATCATCCCCACCTTGGCGTTGCCCGCCCCGGTGTGCCACCACATGGTCTTCCACGGGGTCCAGTCGCCCTGTTTGCTCGGGGTGCCGAACATCCGCAGGTTGGGGGCGTAGCTGACCAGCCCCATCTTGAAGATGTCGCTCGACCCGGCCCCGGTGTACGGCCACGACCAGTCGATCGTCTGGTACGGGCTGTTGTCCAGCGGGGAGATGTACGTCTTCGGCACGGTGGTGCCGCCGATCTGCCGGCTGTTGCTCGGCCGCTGGCCCATGATGTAGTACCGCCCCCAGCTGGGCAGGTCGCGGGCCTGGTTCTCCTGCTCGATGAACGGCAGCAGGCACCAGAAGAAGGTGGTCTTGTCACTCCCCGAGGTGCCCTGGTTGTAGGGCAGGTACGGGCCGGTGTACACCACCGCGTTCGGCTCGTAGAAGCTGGACCACTGGTTGACGCACACCGGCGGGTACGCCCCGAGCTGGTCGTGGGCGTTGTGCAGGGCCAGCCCGATCTGCTTCAGGTTGTTGGCCGACGACATGCGGGCGGCCGCCTCCCGCACCTTCTGCACGGCCGGCAGGAGGAGACCGATGAGGATGGCGATGATGGCGATCACCACCAGCAGCTCGATCAGCGTGAACGCGCTACGACGTCGGGTCATGGGAGAGACCTCGAGAGAAAAAGGGGACGAAACCGCCCAGGGGGAAGCCCCGGGTCCGGCCTACCCGGGGCGCGACACCCGGAACTCGGCCACCCGAAGACCGGCGTCCTCGGCGTACGTGTTGAAGATCAGCAGGAACGCCACCCACGGGGGGGCGAACCGCGGACCCTCTTTGTTGTCCAGCAGGTCGGCCGCCCGCAGGGTGAGCGGCTTCCACTCGCCCGGCCGGCAGCCCTCGAACCGCCCGTCCCACACCAGGCAGCCGCTGTCCTTGAAGGTGGACCGCGGGCGGCGGCAGACCAGCACCACCTGCCCGTCGGCCGGCCGGTCGACCCGGTACCGGAGGTGGACGACCGAGTCCGGGAACAGCCGCACCAGCCCGCGGACCCACGACTGGTGCGAGCGTATCTGGTACAGCTTGGCCGAGTGGTACGGGTCGTACCACAGCTCGGGCGCCAGCACCGGCCCGTAGGGCGTCTCCTCGCGGAGGCCCACCTTCCACCCCTCGGGCAGCCGCTGGGTGAAGTCGAGGGCGTAGTTGTCCGGCAGGACGGGGGTCGGGCGGACGGTCGAGCCGGTGTCCAGCCCGACCGACAGCAGCTCGCCGTCTCTCAGGTCGGTCACCCCGGCCGGGTGGCTGGCCGCCGCCCATCCCCGCTGCACCGTCACCTCCGTCTGCCGCCCGCCGCTGCACAGGTCGATGCCCGCCCCGCCCGCCGCCGACAGCCCGACGAGTGGGGTGCCCACCGACACCTCCGGCTGGCCGTCCGCCTGCGGGCGCAGGTCGGCCGTCGCCCCGCCCTGGTTGACCACCAGCTTGTTCCCCCCGTCCGACACCGCCACCGTCGTGTCGGCCGACAGGCAGACGGTCGAGCCGTCCGGCATCTCCAACACCGCCGACGACAGGGAGCCGAGGGTGGACAGCCCGCCGCCAGAAGGCACCACCCCCCCGGCTTCGAGCGGGGTGCCGTTCGGCCCGGTGCGGACCACCTGCCCGCGCGTCCAGGTGAGTGTCACCCCGCCGGCCTGTTCGGTCGGCGCGGGGGCGGGCAGCCACCGGCTGAAGAGCGTACCGACCACGAGGCCGGCGGCCCCGCCCACCCCGAACCCGAGGGCGGCACGACGGGACACCCGGAATTTTCCGGCCGGCGGGGCAGTCGCGGCGGGGGCGGGGGCGTCCGCCGGCTGGCCGACCTCGCCGGCCGCCACCGCCTGGATGCACACCTCGCGGAACCAGCGGCGGGCGTCCGGGTCGGACTCCAGTCGGGCGTTCAGGTCGGCCCACTCGGCGGGGGTGAGGGAGCCGTCCCAGTAGCGGGCGAGCAGGCGGTCGAAGGCGGGGTCGCGGGCCGTCACGGGGCACCCCCTTCGGCCTTCGCCTTCAACACCGACTCCACCTCCCCACCGGCCCCGTTCGTCTCCACCTCCACGCACGACCGCAGGGCGCGGTGGGTGCGGGAGAGGAGCTGGTACACGGCGTCGGTGGTGCGCCCCATGCGGGCGGCGATCAGGGGCACGGGGAGTCCGTCGAAGTAGCGGAGTTTCATCAGGGTGCGGGCGGCCGGGGTGAGTTTCTCCAGGCACGCCCAAAGGGCTTCGGCCTGGTCGGTCGGCACCTGGCCGGACGGGTCGGCGTACTCGGCTTCGAGCAGGTTGAGGGCGCGGTCGGACAGGCACCCCAAGTGCTTCCGACGGGCCACGTCGATGGCCCGGTGGCGGACGGCCCGCACCCCCCAGGCCAGAAGGTGTTCGGTGTCCTTCAACTGGTCGCGGGCTTCCAGGGCGGAAAGCACCACCTGCTGGAACACGTCGTCCGCGTCGTGCGGGTTGCGGACGATGCCCGCGGCCGCCGCCACCAGTCGCAGGCGGTGACGGAGCAGATAGGCAACGACAATGTCGGCTTCCAGACCCATTGGAGAGTGATGGGTGGAAAAGGCGGGATTGTGATGACCGATCGCCTGAGGCCAAACTTGGGTGCGAGTGTGGCGAGCGGCACCTAACTGTTCTCTACACGGTGATTCCTAGTCGGCGCTGACACCTCCCCACATTTTTCCTTAATATTTCCGGACGACGAACGCCGGAAACTCCGACGTCATCGGTACACCCGTTCGCCTGTTGCTCCCGAGGAACCCGACAATGTCACGCTCGCCTTTCGATCTGACAGGGCGAACCGCTCTCATCACCGGCGGTAACAAGGGGTTAGGGCGGGCGATGGCTCGCGGGCTGGCTGAAGCCGGGGCTGACGTGTTCCTCGCCTCCCGCAACGAGGACGAACTGAAATCTTCGCTCGAATACGTCCTCGACGGCACCGGGCGGAAGGGCGGCTACGCTCTGGTGGATGTGGCCGACCGGGCGAGCGTGAAGAGACTGGCCAAGACCGCCACGGAGAGTATGGGCAAGATCGACATCCTGGTGAACAACGCCGGTATGAACCAGCCGCAGGCGATCGACCAGATTACGGACGAGGTGTGGGACCGCATTCTGGAGGTGAACCTGAGCTCGTGCATGGCCCTCACCCGCGAGCTGGCCCCCGGCATGAAGGCCCGCGGATGGGGCCGGGTGATCCACATCTCCAGCATCATGGGGCAGGTGTCGAAGGAGAAGCGGAACGCGTACTCGGCGACCAAAACGGCCCTGCACGGGCTGGCGCGGGCGAGCGCCCTGGACCTGGGCCCGAGCGGGGTGACGGTCAACTGCATAGCCCCCGGCCCGTTCATGACCGACATGCCGATGACCCTGCTGAGCGACGCCGAGAAGAAAGCGTTCTCGGACCGCACCGCCCTCGACCGCTGGGGCCAGCCGAACGAGCTGGTCGGGCCGGTCGTGTTCCTGGCCAGTGAGGCCGCGGCCTACGTCACCGGCACCGTGCTGTATGTGGACGGCGGGTACACCGCCCGGTGAGCGTGTGGCAAGTGTTCGTCTCGCCCGGGGTGGCGAGGCGGCGTCCGCCTCACCCGGCGGACGCCGCCGCCAGCGCCGCCTGGTCCAGCTTCTTCATACCCATCATGGCACCCATCACCCGGCCGGCGGCGGGCGATTCCAGGTCCGAGATCATCGCCGGGAAGTTCCGCGGGATGATCTGCCACGACAGCCCGTACTTGTCCTTCAGCCACCCGCACGCCTGGGCCGCCGGGTCGCCGCCCGCACCCAGCTTCTCCCAGTAGTGGTCGATCTCGGCCTGCGTGTCGCAGTGGACGACGAACGACACGGCCGGGCT
>CAYMHO010000386.1:0-5949 GCA_964390195.1 uncultured Fimbriiglobus sp. | reverse complement strand
ACGGCTGGACGTACCCGGCGTGGTTGACGAACGTGCCTTCCTTCTCGAAGGCGGTCGTCGCGGGCAGCACGAGCGTGGCGGCGGCGGTCAGCTTGCTGGCGAACAGGTCTTGCACCACCAGCGTGGCCGGCGCCTTCCACCCGTCGGGGATGGCCGCGTCCACCCACTTCGGGTCGCGGTACCCGCCGGCGAACCAGAGGAAGTTCAGGTCGTGGTGGGCGACGTCGGCGAATCGGACCAGTTCGCCCTGGAGGTGTTTCAGGACCGCCTCCATGCCATGGCGGTTCGGGCACTTCTCGGCGTGGATGGTGAACTTGGCCGGCGGGGTGTGTTCGCCCTTCGCGTTTTTCGGGTAGTGGTCGTCCTCGCCGACCACCGGCACCGGCCCGAGCACCAACCGCACGTCCTTGTTGATACCCTTGAACGCCTTGCCGAGTGCGAACGCCTCTTCCACCGTGAGGAACGGCGACAGAACCACTACCGCCCGCTTGCCAGAGATGAAGAGCGCCTCTTCGACCAACTTCCGCACCGTGCCGGGCAGACTCGCCCCGCCGGCCGCCTTCAGTTTGCCGTCGGCCCCCTTGATGTACGCCCGCTGGATGCGGTCCGGCGACTGGGTGTGGTGGTAGCCCCACCGCCCCTCGTCGCACATCCAGTACCCCTGGGCGTCCGGGTTCTCGCGGGCCCGCAGGCGGTAGACGATGTCCTTGTTCGTGTCGGTGTGGACGCTGCACCCGGTGGAGCAGTTGCCGCACACGTTGTCGGTGGTCTTCAGGTACCACACCCGCTGCGTGTACAGGAAGTCTTTGGAGCCGAGCGCCCCGACCGGGCACAGGTCCACCACGTTCCCGCTCAGCTTGTTCTCCAGCGGGTAGCCGTCGAACACGTCGATCTCTTCGTGGTGCCCGCGGCCGACCACTTGCAGTTCGGACGTGCCACTGATCTCACGGGTGAACCGCACGCACCGTGTACACATGATGCAGCGGTCGGTGAACAGGGTGATCTTGCTGCTCAGCTCCGGCTTGTTCGGCGGCTGGTTCTTCTCGTCCACCAGCCGGCTCTCGGACCGGCCGAACTGGTAGCTGTAGTCTTGCAGCTTGCACTCGCCGGCTTTGTCACAGACGGGGCAGTCGAGCGGGTGGTTGAGCAGCAGCCCTTCGAGCGTGTCGGCCTGCGACTTTTTGGCCCGGTCGCCGGGCTTGTAGTTCGGGTCGTAGGGGAGGGCGGTCTTCGCGCGTTTCGTGTCGTACTCGCCGGTGACGATGACGGTGCCGTCCTTCACCGGCGTCTGGCAGCCGGGGAACACCTTCGGCTGCATCGTGACTTTGCCGTCCTTCAGTTCTCCCATCTCCACCAGGCACATACGGCACGACGCCACCACGCTCAGGCCGGGGTGGTAGCAGTAGTGGGGCACCAGCACGCCGGCGAGTTCGGCCGCCTGCACGCAGTTCAGCTTGCGGGCGCCGATCTCGACCGGCGTGTCGTTCACGTAGACCGTTGGCATGCTTGACTCACTTCGTGCCGGATGACCCGTTCACTTCTTCCCGAGCCACTGCTTCACCTCGTCGGCGGTCGCCCGCTTGATCGCCCCGGACGGCCCGTGGCAGATGATCCCGCCCGCCTTCTCCGCGTCGATCTCGTAGGCCCACAAGGCGTTCTTGTCTTTCGTCCCCGTCAGGATGATGACGCCCTCGTCGATCTTCTTCAGGATTTGGGCGGCATCGGGGTAGTTCTTCAGCTCGGCCTTGATCTCGGCGATCGTCGGCATCCGGCTGTTCTCCAGCTCGTAGGCGAAGATGAAGAACTTCACCGAGTCGAAGTCGGTCAACTGGGCCAGCCGCTCGCCGGCCCGCTTGGCGTTCCGCAGCCCGGACTGGTCCGGGCGGTAGTTGGTGTTGCGGTCGTCCACCGGGCCGGTCGGCTTGGTGTCCGTGCCGGTCGTCTCGGTCGGTTCGGTCGGCCGCTTGGGCACGTTGATGGTGAGGTTGCACCCGACCGCCGCCACCGTCGTCGCCAGCAGGAGGAACCCGAGTCGTCGCATGACCGACCTCCGGTTAGTGTGCCCCGGCCAGCGCGAGCGGCTTGGCGTATTTGCTCTTGGTGCCGTCGCGGATGGCGTCCTCGAATTCTTTACGGAACTTGCGGATGGCCGTCTTCACCGGCCAGCCGGCGCCGTCGCTCAACCCGCAGATGGTGGTGCCGGGCATGATGCCGATGCGGTCGGCCACGTCCACCAGCACATCCAGGTCTTCGCGACGGCCCTGACCCCGCCGCAACCGATCCGTGATCTTCAGCATCCACCCGGTGCCCTCGCGGCAGGGGGTGCACTGCCCGCAGCTCTCGTGGCTGAAGAACTGGCAGACGTTATGCAGCACGTCCACCATGTTGGTCTGGTCGTCGATGACGGTCACGGCGGCGGTGCCCAACCCGAGGCACTGCACCTTGCCGGGGCCGTTGAAGTCGAGCGGGATGTCGTACTCGGTCTTGCCGTCTTCGCCCTTCAGCGGGGCGTTACAGTCGATGAACCCCATGCTCAGCCCGCCGGGGTTCACGCTCTTCGCCTTGCGGCCTTTCCACACCCCGCCGCCGTGCTTCTCCACCAGATCGCGGCAGGTGATGCCCATTGGCACCTCCACGCAGATCGGCTTCTCGACGTGCCCGGCGAGGGTGTAAAGCTTCGGCCCGAAGCTGCCGGCGTCGCGGGGGTTCTTCGGGTCGGGCGGCACGCCCATGCTTTTGAACCAGTCGATCCCCCGCCGCATGATGTGCGTGACGCACGCCATCGTCTCGACGTTGTTCACGATGGTCGGCTTGCGGAAGGCCCCTTCGACGGCGGGGAAGGGCGGCTTGATCCGCGGCCACGCCCGCTTGCCTTCGAGCGATTCGATCAGCCCGGTCTCTTCGCCGCAGATGTACGCCCCGGCCCCGCGGTGCAGGAAGATGTCGAGGTCGAAGCCTTTGCCGAAGATGTTCTTCCCGAGCAACCCGGCTTCGTAGCACTCGTCGATCGCGGCTTGCAGGATGCGGTAACTGTCGCCGTACTCGTACCGGATGTAGAAGTACGCCCGCTGACTCTTGATCGCGTAGCACGAAAGCATGATGCCTTCGAGCACCTGATGCGGGTCTTTCTCCATCAGGATGCGGTTGTTGTAAGTACACGGCTCGGACTCGTCGGCGTTGATGCACAGGTAGATCGGGCCGGGGTGGTCCTTCGGCAGGAACGTCCACTTCAGCCCGGTGGGGAAGCCGGCCCCGCCGCGGCCGCGGAGGCCCGAGTCCTTCACCTGCGTGACCACGTCGAGCGGCTGCTTGTCCGCGAGAGCTCGCTCGAACGCCGCGTACCCGCCGTCCGCCCGGTAGCCTTCAAGGCGGGCGGAGTTCGGCTTGGCGATGCGGGCCAGAAGAGACGGCTCGAAACTCATTTCTGCAACTCCGCGATCAGACTGTCGGCCCGTTCCGTGGTCACGTTCATCACGTGCTTGTCGTCGCGCAGGCAAGCCGGGGCGCCGTCGCACGCCCCGATACACTCGGCGAATTCGAGAGTGATCTTGCCGTCCGAGGTCGTCTCGCCGCACTTCACGCCGAGTTTGTGCTCGCAGTGGTCTTGCAACTCGTAAGCCCCGCGGAGCATGCACGCCAGCCCGCGGCACACCCACAGGCGAGTCTTGCCGAGCTTCGCCCCGTCGTGCTTGAAGAACTCGTAGAAGGTCATCGTGTCGTGGACCTGCGACGGGTGCAGGTCGAGCAACCCGGCGATCTCCACGATGGCCTCGTTCGACACGGCGCGATACTCGTCGTGGACGAGGTGCAACGCCGGTAGCGTCACCGCCTGCTTGCTCGGGTACCGGGGGATGTACGCCCGGATGCGGTCCTTGATGACTTCACTCAAAGCCGACATCTCGATCTCCGAGCCAGTTAGTTGTGCACTTCGATCTTTGGGTTGAGCTTCTTCAGCTTCTCGATGCCTTCCTTCGTGACCTTCGTCGTCAGCCCGGTGCGAACGTTCCTGAGGCTCTTCGACGGCGCCAGCTTGAGCAGCCCCGCGTCACCCACCGCGGTGTCCGACAGGGTCAACCAGTTCAGCGTTTTCACCTCGACGAGGGGAGCCATCTCGTCGTCGGTGACCGTGCACCCGTTCAGGGAGAGTGACCAGAGGGCCGGGAGCTTGGCGAGCGACTTTCCTGCCCCGGCGGCGAGCGGGCAGTCGAAGAGGTACACCGAGGTCAACTCAGGGCACCCCTGAAGCGCCTCGATGCCTTTGCCGGTGATCGCACCTGATCTCACGGCGAGGCTACGCAGCTTGGGGCACTTCCCGAGGCTCTCCCAGATGCCGTCGTCGAACCGGCCGTGGGACAAGGAGAGATCACGGAGCGACTCCACCCCCAGAATCGTTTTGACGCCGTCGTTGTCGAGGGTCCCTTTCTTGTCGGCCGCGAGGTACCGGATCTGTGTGGCCGACGGGAACCGCTTCTTGAGGTCCGCCACGCCCTTGTTGGTGACCTGCTGCGGCAGGTCGAGGTTGGACACACAGGCCATGGACTTCAGTTGCAGGAACCCGGCGTCAGTCACGAGCGCGGCATTCCCCAACTCGAGCGCGCTGAAAATCTTGGGTGCATCCTTTTCCAGGGCCGCCAGGTCGTCGTCGGTCGCCTTGTCGGTGAACACCAGGGTGTACATATCGATGCCGAATTTCGACACACTTGCGTGGTGCCGCTTGGCGAAGTCCTTCAACACCAGCAGATCGTCCGCCCTGCAGGTCAAACCGAGGGTGAGGAACGCCGCGAGCGTCAGCGTAGCTCTGATCATCGGTCCAGCTCCGCCGCGATGATGTTCAGGCTGCCCAGCACCGCCGGCACGTCGGAGATCTGGTGGCCCTCGATCATGTGCGGGAACAGGGCGAAGTGGATGAACGACGGCGGGCGGGTGCGGGCGCGAAACGCCTTCGCACTGCCGTCGGCGACGAGATAGAAGCCGAGTTCACCGTTCGCGGTCTCCGTCGCCCCGTACACTTCGTTCACCGGGGTTTCGATCTTGCGGTTCCACATGAACAGCTCGAAGTGCTGGATCAGCCCCTCGATGCTTCGGTAGGTCGCCGACTTGTCCGGGATGCTGACCTTGCCTTCGACGTCCACGTTCACCGGCCCGCCCGGGATGTTCTCCACCGCGGCGGCGATGATCTTCCGCGACTCCTCCATCTCGCCCATGCGGACGAGGTACCGGGAGAGGCAGTCGCCGCCCTTGCTGGCGACCACTTTGAACGAGCTTTGCAGTTCCGGGTACGCGAGGTATGGCTCGTCCTTGCGGAGGTCGCGGGTCACGCCGGAGGCCCGCGCCACCGGCCCGCTCACGCTCCGGTTGATCGCCTCTTCCCGCGTCAGCACGCCGACGCCCTTCGTACGGTCCTGGAAAATCTTGTTCTTGTTCAGCAGGCGGGCGATGTCGTTCAGGGCACTGGGGAACGTCTTCACGAAATCGCGGACCTTCTGCACCACGTCGTCGGTGATGTCGTTCATCATCCCGCCCACCCGCAGGTAGCTCGGGTGGAACCGTTGCCCGCTCGCACTCTCGAAGATGTCGTACACCTTCTCCCGCTCGTTGAAGGCGTAGAAGAAGGCCGTCAGCCCGCCCAAGTCCAGAGCCGCGGCCGCGACACAGAGCAGGTGGTCGGAGATGCGGGCCAGTTCGGCGAGGATGGTCCGGAGGTACTTACACCGCGGGGTGATCTCGAGGCCGAGCAGTTTCTCGACCGCGTGGAACCAGCTCACCTCGTTGCCGAACGGCGAGATGTAGTTCATCCGATCGACGACGGTGCAGTACTGGTTGAAGTCGAGGTCTTCGCCCAGCTTCTCGAACCCGCTGTGCAGGTAGCCGATGTCCGGCACCGCCTTCACGATCGTCTCGCCGTCGAGGGTGAGGATGAGCCTGAGGGTGGTGTGCGTGGCCGGGTGC
>CAYMHO010000385.1:0-5955 GCA_964390195.1 uncultured Fimbriiglobus sp. | reverse complement strand
GGGAGCATCCTGTTCATCGACGAGATCCACCGCATGCCGCGGGTGGTGGAGGAGTTCATCTACCCGGCGATGGAGGACTACCGCATCGACATCGTGCTCGGCGAGGGGATGAGCGCCCGCACCATCAGCATGAACCTGAAGCGGTTCACGCTCATCGGGGCGACCACCCGCAGCGGCATGCTGTCGAGTCCCATGCGGGACCGCTTCAAGATGCAGGAGCATCTGGAGTTTTACAGCGTCGAGGAACTCGCTCAGATCGTAACGGTGAACGCCAAGAAATTGAACCTGCCGCTGACCGCCGCCGCCGCCCACGAGTTGGCCCGTCGCAGCCGGGGCACCCCCCGCATCGCCAACGCCCGCCTCTACTGGGTGCGGAGCTACCACGCCGGCCACCCGGAGGTCGCTGACGGTCCGGTGTCACTGGAAACGGCGAAGGCGGCGCTCGACATGCAGGAGGTGGACACGGAAGGGCTGGACCGCCAAGACCGACGGTACCTGGAAATCCTGATCGACGTGTTCGGCGGCGGGCCGACCGGGGTGGAGGCGATCGCGGCGACGATGAACATCGCGGCCGACACGCTGACCGACGAGGTGGAGCCGTACCTGCTCCGCGAACAGTACATCGTGCGCAGCCCCCGCGGCCGGGTGGCCACGCAGAAGGCGTTTACACTGTTGGGCAAACCCACCGGCGGTGGTAGCACGAGCGGCGGCGGGCCGACACTGTTCGATTGACGTGGACGAGAGTAACCACGAAGATCACGAGGGACACAAAGAGAAGCACGATGAGCTTCGACCCGATCCCCGAAGCCGACGAACGGATCGCCCACGAGATCGTCGGCGCGGCAATCGAGGTGCATCGGCACTTGGGGCCGGGGTTCCTGGAGCGGATTTATGAGCGGGCGATGACACACGAACTCGCATCGCGTGGGCTGCTGGTGCAGAAGCAGCACGAAATCCTGGTGCCGTACAAGGACATACTCATTCCGGGTCAGCAACTCGACTTGTTGGTCGGTGGGCGTGTCATCGTGGAACTGAAGGCGGTCGAGCAGTTCCACCCGATTCACCACGCGCAACTGCTGTCGTATCTGAAGGCGACAGGCTTGCGACTCGGGCTGCTTCTGAACTTCAACGTGAAGATGATGAAGGAAGGCATTAAGCGACTCGTCCGCTGACTTGCTCTCTTCGTGTCCCTTGTGTTCTTTGTGGTTCTATCCTTTCCGCTCTCGAATCCGCTCCGCTGCCCACGTCGCCGCTTCCGCGATCACCTTGTCGGTGTCCGTCATCGCCTTTTCCAACGCCGGCAGTGCTCGCTCGTCTCCCACGTTCCCCAGCACGATCGCCGCGTTGCGGAGCAGACCCGTGCGGCGGGTGCGAAGAATTGAGGTGTTGGCAAACCGCCGCTCGAACTCGCGCTTCGACAGGCCAAGCAGTTCGACGGAGTCGAGGGCCACGAGGTCGGGGTTTCCCTCCCACCCCCTCACCCCTAACCCCTCTCCCCCCGAGGGAGAGGGGGACCGACCCCTGTTCCACGGGCACACGTCCTGGCACATGTCGCAGCCGAACAGCCAGTCGCCCATCGGTTCTCGCAACGCCAACGGGATCGCCCCGCGGAGTTCGATCGTCAGGTAGCTGATGCACTTGGTCGCGTCGAGGACGCCCGGTTCGGGGAAGGCGTTCGTCGGGCAGGCGTCCAGGCAGGCGGTGCAGGTGCCGCAGTGAGATGCCGTGTGCGGCGGGTCGGTCGGCAGTTCGAGCGAGGTGAGCAACCCGGCCAGGAAGAAGAAGCTGCCCCGCCGCTTGTGAATCAGCATCGTGTTCTTGCCGAACCAGCCGAGGCCGGCCCGGCGGGCGAAGTCGCGTTCAAGCAGTGGGGCGGAGTCGCACGTCCCGTGCGAATAGCTGCCGGGCACCTCGGCCATCAGCCACGCCGAGAGTTCGTTCAGCTTGTCCCAGATGAAGCGGTGGTAGTCCGGGCCGTGGGCGTACTTCGCCACCCGTGCGGGGTGCGGAGTGCGGAGTGCGGAATCCGTGTCTTCCACTCCGCGCTCCGCGCTCCGCGTTCCGCGTTCGGCGTATTCAAGCCCGAGCATGACCACCGACCGCACTTCCGAGACCACCGCACTCGGGTGCCGCCGCTCGTCGCGGTACTTGTGCAGGTACTTCATTTCGCCGGCGAACCCGCGGTCGAGCCAGTCGCAGAAGCGGCCGAACCCGTCGGCCTCGGTCGCCGGGGCGACGCCGAACAGGCCGAACCCCCGCCGCTCGGCCTCCGCCCGCAGGCGAGAGCGAATCGTCTCGGAGTCGGCCGATGGTTCGTTCATTTGTGGCGGTGCGGATTTTGAGAACCGGCGGGAGGGTGAAAGTTGCGAACCGGAATCGCCGTTCTATCCTTCGTCGCCTCCCCCATCGTATCCCGCGCGGCCCCGCCATGCCCACCACGCCCAACCGCCGCCCGTTCGTAGCCGCCACGCCCACCGACCTGACCCAGCCGTCCGCCCTCGAGACGGCCGAGTCGAACGGGCCGAAGTCGGACACCAAGATCCTCCCGCCGGACACCCGCGTCGGGCGGTACGTCGTCCGCAAGCCGCTCGGCCGCGGGGGCATGGGGTGCGTGTACCTGGCGTGGGACGACGACCTCCGCCGTACGGTGGCGGTGAAGGTGATGCACCCGGCCCTGGCCAGTGAATCCGAGAACCGCCAGCGGTTCCTGCGGGAAGCCCGTGCGGTGGCCGCCCTGTCGCACGACAACGTGATCAGCATCTTCGAGGTGGGGCAGAGCAACGGGCTGGTGTTCTACGCCATGCCCCACCTGACCGGCACCAGCCTGGCCCAGTACCTGCACGACAAGGGCACCCCGTCGGTGGCGGCGGCCGTGCGGATCGCCCGCGAGATCGCCTCCGGGCTGGCCTCCGCCCACGCCGAGGGGTTACTGCACCGCGACGTCAAGCCGGGCAACGTGTTCCTGGAGTCGCCGAAGGGGCGGGTGAAACTCCTCGACTTCGGACTGGCCACCTCCACCACCGGCGACGGCAAACTGACCGAAACCGGGATGGTGGTCGGCACCCCGGCGTACATGTCGCCCGAGCAGGCTCGCGGGCTGCCGCTCGACGCCCGCGCCGACCTGTTCAGCCTGGGGGCGGTGCTGTACCACCTGACCACCGGGCGGATGCCGTTCCAGGGGCCGGACACCCTGGCCATCCTCACCGCGCTCGCGGTGGACACCCCCCCGCCGGTGCGGGATGCGAACCCGCGGGTGCCGCTGCGGTTGGAGAGCCTGATCGACCGACTGCTGAGCAAGAAGGCCGAGGAGCGGCCGAACACGGCCGACGAGGTGATCGCCGAGTTGAAGGCGGTCGAACGGGAACTGGCCGGCGGCGGGACGAACGGCATCGCGATGCCCGCCCCGCGGGAGTTGGCCGACGCGGCGGACGCGATCGTCGTCCGCGAGCCGGTGGACACCGACACCCCGCCGCCCACCCGCCGCCGCCGCAAAGGGAAGAGGACACGGAAGGGGAAGGCGCAGCGGCAGGTGCAGATGATCCTGATCGGAGGGGGTGTCGCCCTGGCGCTCGGGGCGGTGCTGGCGCTCACCCTACTGCTGACCAACATGAACGCCCCGCCGGCCAAGGGCACCCAACCGGCCGCCAGCCCGCCCCCGCCCACCTACGCCGAGCCGCCCGGGCGGCCGTGGTCGGCACCGGGCGAGGACGGCCAGCCCCGCTACTGGGCGAACGATCACACGGGACAGGCCCGCCAGTTGCCCGAATGGTGGAAGCCGGGCATGCGCCTGCCGCCCGAGTTCCTCCCACCCCCCCCCCCCCCGCCGCGGCCATAGTAGTAGGCACACGCCGTGTGCCGTTCCGAGGACGGCACACGGCGTGTGCCTACTACTCTCAGGGTCATTCACAGTTTCGCAATCAGTTCCTCCAGCCGCTCGGCCACCCGGCGGAACTCGGCCCGCAGGGTCGCCTTGTCGTCGCCGGGCGGCGGGGCGGGCGGACCGGGCGTGCCGTCCGGGTCGTTCGGCTTCCCGCCGTTGGCCGTCAGCCACGTGACCAGCCGGTTTACCGCGTCGCCGAAGTACGGGCTGAACATCCGCGGCGGCTCCTCCCGCCCGCCGTTCGCCCGCAGCCGCACGTGGCTGTTCAGCCCGACCACCCGCCCGCCACTCCCGAAGATCGGCCCGCCGCTGCACCCGCCGGTCAAGTCGTTGAAGTGGGCGAACACCCGCGGGGTGGTGGTGCCCCGGCCGGGGTCGTCTTCGATGTGGTAGTCGCCGAGTGACGACCACATCCGCTCGCCGTCGAACGGGAACCCGCGGTACGACTCGGCCGGGTAGCCGACGCTCCGCAGTTTGCCGGCGGGCAGGATCGCGTTCACCGAGTACGGGGCGGGCAGCAGTTCGTCGGGGAAGTCCTTGTCCACCACGCAGGCGGCGACATCGAACGCGAACTTCGGGCCGGCCGGGCGGTCGATGAACTCGCGGAGGGTGGTCGTCTTCACCGCGGCGAACGTGCCGAGCGGCTTCTGCCCGATGGCGTACCGCGGGATGAATTGCACGTTCCTCGCCCACGCCCCGTCCGAGTACACGCAGTGGCCGGCGGTCAACACCGCCCGTTTGCCGACCACGAACGCGCTGCCCATCGACAGCCCGCCGCCGAACGTCATGAACATCTTCAGCACGGCGGAGTACGGCACGGCGGAAGCGTCTTCGACGGGGGCGGTCTGCCGCACGGGCGAACTGACGGCACCCGGCGCCGGGGCGAACGCCGGCTTGCGAAGGAGTTGCGACTCCACCTCGGCGAGCAGGGCGGCGTGCTGCTCGGGGGTGACTTCCGGCAGCGGCACCGGCTTCGCCTTCACCTGCCTGGTGTGCGTCCAGAAGCGGGCGGGCACGCGGTGAAACTCGGGGGCCGACGCCAGCCCCAGTTGTTCTTCCAACATGGCTCGTCTCCGGTAGGTTTGCCCGAAGGGTGCGACCACGGGCCGGCCGGGACGAAGTGGGTGCGAAGGGGGAGTTGAAGGGTAGCGGGCGGCGGGTGAGGGTGGCAATGACGGTAGCGGGTTTGGGATGCCTGAAGACCCCTCTCCCCGTCCGGGGCTGCGCCCCGTCCGACCCTCTCCCTCAAGGGGAGAGGGTTTGTGGCTCGCCCCCGGCGGCGTCGGCAGTCACTCGGACGCGGTTGCCTGGGAAACCCTCTCCCCCTGAGGGAGAGGGTGGGCGGTCGGGCGGAGCGAGACCGACCGGGAGAGGGGTCGCGATCCCCACCGCTCACGTCCCGCAAAACGTCCGGTACCCGACGTCGTCACCGGGCATCGTGTACTTGGCCCACTCGGGCCGGGCGTCGAACGGCGAGGCCAGCACCTCCAGCAACTCGTTCAACGGTGCCAAGTCGTCCCGCTCGGCCGCGGCGAGCGACTCTTCCACACGGTGATTCCTGGGGATGTACGCCGGGTTCACCGCGTTCATGCGAGCGAACACGTCGGCCGTCGGGTCGCCCTCGCGGGCCAGCCGCTCCGTCCAACGACCGTGCCACGCTTTGAAAACACCCGCCTGGTACAACTCGCCGGCCAGCAACTCCGGGTTCGCCAGGTCGCGGAAGGTGTTGGTGAAGTCGGCCTTTGCAGCGTGCATCCACCCGAGCAGGTCGTTCGCCAGTTGTTCGTCGCCGCTCTCCTCGGTCCGCAGCCCGAGCTTCAACCGCATGCCGGCCAGCCAGTGCCGCTGGTAGGTCGCCGGGAACTCGTTCAACACCTCCATCGCCGACGCAACGGCCTTCTCCTCGTCCGCGTCCAGCAGCGTCAGCAGCGACTCGGCGAACCGGGCGAGGTTCCACTGGGTGATGCCCGGCTGGTTGGCGTAGCTGTACCGCCCGGCGGTGTCGATCGAGCTGAACACGGTGGCCGGGTCGTAGGCGTTCATGAACGCGCACGGGCCGTAGTCGATCGTCTCGC
>CAYMHO010000384.1:0-6053 GCA_964390195.1 uncultured Fimbriiglobus sp. | reverse complement strand
TGAGTTCGAGCAGATGGAGATCGAGTTCTTCTGCCACCCGAACGAGTCGCGGAAGTGGTACGAGTACTGTCGGGACTTGCGGCGGAAGTGCTACAGCACGCTCGGCATCCAGAGCGACAACCTCCGCCCGCGGGAGCAAGGTGCGGAGGAACTGGCCCACTACTCGGTCGGCACCACCGACATCGAGTACATGTTTCCGTTCAGCGACGAGCCGCAGGAACTCGAAGGGGTCGCCCACCGCGGCGATTTCGACCTGAAGGCCCACGCCGCCAAGAGCGGCAAGACGGACGACCTCGCGTACTTCGATGAAGAGCGGTGGAACAACGACAGTCAATCGCTCAGCACCCGCAGCTTCAAGGAGTGGTTGAAGTCGAACCCGTCGGCGGAGGAGATCGCCAAGTACAAGTTCACCCCGCACGTCATCGAGCCGAGCGCCGGGGCGGATCGGTTCACCCTGGCGGTGCTGACCGAGGCGTACCACGAGGACAAGGTGCCGGACGCGAAGGGGAACGTGGAGGAGCGGATCGTCATGCGGTTCCACCCGCGGCTGGCGCCGATCAAGTGCGCCATCTTCCCGCTGGTGAACAAAGACGGCATGCCCGAACTGGCGACGAAGCTGTACCGCGAACTGAAGCCGCACTTCAACGTCTTCTACGACGACAAGGGGGCGGTCGGCCGGCGGTACCGGCGGCAGGACGAGATCGGCACACCGTTCTGCGTGACCATCGACGGCGACACGGTGAAGGACGGCACCGTGACCATCCGCGACCGCGACACCCTGCAACAGAAGCGGATCAAGCTGGAGGACGTGAAGGCCGAGGTGTGGAAGGCGGTGAGTCCGCAGTAAGTGGTCTGCTCGCTCCGCGAGCGGTCTTTTCGGACCCGCTCGCGGAACGAGCAGACCACTATGCCGTCGCCATCTTGTAGAAGTGCACCGCCGCACGGCCGCTGATGACGCCCAGTTTCAACAACTCCGCCGCCATCATCTCCACCGCCCGCCACACGCCTTCGTCGTTTAGCAGGTTCTCGGTCTTCGACACCATCCGCCGCTCGTACCGATCCAGGCTCCGTTCGCTCGCGCGATACAGCATCAGCTTGCGGGCGTACCGCAGGTCGCGGTCGGCGGCCTCGCGGTCGTACCGGCCGGTGTGGCGTGCTTCGGCCACCATGCCGGCGAGCGAGATGAGGATCTCGGTTTCGATCCAGTCGTCACTCGGCCGCTGCACGCCCTTGCGGAACTCGCACTTCCCCAACAACTGCTGGTTCGGGAGCACGCTCACGCGGTGAACGGGCCGGTCCAGTGCGAGCGCGACGGCCGCGTGACCGGCCTCGTGGTAGGCCGTGGCGGGGTCGAACGCGTGGGGCGGGGCGGCGGGCATGACGGCGAGATTATACCCGACAACGACGCCACCCGCCGGGGCCAAGAGGCGCTACGGCGGGTGGGAAGGGGGATTCTCAGTGTCACGCAGCCGTCCGCGCGTCACTTCTTGTCGGCCCGCTTCATGACGAACATCTGCTGCATGTCGGCGGTCTTGAACTCGGTCGGAGCCTTGCCACCCGGCAGGGCGTAGATGACCGTCACCATCTCGCCGTCCACCTTGATCAGCCCGGTGGCCGACTGCTTCTCGGCCGGCTTCTTGTCGTCTGGCTTTGCCCCGCAGCTGGCGTCGGTCATGGTGATGACCCACGGCGTCTTGCTGCTGTCGACGGTGTAGGTGGACGAGAAGAACTCCTTCTTGTCCTTGTCGGTGCCGACCACCGTCTTGTCGGTGAACACGACGAGCGCGCCCTCGATCCGCTCCTTCGGAATGGCTTTCCCGTTCTCCTCGCCGGACACGATAGTGTAGGTGCCGTTCAGGGCCGGCGGCTTGTCGCCCGGCTTGGTCTTGTCTTCGGCCGTGGCCAGCCCGCACGCGGCGGCGAACACGGCCAGGATCGGGAGTAGCTTCGTCATGGGGTTCCTCCGGATGGGCGAACGGGTCGCGAGACACGGTTGCAAGCGTTGTGCCGCAATCAGTGGCCCGCCGGTGCCGATCGCGCCAGCGCCTTCAGCCGTAGTCCCATCACCACCAGCACCGCCGCCCACGCCAGCCCGAACTCGACCGCCGCCCACTCGATGTTGATGAGCATCGCGAACGCCAGCGCCAGGAACCCGCCGCCGATCACCCAGCAGTACCCCCAAAAGCTTGGGGCGAGGGTGAAGAAGGCGAGGGCGGTGATGCAGGCGAACCCGGGGTACGCCTCGAACGCCCGCCGCACGTCCACCCCAACCATCGCCCACCCGCTCAGCCCGTACCCGAAGCACGCCAGCAGGTAGCCGCCCCACACCGCCCACAGTTGCCGCTCGGCCGGGCCGTTCGGCATCAGCCGCCACCGCCGGAAGTGCCCCACGGTCAGGACGAACAGAACGGCCTGCACCCCGCGGACGGCGATTACGCCGGGGTTCTTCCACTCGGAGAAGGCCAGCAGGGTGACGGCCACCTCGAACACGAGCATGAGGGCGGCGAGGGCGAGCAGCAGGGTGCCGAGCGAGGCGAACCGCTCCTGTAATTGCACCCGATCGACCGCTCCGACCAGGCGGTCGATGAACCTCCCCCGCGTGGTAGACACCGGTTCGCCGTCGAGGAACCGGCCGAGGTCGTCGGCCAGTTCGCCGGCGGTCTGGTACCGCAGGGTCGGGTTCTTCTCCATACAGCGGCGGCAGATCGCTTCCAGATCACGGGGGACCGCCGGGTTCACGTCCCGCGGCGGCGGCGGGTCTTCGGTCAGCACCTTCATGAGCACGTCCATCGCGTTCGGCCCGCGGAACGGCGGGCGGCCGGTCAGGCACTCGTACAGGATGGCCCCGAGGGCGTACACTTCGGCGGGCGGGCCGACTTTCGTCACCCCGCTCGCCTGCTCGGGCGCCATGTACGCCGGGGTGCCGATGACCGCCCCGGTGGACGTGACCGACCGCCCCTCCGGCCCGCACACCTTCGCGCACCCGAAGTCGGCCACCTTCGGCTCGCCGTCGGCCGTCAGCAGAATGTTGCCCGGTTTCAGGTCACGGTGGATGACCCCGGCGGCGTGGGCGGCGGCGATCCCGCGGGCGATCTTGCGGATCAGCTCGGCCGCCTCAGTCGCTGACATCGGGCTGTCAGCGAGCCGCCGGGCGAGCGACCCGCCGGGGCACAGCTCCATGCTGAAGAACGGCCGGCCGGCGTGTTCGCCGACATCGAACACGGCCACGATGTGCGGGTGTTGCAACCGGGCGACGGCTTCCGCCTCGGTACGAAACCGCACCAGTTCCGACCCGCCCGCGAGGTCGGCCGAGAGCACCATCTTCAGGGCGACGTCCCGGTTGGCGGGCACCTGCCGCGCCAGGTACACCACGCCCATCCCGCCGCGGCCGAGTTCGCCCATCACCTCATACCCTGGCACAACAGGCGGCGGGACCGTCGCCGTTTCGGCGGAGCCGAACGGGCGGGTGACGTTCGGGTCGAAGGGAACCGTGGGTTCGGCGGACATGGGCACACTCACCCGGTGGCGGTCGGCTCGCTCTCCGGTTGTTGTAACCGCCATTTCAGGAGCGAGAACCTGCGGCTCTGGTCCGCGCGGGTGACGGCCAGCCACAGGGCCTTCCGGCTGCCCACCACCGCCACCAGCTTCCGCCCGCGGGTGATGCCGGTGTACAGCAGGTTCCGCTGGAGCATGACGAAGTGTTGCGTGTGGGCGGGGATGACCACCACCGGGTACTCGCTCCCCTGGCTCTTGTGGATGCTGGTGCAGTACGCGAGTTGCAACTCGTCGAGGTCGGAGAACTCGTACTCGACGACCCGGCCGTCGAACTCGGCGTTCAGGAGTTGGTCGGTCTGGTCGATGCCCAGCACCCGGCCGATGTCGCCGTTGAACACCTCCCGCGTGTAGTTGTTCTGCGTCTGGATCACCTTGTCGCCGACGCGGAACGTCACCCCGAACCGGGTGACCTCCTGTTGCGGCCCGCGGGACGGGTTGAGTGCCTCTTGCAACACCCGGTTCAGGTTGGCCACACCCAGTTCGGACTTGTTCATCGGCGACAGCACCTGCACGTCCTTGAACGGGTCGAGGCCGAACTTGTCGGGGATGCGGGTCTTGACCATCGTCACGATGCGGTCGATCACCCGCTCCGGCTCGTCCGCCTCGATGAAGTAGAAGTCGCCGCTGCCCGCCGGCGCCGACTCCGGTTCCTCGCCGCTGTTGACGGCGTGGGCGGCCCGCACGATCCAACTCGAACTGGCCTGCCGTTGCACCTCGGTCAGCCGCACCACCGCCACCGCCCCGGAGTCGATCACGTCGGCCAGCACGCTGCCGGCCCCGACGCTCGGCAACTGGTCGCGGTCGCCGACCAGCAACAGGCACGCCCACGGCGGCACCGCCCGCAGCAGTTGGTTCGCCAGCACCACGTCGAGCATGGAGGTCTCGTCCACCACCAGCAGGTCGAGTTCGAGCGGGGTCTCCTTGCCCCGCTTGAAGGTGCCGATGCCGGCGTCGAACTCGAGCAGCCGGTGGATGGTCTTCGCCTCGCGGCCGGTGCTCTCGCTCAGCCGCTTGGCCGCCCGCCCGGTCGGGGCGCACAGCCCGACCTTCAGGTTCTTCGCGGCGAAGATGTCGATGATGGCCCGCACGATGGTCGTCTTACCGGTGCCCGGCCCGCCGGTGAGCACCAGCACCTTGTTCGTCACCGCCTGCCGCACGGCGTCTCGCTGCTTCTCCGCGAACTCGATGCCCATTTTCTGTTCCACCCACCCGAGCGCCTTCTCGACATCCACCTCGGGCAGCGGGTGTTCGCCAGTGCGCAGCGCCTTCACCCCGCGGGCGACCCCCAGTTCGGCCATGAACAGCGGCTTGAGGTAGAGGAGGGGCCGGCCTTCGATCGACTCGTCCACGACCCGCGTCCCGGCCGCCTTCACCGGCGTGTCCCGCACGATCTCGTCCTCGATCCGCAGTTGCTCGATCGCCTCGGTGATCCGCTCCGACGCGATCTGTGTCAGGGCGACCGTCTGCTCGACCACCACCTCTTCAGGCAGTCCGACGTGCCCGTTGCCGCTGCCCTCACTCAGCACATGCCGCACCGCCGCCTGGGCCCGCTTGGGCGAGTCCCGCGGGATGCCGAGCTTCAGGGCCAACTCGTCGGCGGTCTTGAACCCGACGCCCCAGATGTCGGTGCTCAGGCGGTAGGGGTTCTGCCGCACCTGCTCGATGGCGTTCTCCCCGTACTGCTTGTAGATCCGCACCGCCCGCGCCGTGCCGATGCCGAAGCTCTGCAGGAAGGTCATGATCTTGTGGACGGCCTGGTTCTGCTTCCAGCTCTCGCGGATGAGTTCGATCCGCTTCGGACCGATCCCTTTCACCTGCGTCAGAAACGACGGCGACTTGTCGATCACCTCCAGCGTCCGCTCGCCGAACACCTCCACGATCTTCGCCGCGTACTTCGGCCCGACCCCCTTCACCAGCCCGCTGCCCAAGTACTTCTCGATGCCGGCGGCCGTGTGAGGGGGAGTCGTGCGCAGTTCGGCCGCCTTGAACTGCTGCCCGTGCTGGCGGTCCACCTGCCACTCGCCGCTCGCCTCCACGAACTCGCCGGCGATCACCTGAGACAAATGGCCCACCACCGTGACCAGCTCCCGGTGCCCGCGGGCCTGCACCCGCAGCACGCAGTACCCGTTGTCCAGGTTGTGGAACGTGATCCGCTCGATCACGCCGGAGAGCGTTTCGGCCATCCGAACAGGGTAACGGCTAACAGGCCGCGGGTGCAATGGCCGCGGGTGGTTTCGTTTCGCCCCCACCCACCGATCCGAAAAACCAACGCGCCGATGCGAAAGATCCCATGCCGGCCAAGGACTTGCGTCGAATGAGCCCCCCATCCGACTCCGGCGAAACCAGCCCGGCCGACCGCTCACCCCTCTGCTACAACATCCCTTTCCCTTCCGGTGCCGGTCTCATGGACGTCGAATCGCTGATCTCCCGCCGCTCGGCGGCCGTCGAAATCTCCGGCATCCGCAAGGTGTTCGAACTGGCGCGGGCGCTCAAGAACC
>CAYMHO010000383.1:0-6054 GCA_964390195.1 uncultured Fimbriiglobus sp. | reverse complement strand
GCCCTGTGCGGGAAGGCGTTCGACCCGCGGTTCATCTTCGCCTGGCCGACCGCCAAGTACGCCGTCATGGGTGGCGATCAGGCCGCGAGTACCTTGCTCGACGTGCAGGTGCAAACGCTGAAGCGGCAGGGCAAGGAACCGGATGCGGACGAGTTGACGGCCCTCCGCGACAAGGTGAAGGCCATCTACGACGAGCAGACCGACATCCGCTACGCCGCCGCACGGCTGTGGGTGGACGCCATCGTTCCACCGGAGCAGAGCAGGGCGGCGTTACTGACGGCGGTGGAGGTGGCGACGCGATTCGACGGCGGGCGGGCGTTCAAGACGGGCGTTCTCCAAGTTTAGCCGCGAGCCGAAGGCGAGCGCGGTCGAAGGCGAACCCGTCCCGCCAGGGCCGCGGGTCAGGCGTTCAGGCACCTGACCACGCCACCCGCCGGCCTTACGGCCGGGGTTCACCAGGAATCATCCACCCCGGGACCGAACCCCATGCCCCCGAAACCCGCCCTCGTCCCGCTGCACCAGCTCACCCCCGGTCCGCCGGCCGACTTCTTCGCCCTGCTCGCCGACAAGCAGCACGGCACCACCCGCGACGGCAAGCCGTACTTCGCCTGCAAGTTCCGCGACCTCCGCCGCACCGTCAGCGTGATGGTGTGGCAGGACTCCAAAGACTTCGCCGCCGCCGAGCACTGGCAACCCGGGGCGTTCTTCAAGGTCCGCGGCACCTACGCCGAGCACGAGAAGTACGGCCCGCAGGTGGACGTGCAGCAGATCCGCGAGATCAAGGAGTCCGACCGGGCCGACGGGTTCCGCGAGGCTGACTTCTACGACCGCTCGCGGTTCGACTCGGCCGTGATGCTCGGCGAACTGCGATCGCTCGCCGAGAAGGAGATCAAGGACGACCCACTCCGCCGGCTGACCGTGGGCCTGCTCGACACCCACGCCGACAAGTTGAAGAAGCTGCCCGCGTCGGACCGCCGGTTCTACCCGTTCCCCGGCGGGTGGCTGGAGCACGTGCTGAACGTCACCCGCAACTGCGTGTGGCTGGCGGAGCGGTACGCATCGCACTACCCGGAGCTGACCCCGCCGCTCAACCGCGACCTGATCGTGTCCGCCGCGGTGTTGCACGACATCGGGCGGGCGGCGGAACTGACCGTGCCCGACGTGCCCGGGCAGCCGACCGAACAGACGATCGACGGCCACCTGTTCGGGCACATCATGCTGGGCCGTGATCTGATCCGCGCCGCGGCGGTCAAGGTGCCGGAGTTGAACCCGGAGTTGCTGAAACTGCTCGAACACGTCGTCGTGTCGCACCTGAGTTTGCCCGAGTGGGGGTCGCCGCGATTGCCGGCCATCCCCGAGGTGCTGGTGCTGCATCACGCCGACGACCTGGACGCGAAGATGGAGATGTACGCCCGCCACCTGACCCGCGACACGTCTGCGGGGTCGTTCACCGACCCCGACCCGATGCTGAAGAAGCCGCTGCTGAAGAAGCGGGAGGTGTGACGCTGGGAGCGCGGGCGTCCCGCCCGCTGTTCTGATTGCGGGCGGGACGCCCGCGCTCCCAGCCAGGCACCTACTTCTTCAAGTGCTTGTCGAGGAACGCCACCGTCTTCTTGAAGTTGTCGGCGGTGTTGAACTCCGCCCCGCCGTGCTTCGCCCCCTTCAGCACCACCAGTTCCACGTCCACCTTCTCCTTCTTCAACGCTTCCACCAGAATCTCGCTCTGTCCGAGCGGCACCAGCGGGTCGGCGTCGCCGTGGAAGATCAGGAACGGCGGGTCGTCCTTCGTCACGTACGTCAGCGGGTTGGCCTTCGCCGCCTTCTCCTTGTTCTCCTGGATCGCCCCGCCGATCAGCTTGCTCTCCGGCGAATCTTTCGCGTCGTGGTCGATCGGCCCCTTCACCTTGCTCTGCTCGCCCATCTTCGTCAGGTCGGTCGGGCCGAACCAGTCCACCACGCACTGCACCCGGCTGCTCGCCTTCGCGTCCTTGCCGCCTTCCAGTTCCTTCACGTCGCCGCTCGTGCCGAGCAACGCCACCAGGTGCCCGCCGGCCGAGCTGCCCCACACGCCGATGCGGTCCGGGTCGATCTTGTACGTCTTGGCGTTCTCCCGCAGGTGCCGAATGGCCGTCTTGCAGTCCTCGATCTGGGCGGGGAAGACGGCGTGCTGGCTGAGCCAGTAGTTGATGGCCGCCACCGCGTACCCGTGTTCCAGCAGCTTGAGCGCCGGCCCGCCGCCGGCCTTCGACCCGGCCGACCACGCCCCGCCGTGAACCCACACTACCAGCGGGAACGGCCCGTCGCCTTTCGGCATGTACACGTCCAGCTTGTGCCGCTCGTGTTTGCCGTATTCCACGTCCTTCGCCGTCGTCACCCCGTCGGGCAGTTTCGGCCCCTTCTCCTGGGCGAACAGGGGCGACGCGACCAGCACGAGCGTAACGACGAACAGCAGGCGGGGCATGGCGGACTCCTCACGGGGTGGGTCGAAAACTGAAACCCCGACGGGCGGGGTTTCGGACGGGTCAGGCCGTCGTCAACTCGACGCGGAACGTGGTGCCGACACCCAACTGTGATTGGACGCCGATCTCCCCGCCGAGTGATCGCACGATCCCGTGGACCGCCGCCAGCCCCAGCCCGTGGCCGTGGGACTTGGTGGTGAAGAACGGCTCGAACACTCGGGCGGCCACGTCCGCGGTCATGCCCGCCCCCTGGTCGGCCACCGTCAGCACCGCCCGCCCGTCGGCCGGCGTCACCCCCACCCGCACCTCGCCGGTGCGGCCGGTCATGGCGTCGGCCGCGTTGGTCAGCAGGTTGAGCACCACCTGTCGCAGGTGGGTGGGGTCGGCGTGGACGACCACCGGGTCGGGCGGCAGGTCGAGGTGCAGGGCGGCCGCCGGGGGGAGGAGTGGGCGGGCGAGGTGGGCGGTGTCACGGGCGATCGCCGTCAGGTCCACGTCGGCCGGGGTGCTCTTGCGGCGGCCGGCGAACGCCAGCATCTGCTCGCACAACTCGCCCGCCCGCTCGACGGCCGCCTCAATCTCCCGCAGGTGGCCGACGACCGGTGAACCGCCCGGCGCGCTCCGGCCGGCCATCGTCGCGTGCCCGAGGATGACGGTGAGCAGGTTGTTGAAGTCGTGGGCGGCGCCGGCCGCCATCAGCCCCAGGCTCTCCAACTTGGCGGCGCGGGCGGCCCGCTCGTCCGCCGCCCGCTGTTCGGTCATGTCCACGCTGATGCCGCCGACGTACCGCTTGCCGTTCTCGTCCACGATCGGGAACTTCAGGTTCAACCACTCCCGCCGGCGGCCGTCCGGTTCGGGGCCGATTTCCAGCACCCGCACGTCTCGCCCGGTGTCGAGCGCCATCCGGTCGGTCGCCCGCAGTTCCGCGGCCGTGTCCGCCGGCCACACGTCCTCGAGCATCTGGCCGATGCGGTCAGCCGCCTTCACCCGGAACGCGGTCTCGTAGGCGGGGTTCAGGAACACGTACCGCCCACTGTCGTCCCGCAGCCACGAGACCGCAGGCACCCGGTCCAGGAACCCGCGGAACAACCCCGCTTCCTCGCGGAGGGAGTCCTGGAAGTGCCTGCCCTTCTCAAGGGTGATGGCGACGACCCACAGAGCCTGGGGGTCGGTCGGGTCGGGCGTGAACCGGAGTTCCACCAGCCGCCCGCCGCCGGCGTGCTGGAGGAACTGAAACCGGCCCGGCTGGTGAGTGGCGAACGCCCTCTCGGCCACCTGTTCCCACTCCCCCCATGCCCCTTCCGAAATGCCCAACTCGGCGAACCGGCGACCGATCATCTGGGGGGCGGTCGTGCCGAGTTGTTCGCACCCCCTGCAGTTGGCGTACTCCACCCGACCGTCTCGGCCGAGCCGGAAAACGCAGACCGGCAGGCGGTCGAAAGCGTCGAACGGCGGTTGCGGTGAACTGGCCATACCACCTAGTTGACCACACGCCGCTTCCCGCGTCGAGTGTCAGCCGTGCGACCGTTAAGCCGACACCACCTCTTTCTTCTGGAGGAAGTCGTTGATGAGCTGTCGCTTCGACCCGATGAGCAGCACGTTGTCCAGCACGATGGCCTGGCCGTTCGGCCCGCCGATGCGGATCTGCAGGTCGCCCGACCCGAACCCGAGCAGCCAGTGGCGGAACAGGTCGTCCCGCTTCTTCTCCACGATCGCCCCGCCCGACGGCACCACCATCTCGCTCTCGCCCACCTCCCGCACGTACCGGATCTGCCCCTCGTCGAACACCAGGTAGCACTGGCGGTCGTACCAGAAGGTGGCCGCACACCAGACGACGAACAGGGGCACCGAGATGAACAGGTAGCCGGCCGCGTTCATGCGGATGTCCAGCCCGCCGAAGAAGCGGAAGATGTCGTCCCAGTAGCCGAGCAGGGCGAGGGCGAACACGACCGCGATGACCACCGCCACGATGAGCACCGACACCAGCCCGCGGAAGGTGAGGGTGCTGACCACCGCCACCACCAACAGGGTCATGACGAAGATGACCCCCAGCCCGCTGCTCCTGGCGACGGTCATGCTGGCCGGGGCCTTCGGCTTGCCGGTCGCGTCCGTGTCGCCGCCGGGGGCCAGGTCGAACTCCCGGCCGGGCGGGGCGACCAGGGCCGTCCGCGGCTCGGCGTACCCGTCGATGGTGACGCCGTGAACCACCTCCGACCTGGGCGGCACCACCGCCATCTGCTGGCCGTCGAAGTACGTCCAGGCGGCCAGGACGAACCCGACCGCCCACACCGGCCACCAGTAGAGCAGGTTCGAGTGCCCGTACACGACGAGGTAGTCGAGCCGCTTCTTCTTCTGGGTGCCGGGGGCGGGGACGGTGTACACCGGCACGGCGCCGGCGGGGGTACCGGGGGTGGCGGAATCGGGGACGGTACTCATCGCACGCTCGGAGCGGGGGTGTGAAGTGGCCCGCCGGGGTTCGGGTGCCGGGCTTCTCAACCCCGCACCCGCACCCCCGGCGGCAGCCGTTCCCCTTGCCGCTGCATCGAACGTGCCAAAGTGAAGTGGTCTGCCCGCTCCCCGAGCGGGTTCGGGAAGTGGTCTGCTCGCTCCCCGAGCGGTCTGTTTGAACCCGCTCGCGGAGCGAGCAGACCACTTGAGCGGGTTCAAACAGACCGCTCGCGGAGCGGGCAGACCACGTTAGACGGCCAGTGCCGCCCGCGTCCGCTTCACCAGCTTCGAGTCGGCGTCGCCCGCCCCCTTCAGCCAGAACAGGCTGGCCGCCAGGAAGCGGTCCTTCCACCCGCTCGAAACGTGGGCGTGGTCCTCCATCACCGCCGCGCTGAACTTGTAGTCGTGCGAGTCCGTCCCCTTCAGGAACACCAGCAGCCGCCCGGCGTCGATCAGGTCCCGCCCGCCGGTCGGCTTGCCGGCCAGGTACGACATGGCCATCGCCGCCGCCTTCGGCTTGTCCTTGCTGAGCGTGTCGAACACGTCGGCCACGCTGAACTTCTTGTTCTCGTCGGCCGGCTGGAGTTGATCGATCCGCACGTCGGCCACCTTCCCGCGGTCGCCCATCGCCCCGCGGAACAGCGGCACGAACGACACCGCTTGCAGGAGGAGCTGCCGGCGGAGGGTGTCGTCCCCGGTGGTGGCGAAGGCGTAGTGCAGGGCGTTGGCGGTGGTGAGGGTGTGCAACCCGACGATGCCCGGCTGCCGCATGAGCAGCTCCCCGGAGCCGGCGAACACGGCGTCCCACACCGATTGCGGCGACACCTTGCCGAGCAGTGACACCGCCGTGTCAGCGATCTCGGCGTCGGTCGCGGCGCGGAGGGCGGCCAGCAGGTCGTCGGTCGCTTTCGGGGCGGGTTTGCCGGCGGCCCAGTCGGCCGGCAGTTTGGCCGCCAGTTCGGCGTTGCGGATGCCCACCTTGTCGGCGGCGGCGTTCCCGTCGGGCTTGGCCTCGCCGTCCCGCTTGAGGATGGCGAACGCGAGCGACCGCAGCACCGGCTCGGCGTGGTGCCAGCCGATCACCTGGAGGGTGCGGAAGGCGTTCGCCACGTAGATGATCTTGTGGCCGATGTCGCGGAAGTCGCGG
>CAYMHO010000382.1:0-6065 GCA_964390195.1 uncultured Fimbriiglobus sp. | reverse complement strand
CTCCAGGTGGGGAACGGGCGGCGGTTGTCCCGCTTGTACCGGTCCATCGCCTTCATGAAGTCGGTCTCGTCGTCCGAGTAATCCCGCTCGCAGGTGGTCGGGTCGATCAGCCGCCGCCGCTCGCTGTTCTTGCGAGCTTCGGCCGCGTTCTTCGCCCGCCGGTCGGTGGCGACCGGAATGTTCCGCTTGCGGCGGTCGTTCGGGAAGGCGACCGGGGTGGTGTCGGTGGTGGCGGCGGAGGGTTTGCTCATGGTGCGACGGATCCGGGACTGCCGCGGGGGGCGGGCAGGTCGGGGGAGTCGGGTCTGGTGGGGCGAACCGATGGGGGGGGATGAACGGGTGCGGTAAACCTACCCGGCGTTCCTGCCCTGTCAACTATAATTCGCAAACCTGGCGGGACCGTTAAGGTCGTGGGCCGAATAGTCGTTCCACCCAGAAAAACCCGAGAAAACGTGCACCCCACCGCCCGCCCGGCCGACACTCACGGGTGGCCCGGTGGTGTCGCCCTGAGCCCGTCCATGCCGATCGCCGACCTCAACCTGATCCGCCTGTTCAGCCTGTACCTGACGCTCATGATGTGCATCAGCCTGTGGCGGCGGTGGCGGGTGTACGCGGACGCGGTGCGGCTCGGGTGGACCACCTTCACCAAGCGGAAGAAGCTGCTCGGCCGGGTCGGTCAGCAGGTGCGGCTGCTGTTCACCCGCAGCGTGGTGGTGCCGTTCGCCGTGGTGGTGGCCATGACGGTCGTGCAGTACGTGTGCTCGTACCTCATCTGGCCGCACGCGGTGGTGCCCCTGGGCGACGTCGGCGGCACCTGGTGGAAGCTGCTGCCGGTGGCGGCCACCGCCCTGCCCATGCTCGGGGTGGACGTGTACTTCCTGGTGAAGGTGGGCACGTTCGACCGGCGGAGCACCGAGGAGTACCTGGACTACGCCGAGCGGTGGCTGGGCTGGCGGGGGCGGGTGGTGCGGGCGGCCACCGTCGGGGTGGTGAACCCGACGAAGATCGTCGACGCCGAGGTGAGGAAGAGCCTGGAGTACATCGGCGAGACGGCCCGCTGGGCCATGTGGTGGACGTCGGTGCAGAGCGTCCTGCGGGTGGCGTTCGGCCTGTTGGTGTGGCTGCTGTGGGCGACGAACAGCCCGCCGGCGGTGCCGCCACCCGGCCCCGGCGGGGGCGGCGGGTTCGCCTGGGGCGGCATCCAGTCCCTCGCCGACGACGGCGAATCGGACACCCAGGGCAGCCTCGGGCGGGTCGGCGGGCGGGGGCCGGGCGGGCCGTTCGTGCTCACCCAGCCGTACTCCGTGCGGGGCGACGAACTGGTGTACGCCGGCGTCCTCGCCCGCCCGGACCGGCCGCCGGCGGCCGCCTTCGTGGCCGTCGTCCGCCAGAGTTTCGGCACCCCCTTCTCCGTCCGCATCGACGGCGGCTCGGGCGGCGCGGACGAGATCCTGCACGCGCACAACGGGTTCGACACCGTCTCCGAGCGGCCGTACTGGGTGAACTACACCCTCCTCGCCGACGCCGCCGAGCGGTTCGGCGTGGACGGCACCGACCGCCCGCTGGCCGACGGGGCGGTGTTCCTGATCGACCTCCGCCCCACCCCGCCGAAGGTGCTCCAACTGAAAGTGGACCTGTCCGAGGTGTTGCCGGCCGGCAGCCCGACGCGGGCCGACCTGCGGGCCGTCCGCGAACAGGTGGAGGCGCGGCACCCGGCCGCCCGCGACTTCTGGGGGCGGTGAGCCGGTCGGGCGTTCGCACATCGTATGGTGAACAGGAGTCCGACCCCCTCCCGGAGCTGGTGATGTCGCCCGAGGTCCGCCCGCCCGCCGTCGAAGACAACACCACCCGGGTGATCGGCGCGCAGATGGACCGCTCCCGCGAGGCCGTGCCGGTGGTGGCCGACGCCCCGCCGTCCGCCGACGCCGACCTGAAGCGGATGCTCGACCGCCGCCTGCGGCAGACGTTCATCATCCTGGCCGCCATCTACGCCGCCTTCCTCGTCCGCCAACTCGCCCTGTACGTCACCGGCAGTGGTGCCAGTCAGGTGCAGGCGGTGCTGCTGGCGGTGGCGTGCGGGGTGCAGGCCGCGCTGGCCGTCGCCGCCGGCGTCGCCCGCGAGCGGTCCGCCCGCTGGATGCCGGCCGCCGAGTGGGTGACCCTGTGCACCCTGTGGGTGACGCAGGGGCTGAACCAGTTCGCCTCCCTGTGCAACCCGGACGAGACGGTGCGGCTGCTCGGCAGCGACGAGGTCGGGCAGGTGCTGACCGCCAACACCTGGCTGCTCCCGTGGTTCGCCGTCATCGCCGGCTACCCGGTGCTGGTGCCGAACACCGTCCGCCGCACGGCGTGCATCGTCGGCGTCACCGCCGCCCTGCCCATCCTCATCACCGCCGCCGCCTCGGTCGCCAACCCCGAACTCACCCTCCTCCGCAGTTGGCTCATGTACATCCAGTTCCTGCTGTGGGGGCTGGTGGGGGCGAGCATCGCCGTGTACGGGGCGATGCAGGCGGCGCTGTTGCGAAAAGAGGCGTTCGAGGCGAGGAAGTTCGGCCAGTACCGGCTGGTGCGGAAACTCGGGGCCGGGGGCATGGGCGAGGTGCACCTGGCAGAGCACCAGCTGCTCCGCCGGCCGAGCGTCATCAAACTGGTGCGGGCCGACCGCCGCGGGGACGCCAAGGCCGGCAAGCGGTTCGAGCGGGAGGTGAAGATGCTCGCCACCCTCACCCACTGGAACACGGTCGAGGTGTACGACTACGGGCACACCCCCGACGGCACCTTCTACTTCGTCATGGAGTACCTGCCGGGGGTGAACCTGGAGGACTTCGTGCGGCGGTACGGCGTGATCCCGCCGGGGCGGGCGGTGTTCCTGTTGCGGCAGGTGTGTCTGGGGTTGCGGGAGGCGCACCAGGTGGGGCTGATCCACCGCGACATCAAGCCGGCGAACATCATGGCGTGCGAGCGGGGCGGGCTGTTCGACGTGGCCAAGCTGCTCGACTTCGGCCTGGGCCGGGCGGCCGAGGAGGACGAGGATGACGACAAGCTGACCCGCGAGGGGGTCATCCTGGGCACCCCGGCGTTCCTGTCGCCCGAGCAGGCCGGGGGCAAACCGACCGACGCCCGCTCGGACGTGTACAGCCTGGGCTGCACCCTGTTCTACCTGCTGGTCGGCCGGCCGGTGTTCGACAAGAGCGGCGGGGTGGCGATGGCGGCGGCGCACCTGCACGAGACGCCGAAGGCCCCGCCGGGGGTGCCGCCGGATCTGGCCGAAGTGGTGTTGAAGTGCCTGGCGAAGGACCCGGCCGCCCGCTACCAGAGCGTGAAGGAACTGGAGCAGGCACTCGGGGCGTGCGCGTCCGCCGCCGACTGGGACCACGACAAGGCCGAGGCGTGGTGGAAGGAACACGGCAAGGAGGGGTAAAGGGAGAGCCGGGTTTGCCGCGAGGCGGAGACGAACGCGACCTGTGCGCGCTCGTCTCCTCCTCGCGGCAAACCCGGCTGTCGCGGCAAACCTGTCGGTCGGTCACACCAACTCTTTCATCGCGGTGCCGTCGGCCGGGTACTGCGGGCGGCCGGTCGGGTCCATTACGGTGGTCGTCTCGGGGTTCATCCCGACCGCGTGGTACAGGGTGGCGAACACCTCGCCGAACGTCACCGGGCGGTCCTTCGCGTTCCCGCCGATGCGATCTGTGCTGCCGATCGCCTGCCCCGTCTTCAGCCCGCCGCCGGCCAGGATGGCACAGCTCACCTGCGGCCAGTGGTCGCGGCCGGCGTCCTTGTTCACCTGCGGGGTGCGGCCGAACTCGCCCCAGGCGATCACCGTCACGTCGTTCAGGATGTCGAGGCGGTCGAGGTCCCACACGAGGGCCGACAGGGCCTGATCCAGCTTGACGCCGTGGTCCCGCACCAGGTCGAAGTTCTTCCCGTGGCTGTCCCACCGGCCGAACGTCAGGCTCACGCACCGGGCGCCCGCTTGCACCAGCCGGCGGGCCATGAGCAGTTGGTCGTTCGCCGTCGGGGCGCCGTCGAGCTGGTACTTGTACGGTTTGCCGTCGCCGTAGCGGTCCCGCACTTTCGGGTCTTCCTTGCTCAGGTCGAGGGCGTCCATCAGCTTGGAACTGGTGAGCACGTCGAACGCCCGCTGGGTGTGGGCGTCGGCCGCCCGCAGTTGCCCGCCGGCGTCGGCCGACCGCTTCAGGTCGTCGAACGCGGCGAGCAGCTTCTTGCGGTCGGACAGGCTGCCCTGGTTGGCGGCCGTCATTTTCATGTTGGCCAGGTCCGGCCCGCTCGGCTTGAACGCCGCGAACGTGCTGCCCAGGAACCCCGACTGGCCGGGGTCGCTCCACGGCATGTGGCCGGTCTTCTCGGCCAGCCCGATGTACGGCGGGACGGACGGGTCGACCGGGCCGGCGGCCTTGGCCATGAACGCGCCGATGCTCGGCCGCCCGCCGAGCGGGGCGAGCGAGTTCTGCGGCCAGCCGGTGGTGCACTGGAACGCGTCGTGCCCGCCCTTCGCCCCGACGATGCTGCGGATGACGGCGAACTTGTCCATCATGGCCGCGATCTTCGGGAAGCACTCGCCGATCTGGATCCCGCCGACGGCCGTCTTGATCGGCTTGAACTCCCCGCGGATCTCGCTCGGCGCGTCGGTCTTGATCTCCCACATGTCCTGGTGGGGCGGGCCGCCACCCAGGAAAATGTTGATGACCGCCTTGTGCTGGCTGGGGGTGGGGGCGGACTCGGCCTTCTTGGCGGCCGCTTCGGCGCGGAACAGGTCGGCCAGGGTGAAGGCGGTGGCGCCGAACGCGAACGTGCCGATGCGGAGGGCGGAGCGGCGGGTGATGCCGTCGCAATACTTGGCCGGGCGGCCGTACAGGTTCAGCATGGCGATCCCCGAAGGTGCGTGGGGGTGGCGGGGCCGGGCGGTGCCGGCGGTGAGAGCATAGCGTACGGACGGCACCGACGGCAATCAGAATCCGCCGGTGGCGGCCGCGCATACAATCGCCCCGCCCGCCCACTCCCCAGGGCGGAGGGAGGTTCCCCACATGCGGACGATCCGATGGGCCGCGGCCGTGCTGGCCGTGCTCGCCACCCTGGCCGCCGCCACCGCCGACGACAAGCCGAAGAAGAAACTGCTGCTGGTGACGCACAGCGGCGGGTTCATCCACGACTCGGTCGGCGTGGCCGAAGACGTGCTCAAGAAGGAAGGGCCGGCCAACGGGTACGAGGTGACCTGCTGGCGGTTCACCGGCGACCCGGACGCGAAGGTGAAGTACAAGGTGAAGGAGAAGGTGGACGGGAAGGACGTGGAGAAGGAGGTGGAGAAGCCGGCCCTGGAGAAGTACTCGGCCGACTTCCGCGCCCGCACCGGCAAGACGGTGGAGAAGGAGCACTGCGGGCGGGTCAACGCCGACAGCCTGAAGAAGTTCGACGTGGTGCTGTTCTTCACCACCGGCAACCCGCTCACCGCCGACGAGCTGAAGGACCTGACCGCGTGGGTGAAGGCGGGCGGGGCGTTCACCGGCACCCACTGCGCCACCGACACCCTGTACAAGACCACCTACGGCGACCTGATCGGCGGGTACTTCAAGACGCACCCGGCCATCCAGAAGGTGAAGCTCAAGATCGAGGACCCGAAGCACCCGGCGGCCGTCGGCATCACCGACGGCATGGACTGGACGGACGAGTACTACGTGTTCACCGACGCCCCGTACAGCCGGGAGAAACTGCACATCATCATGAGCATCCAGGCGGACACGTTCAAACCGAACCCGAACGGCGGGCGGGCGGACAACGACTACGCGGTGAGCTGGTGCCGCGAGGAGGGCAAGGGGAAGGTGTTCTACACCTCCCTCGGGCACCGCAAGGAGGTGTGGCAGGACGAGAAGTTCCAGAAGCACCTGTTCGGCGGGCTGGCGTGGGCGACCGGCCAGGCGAAAGGGGACGCCACCCCGACCGCCAAGGGGAAGTAAAACGTGCCGGGCGCGGGGGGGGGGGGGGGGGGGGGGGGGGGGGGCCCCACCAACCACCCCCCCCCCCCCCCCCCCCCCCCCCCCCCCCACACC
>CAYMHO010000381.1:0-6072 GCA_964390195.1 uncultured Fimbriiglobus sp. | reverse complement strand
GACAGGGAGATGTGGAGCATGAAACATTCTACGCATCCCCGGCTATGTGCTTAGGTGAACGGGCGGTGTTAGCCGCCGGTCATCAGACGCAACGGCAGTCAAGATTCGGCGTTGGGCGTCGAACTACTCCCAGTCGTCGGGATCGTTCACCCCGCCGCCACCCGCCGGACTCATACCAGGTGGCAGTGATCGGCTGCTGGAGCCTGGGTCTGTGACCCCGGTCCGACCGGCCTCACAGAGGCCGGCTACAGGAAGGCATCACTGCCAATCGGTATCACACCCGAGGATCCATCGGTGCTGAAACATCTTGCCTACCTGACCGCCGTCGTCGGCCTGATCCTGCCCGGAGTGGCCACCGCGGCCGACGACACGTTCGACTCGAAGGGGGTGAAGATCCGGTACGTGACGGAAGGGAAAGGGGAGGCGGTCGTGCTCATCCACGGGTGGATGGCGGATTCCGGCATGTGGGGGAAGGACAAGTCGGGCGAGACCAAACTGGACGCCAAAGGGGCGGACGGGTTCCGACTGATCGCCCTCGACTGCCGCGGGCACGGCAAGAGCGACAAGCCGACCGACCCCGACAAGTACGACGCCGAGGTGGCGGGCGACGTGATCCGCCTGCTCGACCACCTGAAGGTCGAGAAGGCCCACCTGGTCGGCTATTCCAGCGGGGCGTTCGTCGTCGGCAAGGTGGCCGGCACCCACCCGGACCGCGTCCTCAGTGTCACGTTCGGCGGGCAGACGCCGGTGATCGCTCCGGTGAAGGACTCGGACTTCTCCGAGAACGAGTTGTTCGCCAAGCTGGTGGACGACGGCAAGGGTTTGGGCGGCTACGTGCGGGCGGTCTTCCCCGGCGGGGACAAGCTGACCGAGGAGCAGGCCGAGAAGATCGCCAAGTTCATGTACTCGGGCAAGGACGTGAAGGCGTACGCGGCGGCCGGGCGCGGGTACAAGAAGCTGGCGGTCACGGCGGATGAATTGAAGAAGTGCAAGGCCCCGATGCTGTTCATCCACGGCGGGAACGAGTCGGACCACGTGAAGAACAAGGTGGCGGCGGTGCGGAAGCTCCTCGGCCGAGGGGAGTTGAAAGTGATCGAAGGTGGGGATCACATCACCACGCTCGCCAAGCCGGAGTTCTCCGCCACCCTCGTCGATTTCTTGAAGACCGGCAAGGTGAAGTGAACCGTCAGTTCCACTTGGCCACCTGCTTGCGGGCCTCGCGGAGGAACTGGCGGGCGGCGGCCGCGTCGTCCGCCGAGGGGACCATGTCCAGGTACGCCTGCAGGTGCTGCATCGCCTGCCCGCACTCCCCCGCCCGCACCAGACTGACCCCCAAGTCTCGCCGCTGAGTCGGATCGGTCGGCACCAGTTGGGTGAGGCGGCGGATGACACGGGCGGCCCGGGCGAACTCGCCGGACTTGAGAAGTGTGGCCTTCAGGTTGTTCAGCATCCGCTGGGCGATCAGCCCCGGCGGGGTGCCGGCGAGCGACTCCTCGTGGGCCTGGAACGGGTGTCCGGTGACGGCCGCCACCAACTGTTCCACCCCGTCGTAGTCGAGCAGTTGCCCGCCGTGGAACGGGTCGAACAGCACCTCGTCGCCACACCCGCTCACCGCCTTGACGACGAAGTGCCCCGGCAGCCCGACCCCGACCACCGTCAGCCCGCACCGCTCGCCGACCGCGATGGCCAGCACCGACAGGGTGATGGGCAGGCCGAGTTTGCGGTCGAGCACCTCGTTCAGGTAGCTGTTCCGCGGGTCGTAATAGTCCTCCGCATTGCCGGCGAATCCGCACTCGTCGAACAGGAACTCGCTGAACGCGGCGGTGCGGTCTTCGAGGCCGCCCCGCAGTTTCGGGCGGAGGTGATCGGCCAGGTCGTCGAGCACGCCCAGGTAGTGCGGCACGTCCAGGTCGGGGTACTCGTCGGCCGCCAAGAGCAGGTTCAACTCGGCCAGATCGACCGGGGCGAACGGGTCGGCGGCGAGCTGGCGGAGGGTGCGGTCGAGGTTCATGGCCGGCGTCGGATGCCCGGTGCGGGTTGCCGGAATCATACCAAACAGGGGAAGGGGGAGGGTGGAAATCGAGACGTGGAGAGGGGAGAGACGGAGAAGGGGAGAGACCGCGATGAGGCCTCGGCTGAACGTTGGGACAAATCCGGACGAGGGTTTAAACTGTCCCGGAGTGCTCGTGTCTTGAGAGAGGAAGTCGAGATGAGGAGGATACTGCTCGCCACGTCATTCTTCGCTTTCGGGATGGCGATGTGGTTCGGCTCTATGGCGAGTATATCGGCCGAGGTCAGTCGGGCGGCTGTCCCGGCAGCACTCGCGTTCAGCGCGATTGGGCTAGTGGGCTGCTTCGCGGCCGCCGAGTTGAAAAAGCAGGACGAGCGCATCACCCGGCTGGAGCAGCGGGTGACAGCGCTCCAACACACTGTGGCCGAACGGACTACCTCGCCAGGGTGATGGCGATGCCGTTGGGACCTCACCCCCCGGCCCCCTCTCCGAGCGGAGAGGGGGTGTTCAACCTGCGAGGGTTCAAGTCTGTTCGCCGAAGTGACGGAGGGGCATGCCCTTTGAACACCCCCTCTCCGCTCGGAGAGGGGGCTGGGGGGTGAGGTCCGCGACCAACCACTTCCGCACTCCGCACTTGGCGTTGCCCGATTTCCCACGGCTGGGCAGAATACCTCGCCACCCCCGGAGACTCCCCGTTGCCCCGCACCCCACTCGCATGGGCCAACCTGACCCACGATAAGGTGCGGTTCGCCCTGTTCGTGCTCGGCATCGCGTTCGCCGTCATCCTCATGTTCGTGCAGCTCGGGTTCCGCAACGCCCTGCTGGACAGCAACACCCAACTGCACGACAAGCTGCGGTGCGACCTCGTCCTCGTCTCCCCGAACCGACAGGCGATCGCGATGGCCGAGACGTTCCCGCGGGACCGTCTGGATCAGGCCCGCGTGCCGGGGGTCGCCGAGGTCCACCCGATGTACGTGGACAACGCCTTCGGCCGCCTGCGGGACGCGAGCCCGAACGACGCCGACCGCGGGCCGTCTCGGGGTATCCGCTCCATCGGCGTAGACCCGGACGCCCATTTGCTCGACCTGCCCGAGCTCGACCCGCGGAGCAAGACCGCAGACGCCCTCCGCACGCCGAACACAGTCCTGTTCGACCGCCGCACAAAACGCGACCCCGACCGCCCCGGCCAGACGCTGTTCGGCCCGCTCGCCGAAGGTGCCGAGACCGAACTGTCCCAGCGGCGGGTTCAGGTGGTGGGCAGCTTCACCATCGGCACCGACTTCACCTCCGACGGCACCCTGGTGATGAGCGACCGCACGTTCCTCGACGTGCTCCGCCGGCCGATGACACTGTCCGCCTCCCCCGCCGCCAGGGTGGATGTGGGGCTGATCCGGCTGGCACCTGGCAGCGAGCTGCTGCAGATGAAGCGGAAGGTTCAGGACGCGCTGACCGACGGCGGGAAGACGCCCGACCCGGACGTGGAGGTGCTGACCGTCGAAGAGTTCAAGGAGCGGGAGAGGACGTTCTGGCTGAACAACACGCCCATCGGATTCGCATTCGGGTTCGGCACGTTCATGGGGTTCGCCGTGGGCGTCGTCATCTGCTACCAGATCCTGAGCGGGGACGTGACCGACCACCTGCCGCAGTACGCCACCCTGAAGGCGGTGGGGTACGGAAACGGCTACCTGGCGTGGGTGGTTTTGCAGGAGTCGTTGATCCTGGCGGTCCTCGGGTTCGTGGTCGGGCTGGGGGTCAGTTGGGCGGCGTATGAAGGGCTGACCGCCAGCACCGGGATGCCGCTTCGAATGACGGCCGACCGCATCGCCTGGGTGTTCGTCGCCACGGTGGTAATGTGCGCCGCGTCGGGGATGATCGCACTGATCGGCTTGTTGCGTGCCGACCCGGCGGACGTGTTTTGAGTCCCCCTCTCCCCTGGGGGAGAGGGGAACGAAGTCATGCCCTACACCCCACCTCCCGCCGGTCAGCCGCTCCTCCGCGTCCGCGGGGTGAACCACACGTTCGGCACCGGCGAGGCCAAGACGCAAGTCCTGTTCGACAACTTCCTGGAGGTGATGCCGGGCGAGCTGGTCATCATGTCCGGGCCGAGCGGGAGCGGGAAAACCACCCTGCTCACGCTCATCGGCGGGCTGCGGGAGTTGCAAACCGGCGAGATCGACATCTGGGACGGGCTCGCCGGCACCTACCGCCACCTGAAGGGGCTGAACGAGGACGGGCTGGTGAAGGTGCGGCGGATGATCGGGTTCATCTTCCAGCGGCACAACCTGTTCGACAGCCTGCGGGCGGTGCAGAACGTGCGGATGGCTCAGCAACTCTTCGACGACCGCCGGGGTGGGGATGCCGACATCGCCGCCCTGCTCGACTACCTCGGCCTCGCGCAGCGGATGGGGTACAAGCCGGCCGGGCTGAGCGGCGGGCAGCGGCAGCGGGTGGCCGTGGCGCGGGCGCTGGTGAACCGCCCGAAGCTGATCCTGGCCGACGAGCCGACCGCGGCGCTGGACGCGAACAGCGGGGCGGCCGTCATCACTCTGCTCCAACACCTGGCCCGTGACCGCAGCCCGGAAGAACTCGACAAGCTGGTCCGCAAGCCGGGTCAACACGACGACGAGGGCGGGCGACTCACCCCCGAGCAAGCCGCGATGCTCCCCAGGCTGACCGGCGAGAAGGGGGCGACCAGCCTCATCGTGACCCACGACGCCCGCATCATGAACCGGGCCGACCGCATCGTTCACATGGAGCGGGGGAAGATCGTTTCCAATGTGGTGGTGGCCGAGCGGCTGTTCGTGGTCGAGGGCATCCGCAAGTGTGCGTACTTCGCGGCGGTGCTGCCCGAGCAGCAACAAGCGATTGCCGACGACCTGTGCATCGGCCTGCACCCGGAGCTGCCCATCCCGGCGTCGGTGCTGGCCGCCAACCCGCACAAGGTGCAGAAGTACGAGGCCGGCGGGGTCGTCCTGCGGCAGAACGAACCCGTCACCGACGACAGCAAGTTCTACCTCATCCGCCGCGGCAAGGTGGACGTGTTCCGCGACGCCGGGTTCGGCGAGAAGAAGGTGGCCGAGTTGGGTGCCGGCGATTACTTCGGCGACCGCGCGCTGGCCACCGACGAGCCGCGGGTGGCCACCGTCATCGCGTCCGAGCCGACCGAGCTGTACACCGTCGGCCGCGAGGTGTTCCGCACGCACGAGGCCACCAGCCGCCCGTTCATCCAGCGGATCCGGGCGGTGTACGGGGGGAAATAGGCGATCTGGCTAACCCTAAGCCGTTCCTCCGGGGTGAAAATCCCCCTCACCCCCGGTCTGACGGCTGGGGTTCACCGTGTTGCAGATTGCCCGTTCTGGTAAGATCAACCGCAGCCTCACCGGGGAATTGCGGATGCCGCTGCTCGAAGCCGAAGGCCTGGAAAAGTGGTACGGCCCCCGCAAGGTGGTGGACGGGGTGACGTTCGAGGTGAACCCCGGCGAGGTGGTCGGACTGCTCGGCCCGAACGGGGCCGGGAAGACGACCAGCTTCCGCATGACGACCGGCCAGATCACGCCGAACGGCGGGCGGGTCCACTTCGCGGGCGACGACGTGACAACGCTCCCCATGTTCAAGCGGGCACGCCGCGGCATGGGCTACCTGTCGCAAGAGCCGAGCATCTTCCGCAAGCTGACCGTCGAACAGAACCTGCTGGCCATCCTCGAAGCCCTTCCCCGCAGCCGCACCCTCGGCCGCCGGCTGACCTCCGCCGAACGGCACAAGCGGACCGAAGACGCGCTCGAGCGATTCCACCTGCTGGACGTGCGGCACAACCCGGCCGCCCGCTGTTCCGGTGGCGAGAAACGCCGCCTCGAAATCGCCCGCTGTCTGGTGTGCGAGCCGCTGCTCATTCTGCTCGACGAGCCGCTGGCGGCGGTCGACCCGCTCACCAAAGAGGACATCCGGCACAACATCCGCGACCTGGCCAACCAGGGCATCGGCATCCTGCTGACCGACCACGACGTGCGGGAGGTGCTGAAGATCGCCGACCGGGCGTACCTGATCATCGGCGGGAAGGTGGT
>CAYMHO010000380.1:0-6108 GCA_964390195.1 uncultured Fimbriiglobus sp. | reverse complement strand
CCCACGGGTACTCCTTCTGCTCGAAGAACACGTACCCCTTGTTGTCGGCGTACCGCGCCACATCGAGCCAGTGCCGGCCCCACCGCTCGCCGTACCGCGGCGACGTCAGCAGGCGGTCTACCACCTTCTGGTAGGCGTCCTTCGCGTCGTCCTTCAGGAACGCTTCGAGTTCGGCAGGAGTCGGCGGCAAGCCGGTCAGGTCGAACGACACCCGCCGTATTAGCGTCCGCTTGTCCGCCTCTGCCGACGGCTTCAGCTTCTTCTCGGCGAGCTTCACCTGAATGAAGGCGTCGATGGGATTGGCCGCGTCCGACTTGGGCACCTGCGGTTTGACGACGGGGTGAAAGGCCCGTGGTCGGCGGCCTTCTCCGGTCGGGTAAGTTTCACCGCGGCCGGCCACGGGGCGCCGAGTTGCACCCACTTCTCCAGGGCCGCGATCTCGGCGTCGGGCAACTTCTTCTCCGGCATCTTCAGTTTGCCGGCGTGCTTCACCGCTGCCACCAACCGGCTCTCCGCCGGTTTGCCCGGCACGATCACCGCACCGTCGTCCCCGCCGGCTAGCACACCATCGCGGGTGTCGAGCCGCAACCCGCCCTTCTTCGCCTTCGGCCCGTGGCACCCTACGCAGCGCTCGACCAGCACCGGCCGAACGGACTTCTCGAAGAACTCGTCCTCGGTGGTCTGAGCAGAAGCGGTGCCGGCGGCCAGCAGCACGAGTACCAGCGAAAGCCGAGGCATGAGCGAACACCTGAACTGCGGCAGACGAGCGAACCGGCGGGATGCGATACAACCTACCCGAATCACTGCACACACGGTAGGCCGCGGGATGGTATTCTGGGCGCCCTCCCCCGTGGACCACCGGCCCATGAAGATCACCGAAGTCGTCTGCCAGATCCTCCGCATCCCGAACGTGACGGCGAAGACGGCCAGCAGTCAGGACTCGGTGCTGGTGCGTATTCGTACCGACACCGGGCTGGAAGGGATTGGCGAGGCCGACTCGTCGCCGGAGGTGGTGAAGGCGATCATCGACGCCCCGTTCAGCCACAACATCGCCTGCGGACTGCGGCGGCTGCTCATCGGCGAGAACCCGCTCGACCACGAGCGCCTGTGGCAGACGATGTACCGCCGCACCATGTATTTCGGCCGCAAGGCGGTGGGCATCACCGCGATGGCGGCGGTGGACATGGCCCTGTGGGACCTGAAGGGGAAGGCGTTCGGCCAGCCGATCCACCGGCTACTCGGCGGCAAGCAGCACAACAAGCTACGGGGCTACGCCTCCATCCTGTTCGGCCGCGACGGTAAGGAGACGGGCGACATCGCCCGCCGGTGGGTCGAGGCCGGGTACACGGCGGTGAAGTTCGGGTGGGAACCGATGGGCACGTCGGAGGCCGTGGACATCGACCTGGTGAAGGGCGCCCGCGACGGGCTGGGCGACGCCACGCTGTTGATCGACGCCGGGTGCGTGTACGACGCCCGCACCGCCCTGCGGCGGGCGCACGCCTTCGCCGAGTATTCCCCCGAGTGGTTCGAGGAGCCGCTGCGGGAAGACGACATCGACGGGTACGTCTGGCTGCGGGACCGCTCGCCTATTCCCATCGCCGCGGGTGAAGGCGAATGCGGGCGGGAGTCGTTCCGCCCGTTCATCGACCGCCGCGCACTCGACGTGTATCAGGTGGACCTCTCCCGGTGCGGGTTCACCGACGCCGCGCACATCCGCAGCCGCGTGGAAGAGATCGGCGCGCGGCTGTGCAACCACTGCTACACCAGCCCGCTGACGGTGGCCGCCAGCCTGCACTGGCTGAGCACCTGCCGAGATGCCTTCCTGTTCGAGGACTGCGTCGAGGACTCCCCGCTGCGGCACGAACTGACGCACGAGAAGGTGCAGTCGGTGGGCGGGTGGATCGACGTGCCCGACCGCCCCGGCCTGGGGGTGACGCTGGACGAGACGTTCGTGAAGAAGTACCTCGTAGCCGAATCAAAGTAGAAGGCACACTCCGTGTGCCGTTCTGAATTCCACGGCACACGGAGTGTGCCTTCTACTCTGGAGTTCCCCCATGTCCCGCGCTCGCACCGAGTACCGCTACGAGAAGCTGACCTGGCCGGAGATCAACGACGCCGTGGACCTGGGTAAGGTGTGCGTCGTCCCGTGTGGCGCAGTGGAGCAACATGGCCCGCACCTGCCGCTCGACGTGGACCTCGTCTGCCCGGTCGGGGTCGCCACGGGTGCAGGCAAAGAGATCCCCGACAAATTGCTGGTGCTGCCGGTGGTGGCCTACGGGTACACCGGCCACGTCATGGACTTCCCCGGCACCATCAACACCGACTTCGAGCACTTCATGCACCAGGTGCTCGACATCACCAAAAGCCTCGCCTACCACGGGTTCAAGAAGATCATCCTGCTGAACGGGCACGGGTCGAACATGCCCAACCTCGATCTGGTGGCCCGCCGGACGAACCTGGAAACCGACGCCGAGTGTACCCTGGTCGCGTGGTGGAACCTGCTGGCGGTGGACAAGACGTTCATGCCGAGCTGGCGCGAGAGCAAGTTCCCCGGCGGGTGCTCGCACGCCTGCGAACTCGAAACCAGCATGTACCTCTACCTGGACGGCGACAACGTGCGGAAAGACCTCATCAAGAGTGGGACGATCAGCTTCAACGACGAGGGCAGCCCGTTCAACTGGGTGGACCTGTTCTCGGCGGGTCCGGCCACGGCGGTGTCGTGGACGAGCAGTTACTCGGCCACCGGCGTATTGGGCGACGCGGAACTGGCCTCCGCCGAGAAGGGGCAGCGGGCCTACGAGGAGGCGGTGAAGCAACTCGTGCGGTTCGTGACCTGGTGGCACTCCCGCCCGAAGGACGCGCGCCGCGACTTCCACCGCACCCCGCCGACCATGCCCATCCCCTGGGGCCAACGCCCGCTGGTGTGAGGGGCGGTTCGCCGTCGGCCAGCCAGTTGAACGAGTGACCGGAGCGGGTGACGAGTGAGTTTCTGTTTCACCACGTTCCCCCACCTATCGGGGCCATTCCGTTGTTTGTCGCGGGCGGTGTCGGGGAACCGGGCAACCGACCCGAGCAAGGGGATCAAGAAGATCAAGGGGATCACCGTTTCGCACATACCCCCTGTCCGGATTATTGACATTAGTACAGTATCCCCGGCCGACAACGGAACGCCCCTGCCTCACCCGAAACCTTCAAGAGCCGAGTTGTGGATGCATCTGGAGATGCTCGGCTTGTCCGATGCCTTGAACCAACAACCACTGGAGTGATGTGAACCTTTGGTCAGTTCAGCACGTCAGAGGTAGTAAGACTCACGAATCTGGAGAACCCCATGACTTCCTGCGTCTACTGCCAGTCGAACAGTGCGACCACACGCGACCACATTCCACCAAAAGCGATCTTCAGCAAGCCGCGCCCCTCGAACCTTGTCGTCGTCCCAGCCTGTGAAGAGTGCAACAAGAGCTTCCAGAATGATGACGAATACTTCCAACAGTGCCTCGTACTTGCCGAGCAAGCCAGGGGTCACCCCGATGTAGCAAAGAGTCACGGCTCCGTATTCCACGCGCTGAACCGGAAGGAAGCCCCCGGGCGTCTTGCTGCATTCGTTCAGAACCTTCGGCAGGTTGAGGCACACACACCGGGCGGCCTCTACGTTGGTGACCGGTTGGCATTCGACGTGGACCTTGAACGGCTGTTCCGCGTTGTTGGGCGAACGGTGATAGGGCTGTATTTCAAGGAGACCGGCCGACGGCTGCCGGATGGGTACGACGTGAAGGTACACTCAGACGAAACGCTGGCATCACTCGATCCGTGTGATCTCGAAGAAGACACGCGAAACGTAATCGATCCGCTGAAGCGGTTGACACCAAAGGTCATCGGCAACAACGTATTCGCCTACAGGCACTGGATCGCCTCAGAGGATCCAGGGGTCTCGGTCTGGCTGTTGACGTTCTTCGGCACCATCTCGTTCTTGGTGATGTCAGGTCCGCATATCTCGCCAGCACTGTTCCCCGCGCATGGGCAATAGGCTTAATTCCCATACCACCACCTCGCGTCGGAGTGCCGCTCCTTCCCAGATGTGGCGGGAGTCGATCAACCCCACCCCCGCCGTCCGCGCTTCGCGGGACGGCGACCCCTCCCCAGCGGGGAGGGGTGTGGCGTGGCAGACACTTCCGCTGTTGCGAACGGAACCGGAGACCCCACACCCCTCCCCGCTGGGGAGGGGACGGCGGCGCAGCCGCCGGGGGTGGGGTGCTTCGACTACCTTGGGCGCAGCCGCCGGGGGGTGGTGCTTCAACCACCTTCTGCACAACCACCAAGGGTGGGTGCTTCAACCACCCTCTGTTTGCTTTCGCCTCGTTCGCCGGGAGAACTGGCCGCTCTCATCCAGCCGGCCGGCGATACGCGGATCGGCCGACACTCCGGTCACGCAAGCGCTGTATATGGTCTCGACCACCGCGTCGGCATCATCGAACAGCTCGGCGTTCCAGAACCGTAGCACCCGTAGCCCCTTCGACTCCATGAACTGTTGCCGGATACAGTCGTTCTCCTCCTGCCCGATGTGCGTGTCGCCGTCGAACTCGATGACCAGTCGAGCGGCAGCACAGTAGAAGTCGGCGATGTACGGCGGGATGAGGTGCTGCCGGCGGAAGCGGAAGCCGGACATCCGCCGCAGCCGCAACATCCGCCACGCCAGCTTCTCCGTCGGCGACGGCTCCCGCCGCATCTGCCGGGCGAAGGCGATCAGCCGCGGGTCGGCGGGCATGGTGACTCCTGTTGAATCAATCCCCACCCCCGCCGGGTTCGCTGCGCTCACCTCGGCGACCCCTCCCCAGCGGGGAGGGGCGTTGGGGGGTCGGTTCTGTTCGCTTGAGCGGGAGTGCCGATCACATCCACCCCTCCCCAGCGGGGAGGGGTGTGGGGTATCCGGCTTACACCGCCAACGCGAAACGATCAGCCGCGCTACACCCCTCCCCGCTGGGGAGGGGTCGCCGCTCTGAGCGAAGCTCGGACGGCGGGGGTGGGGCGATTCTACCCACAAGCGAATACCCTCCACCACTACGATAACCGCCCCGCGTCTTGCCCCGGTGTCGCCATGAAGATCGTCGATCTGCGTCTGACGGGTCTGTCCGGTGGTACCGTCGAGGGCGGGTGGGCGAAGGAGCTCACCCCCGAAGACGACGTCCACACCATTGTGGAGGTCGTCACCGACACGGCCCACGTCGGCGTTGGCAGCACGTTCACCAGCAGTGCGTTGGTGGCAGCGGCGGTGAAGTTGCTCAAGCCGTTCTTGATCGGCGAACGGGCGGACGAGCCGGCACGGGTGAGCGAGAAACTTCGCCAGCACACCTTCTGGCAGGGGCGCGGCGGGTCGGTCGAACACGCCATCAGCGGCATCGACATCGCCCTGTGGGATCTGTTCGGCAAGGCCACCAACCAGCCCGTCGCCCGGCTGCTCGGCGGCGTCTACCGCACCCGCATCAAGCCCTACGGGTCGCTCCTGTTCGCCGAACCGGACGCACTGCGGGAGAAGCTGAAGGAGGCGGTTGCCCGTGGGTTCAAGGCGATCAAACTCGGGTGGAAGCCGTTCGGCCGGCGGGACGCGAAGACCGACGAACTGCTCGTTCGCACCGCCCGCGAGACGGTCGGCCCCGGCGTGGAGTTGATGATCGACGCAGGCGGGAGCGAGGCGTTCTGGCCGCACGGGTACAAGTGGGCGCTTCGCACCGCCCACATGCTGGCCGGGTACGACGTGACGTGGTTCGAGGAGGCACTCCCGCCGGACGACATCGCCGGATTCGCCGAACTCCGCCGGCACTCGCCCGTGCCCATCGCCACCGGCGAGGTGCTCACCCGCCGGCAGAGCTTCCGCCCGCTGTTCGAGCGGCAGGCGGTGGACGTCGTGCAGCCGGACTGCACCAAGTGCGGCGGCTTGACCGAAGCGTGGCGGATCGCGTGGGCCGCCTACGAGAGCAACGTGCGGTGGGTGCCGCACGGGTGGAACACGGCGGTGGGGCTGGCGGCCGACGTGCAACTCGCGTGTGCCATGCCGGTGGCCGAGTACGTCGAGTTCCTCACCCCGTCGCCGTACATCGACGACCTGATCCGCAC
>CAYMHO010000379.1:2758-6121 GCA_964390195.1 uncultured Fimbriiglobus sp. | reverse complement strand
AACTGAAACGCCAGATGGCCAAAGGAATTGGCAAGAAGTAAGTGCCATTCGTCGCGGTTACCCCGGCGGTGCCTGGCTCGTCGAAGTTTCCAGAACACCAGTGGGCGGCTGGGATGGGTGTAACCGCTGTCGGCGATCCCGGGTTGGGGGCCGCGGTGCTGGCCGGACAGGAGACGTGGGGCAGGGACGTGAACGCCGTCGGGTTGTTCCGATACTCCCGCCATGTCCAGCCACGGCTCGCCGGAACTGCGGGGTCTCAAGGGGCGAGAACCGACCTCAAAGGCGATTCTCCGCTGTGGCTGCGGCTCACCCGGCGGGGCGAGACGGTCAAAGGGGAGTGGAGCGAGGATGGGAAGGAGTGGGTTCGGATCTATGACACAACCTTACCGAACCTCCCTTCGAGCGTCGTGTTTGGCCCACTGGTGGCCAAACAGGTCGCAGTTGAGGTGACTGCCACACTCGACGAGTACGAGATCGAGTTACTCCCACAGAATCCCAAGAAGTGACCCCGCCGCCCGCGCTACCAGTGCATGACGAACCCGCCGTCCACGTTCACCGTCTGGCCGGTCACCTGGGCCGCCCGGTCGGACGACAGGAACACAATCATCGACGCCACGTCTTCCGCCGTCTGCCACCGGCCGAGCGGCACCACCGCCGCGATCTTCCGCCCCGCCCACTCGTCGTAGCTCAGCCGCTCCGCTTCCGGTGTTCGGTCGTGCCACGCCTGCCACACCGCCCGGTTGAGCGGCGTCTGCACCATGCCGGGGCAGACGGTGTTCACCCGCACCCCACTCGGGGCGAGGTCCTTCGCCAAACACTGGGCGAAGTTGATGACGGCCGCCTTGCTCGCGCTGTACGGCGGGTCGGTCTGCGAGCCGATCTGTCCGGCGACGGACGCCAGGAAGACGAGCGTACCACGTTTGGCTTCGGCCATCCGCGGGGCGAGGGCGTGGGCGACGTGGACCGCGCCGAGGATGTTCACGTTCAACACGCGGGGCCAGTCGGCGGGCGTCAGGTGGGTGAACGGGAAGCCGAACTTGCCCGACCCGATGGCGGCACAATGCACGACGTGATCGACTGAGCCGAGAGCGTTGGCCGCCTGCTTCACCACGTCGAAATCGGTCACGTCCACCACCGCCCCGACCGCGGGCACGCCGAACTCGTCGGCCAACTGCCGGGCGACGTCCGCCACCGCCGGGTCGCGGTCCCACAGCACGACGCCGCACCCCTCCTCGGCGAACAGCCGGGCGGTCGCCAGCCCGATGCCGCTCGCCCCGCCGGTCATCACCGCCGTTCCGCCGCTCAGGTGCAGGTTCATGGTGTCTCCGTTCCCGACGAGAGCGACCCACCCCGGAAAATCAACGCCGCTTTCTTGCAACGCCAACCCGGTGCGGTTTGCAAGAGTTACACGCCGGACCGGCAGAAAGTGCCGGAAAACCAGCCATCGGGGCCATTTTTCGCCCCGGCACGACGGTTGCTAATTGTCATCCATCACGCGGGCCGCAGCAACGTGCTGGAACCACGGGGCTGGAAGGAGAAGAGGCCTCGGCCCGCAGTGATGCAACCGCAACGGCCGGCCGCACCCGAAAGGATGCGGCCGGCCGTTCGGCGTTTTCAACGTACCGGGCGAGCGGCGGCCGTGAGGCCGCTGTTCACACCCGCAGCAACAGCGGCCTCACGGCCGCCGCTCGCCCGGATCACCCCTTCACCTTGCGGTACAGCTCCTCGTACTTGGCCGCGCTGCGGGTCCAACTCCAGTCCTGTCGCATCGCGTTCCGCACCACGCTCCGGAAATCGTCCGGCCGCTGGCGGTACAGCGTCAGAGCCCACTTCACGGTTTCGTACAGGGCGTGGGCCGTGTAGTCGTGGAAGCTGAACCCGGTGCCGGTGCGGTTGGCGATGTTCTCCTCGCTGGCGTTCACGATGGTGTCGGCCAGCCCGCCCGTCGCCCGCACCACCGGCGGGGTGCCGTACCGCAGCGAGTACAACTGGTTCAGCCCGCTCGGCTCGTACCGGCTGGGCATCAGGAACAGGTCGCTCCCCGCTTCCACCAGGTGCGCCAGCCCCTCGTTGAACCCCAGGTAGATGCCCACCTGGTCCGGGTGGCGGTCCCGCAGCCCCTGCAGTTGGTCGTGGTACTCGCGGTCGCCGTCGCCCAGGAACACGAGCTGGCAGCCGAGGTCGAGGAAGCCGGGGGCGGCGCTCATCACCAGGTCGATGCCCTTCTGGTTCACCAGCCGGGCCACCATGCCCATCACCGGGCGGGTCGGATCGACCGGCAGGTGGTACCGCTCCTGTAGGGCCGCCTTGTTCTTCGGCTTCTGCTCGAACACGCTGTCGGCGTCGTACCGGGCCGTGATGTGCGGGTCGTGCGCCGGGTCCCACTCGCCGTAGTCCACCCCGTTCACGATCCCGCTCAGCTTGTACCGCACCTGCCCGAGCAGCCCCTCCAGCCCGCACCCGTACTCGGGCGTCTGGATCTCTCGGCTGTAGGTGGGCGACACCGTGTTCACCGCGTCGGCGTACACCACCCCCGACTTCAGAAAGTTCAGGTGCCCGTGGAACTCCAGTTGGCTGTGGTTGAACAGGTAGCCGGGCAGGCCGGTCAGGTCCATCACCCCGCGGTTGAACATGCCCTGGTAGGCGATGTTGTGGATGGTGAACACGGTGCGGACGTGGCTGTACTCGGCCCGCAGCCGCAGCGCCTCCGACACGTACACCGGGAGCAGGCCGGTCTGCCAGTCGTTGGCGTGCAGGATGTCGGGCACGAACCCGACGTGCGGGAGGGCGGCCATCACCGCCCGGCTGAAGAAGACGAACCGCTCGGCGTTGTCCGGGTAGTCGGCCTTGTACCCGCCGGGCATGGTCTGCTGGTACAGCCCGCGGCCGGTCGGCGGGTCGTCCCGGTCGAAGTAGTCGGGGGCGTCCACGAAGAAGACGGGCACGTCCGAGTTGGGCAGGGTGCCGCGCATCAGGCGGCAGGCGAGGGTGCGGGTGCCGATGGGCACGGTGAGCACGTGCGGGGTGGCCTCGACCGACTGCTTGCCGTACCGCACGGTGCGGTGGAACGGCATGACCACCGCCACCCGGTGGCCGAGCTGGGCGAGCGCCCGCGGGAGGGCGGCGGCCACGTCGGCCAGCCCACCAGTCTTGGCGAACCCGGCCACCTCGGACGCGACGAACAGGATGTTCATGCGAGACACTTCGACCCCTCGGGCGACTCCGAACGTGACAAGAGTAGTACCAACCGGCCGGGCGGGAAAGGCGAACGTGGGGCGAGCCGGGGGGGGGGGGGGGGGCGGCGGGCGGCGCGCCGCCCGCCGCACCCCCCCCCCCCCCCCCCCCCCCCCCCCCAACAACACA
>CAYMHO010000379.1:0-2748 GCA_964390195.1 uncultured Fimbriiglobus sp. | reverse complement strand
TTTTCCCCCCCCGCGGCGGGGGCGCCCGGGCCCGGGGGGGGGGGGGGGGGGGGGTCGCCCCCCCCCCCCCCCCCCCGGGGGGCCCCCCCCCCCCCGGCTCGCCAGTTACCACCCCTTCAAGAACCCCATCGCTTTCTCGGCCGTCCGCACCGCGTCGTGGCTGTGGCGGCTGAGTTCGACCCCGACGAGGCCGGCGTAGCCGATCGCCTTCAGGCCGGCGAACACGTCGGCGAAGTCCACCTCCCCCTCGCCGAACATCAGGTGGTCGTGGACGCCCGCCTTCATGTCCTCGATGTGGACGTTCCACAGCCAGTCCTTCCACCGCCGGATGTGGTCGCTCACCGGCAACTCGCCCTGGCACACCAAGTGCCCGACGTCGAGCGTCAGGCCGAAGTGCGGGTGGAACACGCGGGCGTGCAGCTCGGCGAACTTGTCCATCGTGTCGATGAACATGCCCGGCTCCGGCTCGAACGCCAGCCGCACGCCGCGACTTCCGGCGTGGTCGGCCAACCGCTTGCACTCGTCCACCAGCCGGGCCATGTGGGCGGACGGCGGGGCGTCGTCGAGCGGCGTGCCGGACCAAAAGCTGACGGCGTCGGCGTGGAGTGCTCGTGCGATGTCCGCACACGTTCCGAGGAACCGACGGCGACCGGTCGGGTCGGGGGAAAGGAGTGTGGGCTGGTGCTTGCGTTCGCGGTCGAGCAGGAAGCGGGCGCCGGTTTCGATGACGCACCGCAGGTTCAGCCGGGCGAGGTGCTCTCGGGTGCGGTGCACCCGCTCGGTCAGGTTCGGCTCGAACGGGTTGAGGTGGTGGACGTCGAGGGTGAGCTGCACCCCGCGGTACCCGCGGGTGGCGAGCAGGTCGAGGGCGTCCGACAGGGAGTGGTGGGCGAAGCCGTTCGTGTTGTAGGCGAGGATCATGGGGCATCAATCGTCAGCGCCTTGCCGTCGGCGTCAGTCAATCGCCAGCCGGTGCCGGTGCGTTCGACCGTCTGGCATCGGTGCCGCGTGACCAATTCCGCCGCCCGTTTCACGTCCGGTTCCGGCCACGCCTGCCCGTCGGACGCTTCGCGGACCGTCCGCACGGTGGTGAACACCGGCAGGCCGGTCGTGTCCACGCCGTTCGGCAGCAGCACTCCGGTCGCGGTCACGGCCCGCGTGTTCACGATGCCGACCTGGTTCCACCGCACCGCCAGCACGGGCGAGCGGAACTTCAACTCCACCCGCACCCCGCCGTCGGGTTCGGTGGTCACGGCGGTCAGGTCTTCGACCCACGGGTGTTTGCGGAACGCTTCGGAAAGCTGTGCCGGCGTTGCCGGATCGACCGATCGCACCGACTCGGGCAGGTTGCCGATCAGCCGCACTTCGGTGAGGAACTTGACGGAGTCGGTGTGCGGCGGGGTGTTCACCCTCAGGTCGGCCACCCTGACCGCGTACCGTTCTTTGGCCGCGACGCCCGCCCCGGCTTGCCCGGTCAACCAGTGCAACCCGACGAACAGGCCGGCCACACCCACCCCGGCCGGCAGCAGGCGGAGCAACCGCTGCCAGCGGAACGGTTCGGGCTTCGGGGCTTTCTTCTTGCGCGACTTGGCTTTCTTCGCCATGCGGGGATTGTACACGACGGAAATGGGTGCTGGTTAGCCGCGAGCCAACGGCGAGCACGCTCGCCGTTGGCTCGCGGCTAACCGATCGGTCATTTCAGCGAGGCCAGGTACTCGAGCAAATCCAGGAACTCGACCGGGGCCATCGTGCCGGCCTGCCCCTCGGGCATGCTGCTCTGCTTGAGCGTCGTCTTCTTATCGATCTCATCGGCCTTGATGGTCACCTTCTCCTTGCCGTCGAAGATGACGGTTTCGGTCTTCGTCTCGGACACCAGCAGACCGATGACCGCTTTCCCGTCCGTCTTGTCGATGCGGGTGGACTTGTACTTGTCCTCCACCTCGGCGTTCGGGTCGATGAGCGACTCGACCAGCTTCACCCGCGACTTCGCCCGCTCCATCACCTTCTCCAGGTTCGGCCCGTAGTCGGCCCCCTCGCCGTTGCCCACCTTGTGGCACGAGGTGCAGGTGCGGAGGAACACCTCCCGCCCTTTCGAGGCGTTGCCGGTGAGCATGGACAGCCCGGTCATCTGCTTGTTCTTCTCCTCCGCGGTGAGCGGGTCGCTGCCGAGCAGGCGGGCCAGGAACGGGGCCGCCGCCCCGCCCACCTGCTTGTTCTTCTTGATCTCGGCCAGCAGCTTGGCGGTCTCCGGGTTGGCGGCGGTGAACTTGGCGGTGAAGAAGTCGCCCGGCCACGCGGCGTCGTTCGCCGCCAGCGCCGCTTCGACGGTGTACCGGGTCCAGTAGTCCATCGGCTTCGAGGCGATGCCGGCCACGGCGCTCATGGCGTCGCCGTTCTCGAAGAAGCTGAGCGCCCGCGCGGCCTCGCACCGCACCCGCAGGTGTTCGTCCGTCGCCGCCTTCTTGAACCGCTCGATCACGCCCGGAATCCGGTCGAACTCGTCGGCCAGGATGTGGACCGCCGCGGCGCGGGCCTGGAACGTCTTGCACGCGAGCACCGCGTCGGCCAGCTTCACGTCCACCGCGTGGTGCCCCTGCTGCACCCACAGGGCCTCACACCGCAGGCGGTCGTAATCCGGGTCGGACTCCTTCAGGGCGGCCACCCACTTGGCGACGGCCGGCAGCACCTCGCTCGCCGGGCGGTCGTGCAGCTCGCGGCGGGCGCGGTAGCGGGTCCGCCACTCGTACT
>CAYMHO010000378.1:2880-6134 GCA_964390195.1 uncultured Fimbriiglobus sp. | reverse complement strand
CGCCGCCCTGAACGACAACCTGCTGGACGACGAGATGTTCGGGCACGAGCCGGGGTCGTTCACCGGCGGGGACCGCCGGCGGGTGGGGCGGTTCGAGCACGCCAACGGCGGCACGCTGTTCCTCGACGAGATCGGTGACATGCCGCTGTCGCTGCAAGCCAAGCTGCTGCGGGTGCTGGAGAACGGGGAGGTGGTGCGGATCGGGGCGAACGACCCGGTCAAGGTGGACGTGCGGGTGCTGGCCGCGACGAACAAGGACCTGGAAAAGCTGGCTGAAGAGGGTAAGTTCCGCTGGGACCTGTACCAGCGCCTCAAGGTGGGGGTGATCCGGTTGCCCTCGCTGCGGGAGCGGCGGGAGGACATCCCGCTGCTGGTCAACCACTTCATGAAGGATCTGACGGCGAAATACGCGAAGAAGATCACCGCCATCACCGAGCCGGTGTGGCGGGCGTTCGCCGCGTACCACTGGCCGGGGAACGTGCGGGAACTGCGGAACCTGCTGGAGAGCATGGTGCTGCTGGACGACGACGGGGTGCTCGGGGCGGACGATTTCCCCGAGGACGCCGGCCCGGTGCCGGTCGGCGGCCCCGGCCCGCTGGCCCTGCCCGGCCCCGGCCCCGGCCCGGAGGTTATCGCGGTTGGCAACGGGAACGGGGTGCCGCACGACCACCTGGTCGGCCGCCCGCTGGCCGACGTGGAGCGGTACTACACCGAGCGGGCGCTGGAGCTGACCAACGGCAACCGGGAGGAGGCGGCCCGGTTGCTCGACATCGGCGAGCGGACGCTGTACCGCAAGCTGCTGGAGTGGAAGAAGAAGGACGACGAGAAATAGGTCACCACGGAGTGCCGACCCATGCGGACGCTGATCCCGGGGTTTACCAAACCGATCGAGTACCCGACTTCGGACGGCACGCCCATGGCCGAAAGCGATGACCACCGCCAAGCGATGGTAGACCTGCTCGCCCGCCTGGCGGCCCCCTTCGCCGGTCGGCCGGACGTGTCCGTGAGCGGCAACCTGCTGGTTTACTACGAGCAGGGGAACGTGAGCCGGCACTTGTCGCCGGACTGCTTCGTCGTGTTCGGGGTGCCGGCCGGCAACCGCGACACCTTCCGCACCTGGGACGAACGGGCGGTCCCGTCGGTGGTGTTCGAGATCACCTCGAAGACCACCCGGCGGGAGGACACTCGCACCAAGCGGGCCGTCTATCAGGACGTGTGGGAGGTGGACGAGTACTTCCTGTTTGACCCCCTCGAAGACTACCTGGACCCGTCGTTGCAGGGGTTCCGCCGGGTGCGGGGGGCGTTCCAGCCGATCCGGCCGAACAAGGACGGCTCGCTGGCAAGCCGCCGACTCGGGCTGATCCTGGAGCGGGACGGCGAACGACTGAGATTGCGGGATTCGACCACCGGCGTGACCATCCTGACCGCTGAAGAACGGCGGATCGCCGCACAAGCGGCCGAGATCGCCAAACTCCAGGCCGAACTGGCGGCACTGAAAAAGAAGAAGTGACCTTGGCGTACCCGTATGACGACCGATCCCGAACTGCTCGAACGCCTTCGCCACTGCCCGGTGGGCTATTGGTCCACGACCGAGTTGCTGCCGATGGGATTCCATTTGGTCATCCAGACCGATGGGAGCGGAGTAATGGCGCAGACGGGGTTCAGTGGTGACGACGTTCGGTTCGATTGGCGGCTTGATCCGGGCGGTGCGTTCGAGGTGCGGTTGACCGGCCGGGATGACGGTGTCGAGATGGACGCGGAGTCCCTTGACTGGCACTCTTCCCCGTACCAACTCAGGATGGAGGAACACCCCTGGACCGGGGAGGTACTCCCTGCGATCGAGTTCTGCGGCGGATTGCTTCTCGTCGAAATGCTGTGGCTGCTCGTCGAACGTGTGCCGGTGCTGTACGTCGGCGAGCCTTCTCGGAACAAGTAAACCGGCATTCTTCAACATACGTGCCCATGCCTACCATCCGCCAACTGCCGCCCGATGTGGTCGCCAAGATCGCCGCCGGCGAGGTGGTCGAACGCCCCGCGTCGGTGGTCAAAGAACTGGTCGAGAACAGCCTCGACGCCGGCGCCACCCGCATCGACATCGACCTGGAACAGGGCGGCACCGAACTCATCCGCGTGGTGGACGACGGGCACGGCATCCCGGCGGACGACCTGCCGCTCGCCTTCGCCCCGCACGCCACCAGCAAGCTCGAAAGTGCCGACGACCTGTTCGACCTGCTCACCCTTGGTTTTCGTGGTGAGGCGCTCGCGTCCATCGCCGGGGTCGCACAGGTGTGCATTCAGTCCCGCCCGGCGGGGCACGACACCGGCGCCGAAGTCCGCTGCAACAACTCGTCACTGTCGGACGTGAAGCCGTGGGGTGGGGCGACCGGCACCCGCATCGAAGTGCGGCACCTGTTCTACTCCATCCCCGCTCGCAAGGCGTTTCTGAAGAGCGTGGCCACCGAACTCGGGCACGTGTCCGAGGTGGTCACCCGGCTGGCTTTGGCCCACCCGACCGTTCACTTCGTGCTGCGGCACAACGGCAAAATGGTGTTCGAGCTGCCGGCGTCGGCCGGTCTGAAGGACCGCATCGGCCTGTTCTTCGGCGGGGACGTGCAAGACGCACTGCTTGACATCGACAGCGGGCCGAACGTGATGCGGGTGAGCGGGTGGGTCGCCGACCCGAAGTGCGACCGCGGCAACCCGAAGCTGCAGTACCTGTTCGTGAACGGCCGCTGGTTCCGCGACCGCAGCATCGGCCACGCTCTCCAAGAAGCGTATCGCGGGCTGCTCATGACCGGCCGGTACGCGGTCGGGTTCCTGTTCCTGGACGTGCCGCCGGCGGCGGTGGACATCAACGTCCACCCGCAGAAGCACGAGGTGCGGTTCCGCGAGCAGTCGTCGGTGTACGCCCTGGTGCGGAGCGCGGTGAAGGCGCGACTGCTGAAGGCGAACCTGGTACCGCTGCTCCGCGCGCCCGAGATGGAGTCGCCCGAACCGCGACCGCTGCAACCGCGGTGGGATTTGGAGCCGCTCTCCGCCGACGCCACCCCGAGTCTGTTCAGCCCGCGGAAGGAACTGGCCGAGCAGACGGTGCCGCCGTGGGAGGCCGGTTCGGACCTCACCCCCCGGCCCCCTCTCCGGCTCGGAGAGGGGGTGTTCAAGGCGGATACGGTGAACCCTGTACCGATGAACCGCCCGGAGGCGGAGGCGGTTTCACCAGCACCTGTGCGTGTTGAACACCCCCTCTCCGAGCC
>CAYMHO010000378.1:0-2870 GCA_964390195.1 uncultured Fimbriiglobus sp. | reverse complement strand
CCCCGGGGCCCCGGGCGACGGCCCCCCCGCCCGGGGGGGCGCGGGGTTCCCCCAGCCCGGGGGGGGTTCCCCCCCCCCCCCACGGCCGGGGCGGGGGGGCCGGGGGGTGAGGTCTCCTCCGCCCCGCCCGCTGCCGGTGGTCGCGGCGAAGAATCTGCTCTCGCGCCTCCGGTTTCGAGTTTCGTGACTTCCCTCCCCGCCCTCGCCCCGGGGTCGGCCCTGCAAGTCCACGACTCGTACATCATCCTCGAGACGCCCGAGGGGATGCTCGTCATCGACCAGCACGCCCTGCACGAGCGGATCCTGTACGAGCAACTCCGCCGCCGTGTCCGCGACGGCAAGCTCGAAGTGCAACGCCTGCTCATCCCGGAACCGATCGACCTGCCGGCCGAACAGGCGGCCCTCGTGTTAGAGGTTCAGGAGCAACTGGCCGCGTTGGGGCTGGAGGTTTCCGACTTCGGCGGCAACACCATCCTGCTCGGCAGTTACCCGACGCTCCTGTCTCGCCGCCCGCCGGCCGTCATCCTGCAAGGGGTGATCGACCACCTGATGACGAAGGACCGCCCGCCCAGCCGCGAGGCGCTGCTCGACCACCTGCTGGCGACGATGGCGTGCAAGGCGGCGGTGAAGGCCGGCGACCGGCTGACGCAGGAAGAGATTGCCCACCTGCTGGTGCTGCGGGAGATGGCCGAGGACTCCCACCACTGCCCGCACGGGCGGCCGACCAGCCTGCTGTTCAGCCGCCAGCAACTCGACAAACAGTTCGGTCGCACCTGAACCTTCGCGCCCGGCGGAAACCGGCCCGCCCGCCCGTCCCGCCGTCGGCCGGCGTGCTACGCTTGGGCCACGTCCGTCCCCCGTTCGCTCCGACCGTGCCATGAACTTGAGCCAGTTGCTCGCCTCCGAGTGGACCGTCTACCTGTTGCCCGGCCTGATCGTCGTGGCGACCGGGCTGATGGTCACGCTGCTGCTTGTGAACCGCAAGCGGGAGGGCGGGCTGAAGCCGCCCAAACTGAAACCGCAGGAGGGCAGCGCGGCGGTCGCCGCCACCGCGTCCGACCGCCGCACCTCGCTCCGGCGGGACGGTCAGGCGGTGGAAGTGGTGGTCCAGTCGCCGGCGTTCAAGGGCGGCGCATCGGCCGGCTACGTGGTGGACCGCTCGACCGGCGGGCTGCGGCTGGTCCTGTCCACCGGGATGGCCGCCGGCACCGCCCTCCAGGTGCGGGCCAAGCACGCCCCGGACACCATACCGTGGGTGACGGTGCTGGTGCGGAGTTGCCGGCCGAGCGAAGGGCACTTCGAGCTGGGGTGCGAGTTCGAAAAGACCCCGCCGTGGAACGTGCTGCTGCTGTTCGGCTGAGGTGACGAGCGAGCCACACTCACGCCCGGCGTACGCCGGGCGTTTCTGTTCCCACTCCGCAGCCGACCCACTGCCGCGGACTTGAACACAAACGCCGATTCCGCCCGTCGTTCCGATTCTGCCAACCGGATGACCCCTACTCCCGGATCGCCTTTCCCGTTTGGTGTTTGACGACTCCCTTAGCCAGACTTACCATTCCCCCTAGTTTGCCACGGCGGCGGACGTCGCCACTCCCCACACCGAGGTTCGTTGAATGTACAGTATGGTTCTCATGGCGGCCTTGACCACCGCCCCGGACACCGCCGCCTTCGGCCGCGGCTGCTTCGGCGGGTGCGGCGGGTGCACCGGCACGGTGGTGTCCGTCGGGTGCACCGGGTGCACCGGCGCGGTCGTCCCCGTCGGCTCGTGTCACGGGTCGTGTTTCGGATCGTGCTACGGCGGCGGGTGCTACAGCTCGTGTCACGGCGGCGGGCTGTTCGGCCTCCGCGGCCGGCTCGGCGGGCTGTTCGGGCGATCCTGCCACAGCTCCTGCCACGGGTCGTGCTACGGCGCCGGGTGCCACAGCTCGTGCATGGGCAGCTCGTGTACGGGCAGCTCGTGCGTGGGCAGTTCGTGCTTCGGCTCGTGCCACGGCGCCTGCTACGGCGGGTTCCCGGTCAACCCGATCAACCCGACCACCGCCTGCTACGGGTCGCCGCTGTTCTACAACAGCACCGGCACGGTCAGCCCGCCGACGGTGTACGGCTGGCCGGTGTACTCGCCCACCTCGGCCGGGTACGGGTCGTGCTTCGGCAGCGGGCCGGTGTACTACGGGCCGGACTTCCACCAGCCGGCGTTCATCATCCCGCCGGTGAGCGGCAGCGGGGTGGTCGAGGGCGGGCTGGGCGTCGCCCCGACCGTCACCATCGACCACGCGGCCGCCCGGGCCAAGCCGAGCGCCGCGCCGGCCCGCCTGACCGTCGAACTGCCGGCCGCCGCCAAGCTGTTCGTGGACGGCGAGTTGGTGAAGGGCGAGTCGGCCAGCCGCAACTTCCACACCCCGGACCTGCCCGGCGGGAAGACCTTCTACTACGACCTGAAGGCCGAAGTGGAGGTGAACGGGACGACTGTGACGGAGTCGAAGCGGGTGCTGGTGAAGGCCGGCGACGCGCTGAGCGAGTCGTTCGACAAGCTGATCGCGGCGGTGAAGGTGGAGAAGACGGACGTGGCGAAGAAGTAGCGAACGCCGACGGCCCGTGCGAGCCGAGGGGCGGGGGGGCGCGGGGGGGGGCCGGGGCGCCCCGCGGGGGCCCCCCGCGCGGGGGCCCCCCGGGCGCGGGTGGGGGGTGGGGCGCGGCGTTGCACCAGATAAAATTATAGTTTTTGGAAAAATATTAAAGATTGAAAATCTTTACCAGTCTTTTAAAAATGAAAGATACAGAACGCATAAAATTTATAAACGTTGAGGATAGTATAGAAAAAAATGAAATACTTGCTAGATATCTTGCTGGTAAGGAAAGTATCTCAAAAG
>CAYMHO010000377.1:0-6158 GCA_964390195.1 uncultured Fimbriiglobus sp. | reverse complement strand
ACCGGCGGACGTACTCGTCCACCTTCGTCAGGAACTGCTTCGACTTCGCCATCCCCCCGCCGATGACGATCACCTCCGGGTCGACCACCGCGACGGTGGCGGACGCCCCGAGGGCCAGAAAGTACGCGGTGTCATCCACCACTTTGCGGGCACACTCGTCGCCGGCGTCGGCCAGCTTGAAGATGACCTCGGCGTTGAACTGCTTCTGGTCGAACACGGTCTGGAACTGCTTCAACTCGGTCTGCCCCCGCCAGCCGGCCAGTTCCTCCCGGGCGCGCTCCACTACCGCCGACGCACTGGCGTAGGCTTCCAGGCAACCGCGGGCGCCGCACCCGCACCGCCGCCCGCGGTCGGGCAGGTCGATCCGCAGGTGGCCCAACTCCCCGCCGTGGCTGTGTTCGCCCTCGATCACCGAATCGCCCACCACCACCGCCCCGCCGACGCCCGTGCCGAGGGTGAACATGACCACGCTGCGGGCACCCTTCGCGGCGCCCACCCACTTCTCGCCGACGGCGGCGGCGTTGGCGTCGTTCTGGTAGGCGGTCGGCTTGTTGAACGCCTTCCGGATGTGCTCGCGGACCGGCACGTTCTTCCACGGGGCGAGGTTCGGCGGGTCGAGGATGAGGCCGGCGCGGATGTCCATCAGCCCCGGCGTGGCCACCCCGATCGCCGCGACGTCTGCCATCGTCAGCCCGGCGGTCTTCACCGCCAGCTCGATGGTGTCGCACATCGTCTTCAGCCCGGCCTCTTGCCCCCGCTCCGGGTTGGTGTCGAGCGTGGCCACCTTCGACGCGACGCCGGCGTCGTCCACCACGGCGGCCTTCATGGTGGTGCCGCCGACATCCAGACCGACGTACTTCGCTGCGGGCATGGGGCGGAATCTCGGCACGGGAACGTTGACTGATCGTTGTACGGCGGCCGGTCGGGGTGCCCAGCGGGCGGCGGGCGGCGTATCATCGTCGCTTTCCCCCGAGGGGTGCGGATGCCCCGCTGGACCGAACGCCCGCTCGTCGCCGTGCCGCTGCTGCTGGCGTGCGCCGCCTTGGCGGTGCTGCCCAACCTGGGGGCGACCAGCCTGTGGGACGACGACGAGGGGCGGAACGCCGGCTGCACCCGCGAGATGATCGAGGCGGACAGTTGGATCGTGCCGACGTTCAACTGGGAACTGAGGACGGCCAAGCCGATCATGCTCTACTGGCTGATGCGGCCGAGTTTCGCGGCGTTCGGGGAGACCGAGTTCGCGGCCCGGCTGCCGTCGGCGGTGGCGTTCGTGGGGATGGTGCTGGCGGTGTACGGCCTGGGGCGTGGCATGTTCGGCGGGAGTACCGGCTTGTTCGCCGGCCTGATCACCTGTTCGTCGATGGGGCTGGTCTACCTCGGCCGGGCGGCCATCACCGATGCGCCGCTCATCCTGTTCGTCACCCTGTATTTCTGGGCGTTCTGGGAGGGGAGCAAGGGCGGCCGGCGGTGGTGGTTCGTGCCGTGTAGCATCGCGAGCGGGCTGGCCATGCTGACGAAAGGCCCGGTCGGGCTGGTGTTGCCGACGGCGGCGGTCGGGCTGTACCTGTTGTGGTCGCGACAACTGCTGAAGCTGCTCGACTGGCGAATGCTGTGGGGCGTGCTGGCGTGGGTGCTGGTGGCGGTCCCGTGGTACGTGTTCGTCTCGACGGAGACGAAGGGCGAGTGGCCGATGGCGTTCTTCTTCAACGAGAACGTCGGGCGGGCGGCGGAGGCGATGGAGGGGCACCGCGGCGTCCCCGTGCTGTACGAGATCGCGGTGATCTGCGTGCTGTTCGCCCCATGGAGCGGGTTCCTGGGGGTGAGCGTGTGGCGCGGGATCCGTAGCCGCGAGCCGGAGGCGAGCGCGTCAGGGTCTCACGCGCTCGCCGTTGGCTCGCGGCTACTGCTCTGCTGGTTCGCCGTCTACTTCCTGGTCTGTTCGGTCGCCGCCACCAAACTGCCGCACTACATCGCGCCGGTGTATCCCGCACTCGCGCTGCTCACGGCCCGGCTGCTCACCCGCTGGGCGGCCGGTGAAATCACTTTGCCGAAGTGGGTGATCCCCGCTGGGCTGATCGGCTTCGCCTTCACCGGCGTGGTGATGACGGTCGGCTTGGTCATCGGCGGCGGGGCAATTCCCATTGGCACCTCACAGACTCGCACCTTTCCGGGGCTGGAGAACTGGGCGTGGGTCGGGCTGTTCCCGGTGGCGTCGGCGGCGGCCGGCTGGTGGTACACCCGAAAGGGGAACCGCCCGGCGGTGGTCGGCGTGCTGATCGCGGGGACGGTGGCGTTCGTCGTCACGCTTTCCGCGTTCGTCGCACAGGAGGTGGATAAACAGAAGGCGGTGAAGGTGCTGGTGGAGCAGTCCGGCGCCCGCGCCTTGGACCGCGAGGTGCGGATCGCCAGCCTGGACTACTCGCAGCCGAGCGTCACCTTCTACACCGCCCGACGGGTGGAACGGCTGCACACCCCCGAAGCCGCCGCCGAGTTCCTCAGCTTCGACATCGAGAGTTACCTGTTCGTGCCCGAACCGCTGTGGGTGGAGCACCTGTCCGGGAAGGTGCCGCGGGGGCGGATCGCCACCAAGCGGTACGACTTCTACCGCAACTGTGTGATTCTGGTGGTGACGAACCGGGGGGGGATCGGGCGGTGAGGGTGCAGCCGGCGGCCACCCCTCACCGCCCGCCTGTACTCACGACGGGTTCGGGAAGTAGGCGAAGTTGTAGTTCACCCCGAACTGCCCCTCGGCCAAGTTGATCTCCCCGATCTGGTTGTAATCCGGCACCCCGTCGCCGTCCCCGTCCACGAAGCCGACGGAGGACACCGCCTGCCCGTCGAACACGATGGCGACGGTGTACACGCCGGCTGCCAGCCCGGTGAACGAGTACGACCCGTCGGCGGCGGTGGTGGTGGCGTCCACCAGGTTGCCGCCGCCGTCTCGGAGTTCGATGGTGACGCCGACGAGTGGGGCGTCCACCTCCCCGTTAAAGTCGGTGTCCTGGAAGGCGAACCCGCTCACCCCGGCGGGGGACGACGACGGGAATTCGTCCGTCACCACCGACTTGGTGCCGCTGTACGAACCGGTGAAGTTCGACCCGCCGCCGCCGCGGGCGCCGCCGATGACGAACCCCTTGAACCGCTCGGGCGTGCCGGCGTGGTCCGAGTTCGGGTACTGGGTGGTGGTGTCCAGCGGCTTCACCCCCAGTTGGCCGGGGGCGGTGCTGAAGTTGGTGTACACCGCCGCCGCCCACTTCCAGTTCACCGTCAGCCCCGGCGTGTCCGACTGGAAGTCGCCCGACCAAGTGATGCTCTTCACGCTCCCGCCGGGGATGGTGTTCGCCACCGCGAACCCCACCCCGCCGAGGAACACGTTCCCGCTGAACGCCCGCGGGCTGTTCGTCTGCCACCCGCCGGCGAACGCGGTGGTGGCGTCCGCGGCGGCGGTGGTCGGGGACAAGTCGATGGTCGAGTCGGGCAGCGACAGGGTGGTGCCGTTGAACGACACCGTCTGGTGGGTGACGTGGAGGGTGGCCCCGACCGCCGGCACGCCGGACACCTTCGCCACGCTGTTGAACCACAGGGTGTTGCCGGCCGCGATCGCCGTGCCGTTAAAGTTGGAGGTGATGGCCGACACCGTCGGCGTCTCCCGCGTTTCCAGCGGTTCCGCTTCGAGTTTGGCGGAGCCGGCGGGGGAAGAAGGGGCGTCGGCGGACAGCCACGAGCGGACGCGGCCGAGCAGGTGAGAGGGCATGATCCGGTCTCCGAAGGGGCGGGCGGCGAGACAGGTTAACACCCGCCGGCAGGCAACCGGGCGTCCGCGCAGGCGATGGCGGGCGGTGGTGGGTGTGTGCGAGTGGGAATTGCCGTCGGGTGAATCGGCCGGTTTACAGGACGGGCGACGTGCGGGTGTCTGAATTCTGCGGCCGACCCTCACCAGTGGCTGTTCGGCCCTTGGGGGACGTTGATCTCGGCACTCGTCGCGTCCCACTCGGTCCAGCCGGGCGGCGGGCCAGTGTCACGGAAGGGTGCGGTCAGTGCGTCGAACTCAGCTAGCGTCTTCAGCATGGTGAAGCGGTGTTGCACCGCCTTCGGCATCCGCAACGATTTCGTGTACCAGCTCGCCACCTTGCGGAACTGTGAACAGCCGGGGTACTCGTGCCCCCGCCACTCGATCAGCCGCACGAGGTGTGTCCGCATGAACGCGAGGCGGTCGTGGTAGCTGCCGCGTGAACCCGGATCGCCGGTCCGCACCCACGCATCGAGTTGCCGGAAGAACCACGGGTTGGCCAGCGCCCCGCGACCGATGGCGATGCCGTGGCAGCCCGTCTCTTCAACTAACCGGGCCGCGTCGGCGATGCTCCGCACGTCGCCGTTGCCGAACACCGGAATCCGCTCGACCGCATCCACAACCGCCCGGATGCCGGCCGGGTTGATCACCCCGTTGAACCCCTGCTCCCGCGTGCGGCCGTGGATCGTCACCGCCGCCACGCCGATCTTCTCGAACTCACGGGCGAAATACGGGGCGGTCAGGTTGTCGTCGTCCCACCCCAGCCGCATTTTCACGGTGACGGGGATCGTCACCGCGTTCACCACTTGTTCCACCAGCTTCACCGTACTGCCGGTGGTGTCGCACATCATCGCCGACCCGCCGCCGGTCTTCACCACCTTGCGAACCGGGCAGCCCATGTTGATGTCGATGAGGGTGGCCCCGGACCCCTGGAGCCACCTGGCGGCGTCGGCCATCTCGCGGGCGTCGCCACCGAAGATTTGCACGCTCAGCGGGCGGTCGTCCGGCCCCGTCACGAGCAGTTCAAGCGTCTTCTTGGACTTTTCGAGGATGGCCCGTGCGTTCACGAGGTCGGTGGTACACAGGCCGACCCCGCCGATCTCGCGGACGGACCGGCGGAACGGGTAGTTGGTGTACCCCGCGAGCGGGGCGAGGACGAACCGCGACGCCAGCGGGACGTTCCCGATGCGGAACGGTTCACGGTAGTGCGAAGGTGCAGCCGGCAGTGGTGCGAGTGCGGTGGACATATGGGATAGTTTAGCGGTGCAACGCCGCAAGCGGCGTGAGATGACGCCGCTTGCGGCGTTGCCATGCGGAGGACGGGCGATGACGGAAGCGGAGTGGGTTAGTTTCAAGGATTGCAACCCAATACTCAGGGCTTGGACGACTCCCCGTCCAGAACACAGTTGGGGACATCCACGTCGTCCGAGTGATCGCAAACTTCGCCTCTTCGCTTGCGGTTGCGTCCGGCTGTTCGGCGGCATGAATGGAGATGAGCGGGTCCGTCAGGCCTGTGAGATCACTGAGTCGTTCGCCGACACCCGGACAAATGCCGGGCGGAAGCGAATCAAGGAAGCTCGCTGGATCGCTCGGCGGGCGTTCGCGGCATCGACCGCTGCTCCGGGAGTGTGGACCGGAATCGGCACAGTGTACTTACTGATCGACCCTCTGGTCATGATCGATCCTGGCATGGCGGCCCTAAATACCAGCGACCGTATCCGATCAATCACCGATGGTCGTTCGTCCGACGCCGACCTGCTCCGATGCATCGTCGGCAACCCGTTTCGCCCGGTTGCGTTCGCCCCGAGTTGGCGGAGCGAAACGGCCGTCACCCTCGCCAGCGGCATTTACGCCGACCGTGCCTTCGACCGCCTGCCGATTCTGGCCGATGCCCTCGAAGAAGTCGGGTGCGACCACGCCGACGTGCTGACCCACTGCCGTGGCCCCGGCCCGCACGCCCGCGGCTGCTGGGTGGTCGATGGAGTGCTCGGTCGGTCGTGACGCCCACTTCCCGCCCGTGGTAGAATTCTGCATCTCCCGCCCCCTCTCCCCGCGGGGTTCGTCATGACCACGTTCGCCTTCGATCACCTGCCGGTGCCGCACGTCGTCACCCCCCTGCCCGGTCCCGTCGCCGCCGATTTGCTGGCCCGCGACACCGTGTTCGTGTCCGGCTCGTACACCCGCGTCTACCCGCTGGTGGTCGAGCGCGGGAGCGGGTGCGTGATCGTGGACGTGGACGGCAACCGCTACCTCGACTTCACGGCCGGGATTGCCGTCACGAACGCCGGCCACTGTCACCCGGCGGTCGTCGAAGCGGTGCAGGACCAGGCGGCCAAGCTCATCCACATGAGCGGGACGGACTTCTACT
>CAYMHO010000376.1:0-6202 GCA_964390195.1 uncultured Fimbriiglobus sp. | reverse complement strand
ATGCGGGGGTCGGTGGTGTAGACCCCGTCCACGTCGGTGTAGATCTCGCACTCCACGTCGTACCCGGCCTGCTTCATCGCGGCGGCGACGGCCACGGCGGTGGTGTCGCTCCCGCCACGGCCGAGGGTGGAGATGTCGCCCTGCTCGTCGATCCCCTGGAACCCGGCGACGACGACGATGTGCCCGTCCCGGAGTGCTTCACTCAGCCGCTTGGTGTCGATGGATTTGATCCGGGCCTTCCGGTGGGTGCTGTCCGTCACGATGCCGATCTGCGGGCCGGTGAAACTGACCGCCTTCTCCCCCAGTTCCTGGATGGCGAGCGCCGTGAGCGCGATGCTGATCTGCTCGCCGGTGGCGAGCAGCATGTCCATCTCGCGGGCGGACGGGGTAGCGGTGATCTCCGCGGCTTTGGCGATCAGGTCGTCGGTGGTGCTGCCCTGCGCCGACACGACGACGATCACCTGGTTGCCGGCGGACTTGGCGCGGATGGCCTTTCGGGCCGCCTCCATCAGCCGCTCCGCGTTCTTCACACTCGACCCGCCGAACTTCTGCACCACGACGCCCACGATGGAACCTCCGCTGGAGTAGGTGCCGCGAGCCGCGCGACACCAACGGTTCAACCTACCGATTCGCCCCGCCTCCGTCTGGCGCGCACCGCCACTGGGCACGGATGGCTTCGCACAGATACGGCGAGTTGGCGAGCGTGGCGGCGTCATTCAGACCGACCTGCGTCCCGGTGAACGTCAACTGCACCAGGCCGCGAAGGTTCGGGCTAGTTGCCAGCGATTCGAAGGTTTCGGCGGTGATAGAAGACCATCGTAGGGAGAGTGCTTTCAGCCCGCGAACCCTCCGGGAGCGCCAGAGAGCTCGTAGCGACTCCCCTTGGAATCCAAAGCCTCCGAGAGAAAGGGCAGTCAGTTGTGGGAGTACTTCGCTCTCGCCCAGCACCCGTATCATCTCGGCACCGTTACGCCCGCATTCCAACTCCAATGACTTGAGCGACCTCAACCTCCGGGAACTGAGGAGTGCCGCGAGTTGTTCGCCTGATTCACAGAAGAGGAACTCAACACTCTCCACGCTTTCCATGCCCGTGTCTTGGATCCACCGTAACGCAGTGTTATGTTTCACGTTCCCGAATGCGATGGCCCCCACCCACATCTTCCTCCAGAGAGACATCACAGCAGCGGCTGGTTGAGCCTCATCAAGTAACGAAATCCGATTCCTTCCGCGAACCAGCGACAGGGCAATTCCGAGGGGCTGAACGCTCACCCACTGCTCTCGTTCGGCGGGGTGTGTGACACTTCGACGCACAGCCCGGTTCACGTCAGTGTCCGGGCAGTTCTCGTCCATCCAGTCGGCGAACACCAGTCGCGGCAGGTCGTCGTCGGGGTTCGCCAGCATGGCGCGGTTGAACGCCGGGATCTCCGGCCGCTGGAGGAACGCGATCCACTCGGCTTCGGTCACGGCTGCTTCCCCCGTGCGAACAGGCGAATGCTACCCGTCGCCGCCGACCCGGTCAATTCGCCCGGCGGATGGCCCCGGCGGCGGGAGTGGGCTAGAATCATGCGGAGGCTCGCCACCTCGTCGCAGGCTCGCTGCATGTCGTCTGCTCTGATGTCGCCGAACGGCCCGCCGTCGCCCGACCGCACCCGCACCCTCCGTGGGCCGGGTCAAGATCCGGAGGTCGACGTCACCGCGTTCGAGTTGAACGGGTCGGTGGCCTCCCCGTCCGCCCCGTCCAGCCCCGCCCGCACCACCCGGCCGGACAAACTCGACCTGTTCACCCAGCGGCAGTTCCACACCCGCCTGAGGCTGTGCTGTCTGATCGCCCTGGTGCCGCTCGCCTTCTTCTTCCTCTGTTCGCTCACCTCCGTGGTACCCATGTTCGGGTACAACTCCGTCGGGGTGGTCGGGGCGGCGCTGGGCGGGGGGGTGCTGGTCAGCCTGGCGGTCATCGCCTGGCTGATGTTCCGCAAGCCGGTGCTGTCCGAGCGGGCCTTGCGGGTGCTGGAGGTGGCGGTGTTCGGCCAACTGGCCCTGTTCTTCGCGTACTGGCAGTTCCAGGTGCAAACGGCCGGGCCGGACGACTTCTACACCCTCCGCGACCGGCGGTTCGTCATCCCGAACGTGACCCCGCCGCGGATGGACCCGCCCAAACCGGTGGACCCGAACCAGCCGCCCCCCAAGCCGGTGGACCCGAACCCCCCCGTGGTGCCCGACCCGCCCCCGCCCCCGGCCGGGGAGGCGCCGTCCCGCGAGTCGGACGTGCAACGGGAGATGGAGCGGGCGACCGAGCGGAACGAGTTGGAGCGGGATCTGACCCGCGTGCACGAGCGGACGCAGGTGCTGGCGGCGGCGCTGGTGGTCCACTTCAACTGGCTGCTGCTGATCGTCTTCCACGCCGTGCTGGTGCCGAACACGGTGGCCCGCGGGGCGGGCGTCACCCTGTCGCTGGTGGTCACCCCCCTGCTCATCGACGCGGTGGCGGTGGCCACCCACACGCCCGCCCTGCACAACGCCATCGCCCTGTTCGCGGTGGCCGTCACCATGCTGAGCGCCGGCGGCGGGCTGGCCCTGTTCGGCACGGCCAAGATCGCCGAACTGCAACGCCAGGTGGCGAGCGCCCGCGAGGCGGTGCGGGAGATGGGCCAGTACCGCCTGCGGCGGAAGCTGGGCAGCGGGGGTATGGGCGAGGTGTACTTGGCCGAACACCGCCTGCTCAAGCGGCCGTGCGCCCTCAAGCGGATTCACGCCAAGTACCTGCACAGCCCGGAACAACTGCGGCGGTTCGAGCGGGAGGTACAGGCGACCGCCCGCCTGCGGCACCCGAACACGGTGGAGATCTACGACTACGGGGTCGCGGCCGACGGCACCTTCTTCTACGTGATGGAGTACCTGCCGGGGATGAGCCTGGAGGAACTGGTCGGGCGGTTCGGCGGGCAGTCGCCCGAGCGGGTGGTGTACCTGATGCGGCAGGTGTGCGGGGCGCTGCGGGAGGCGCACGCCGCCGGGCTGGTCCACCGCGACATCAAACCGGGGAACATCGTGGTGTTCCCGGCCGGCTCCCCGCACGACATGGTGAAGCTGGTGGACTTCGGGCTGGTGCACTCGCTGGCCGAGGTGGAGCGGCCGCACGAGCGGATCACCCGCGACGGGCTGATCGTTGGCACCCCGGAGTACATGAGCCCCGAGCAGGCGAGCGGCGGGGTGCTGGACGGGCGGAGCGACCTGTTCAGCCTGGGCAGCGTGGCGTACTACCTGCTCACCGGGCGGGAGGCGTTCCACCGCGACAACCCGATGAAGACGCTCATGGCGGTGGTGTCCGAGGCGGCCGCCCCGCTGCTCGACGTGAACCCGTTCGTGCCCGACGACCTGGCCGCCGTCCTCGCCCGCTGCCTGAGCAAGGACCCCGGCCAGCGGTTCCAGTCGGCCGCCGAACTGGAACACGCCCTGGCCGCGTGCGGGTGCGCCCAGGGGTGGACGGAGGAGCGGTCGAACGAGTGGTGGGGCCGCCACCCCGCCGCAACCGACGCCGGGACGGATCTGACCTCGCTGCCGGTGCGGGAATCGACGGTCGGGTGAGGCGAGACGCAGGTTGCTGGCACTCTGCTCAGGCGTCCGCTGTTGTCTGGACTCCCGTCTCCTGTCTCCCGTCTCCTGTCTCGAATCGCTCGAGCAGCCCCTCGAGATACGGCTCCACCCCCAAAAACGCCTTCAACTCCTGGTACTCCCGCACGAACCGCGGGTCGCCCGGCGGCTCCGCCTGGATCGCCCGGATCATCAGGTTCCGCGGGGTGTGCTCGCTGCCGACGAACTCGACCACGTCCGTCTTGTACCCGGCGACGCGGAGCAGCAGCGCCCGGATGGCGTCGGTGAGCAGGTCGGCCGACCGCTGCAACAGCACCCCGTGTCGGAGCAGCGGCCGCAACACCTCACCCGGCCCGGTCGCCTTCAGTTGGGCGTTCAGGTGGTGGTGGCAGCAGGGCACGCACAGCAGCACCTTCGCCCCGCCGCTCACCGCCCGCGCGATGGCGTCGTCGGTGGCGGTGTCGCAGGCGTGCAACGCCAGCACCACGTCCGGCTTCGCGTTCGCCGTCGCGATCGGGTTCACCTGGAAGTTGACCGCCGCCCCGAGCCGCCCGGCTTTCGCCACACTCTTCCGGATCACTTCCTCGTTCACGTCCACGCCGACCAGCCTCGCCGGCACCCCGAGGGTGTCGTTCAGGTAGTGGTGCGCCGCGAGCGTCAGGTGGCTCGACCCGCACCCGCAGTCGAGCAGTACGAGGGGGCGGTCGAGGTGCAGCAACCCCGCCGCTTCGAGCGTGTGCCGGAGGTGCCGCAGGAACTCGTTGATCTGGGTGAACTTCGGCCGCAGCGACTGCTTCACCTGCCCGCCGGCGGACATGATCCCCATCACCTCGAGCAGCCGGTCCGCCGTACCTTCCGGCAGCGGTTGGTCTTTGCTGCGGTTGTGGTCGGCCGGGGCATCGGACGGGATCGCCACCGGCTTCGTGCGGACGAGCAGTTTCCCCTTCTTCGAGATTTGGAGGTCGGTCTCTTCGGTGGTGGTGGTCAGGTGGACGTTGCCGAACGCCCAGCCGATGAGCTCGTCGAGCGGCGGGCCGGCGTCGGCGACGGGGACGTTACGGGTGACGTCCTTCCGCTCGTCGAAGTAGGAGAACTGCAAGTGCGGGACGCCCCGCAGCGGGATGGGCCTGACCGCCACCCGCACCCACGGGCACGGAACGGGGGAGCGGCGGGGGCCGCCGAACGTGGCCCGGCGGAAGTCGGCCGACAGGACGACGGGGCGGATGACGGAGGCGAAGTCGGTGTCGAACATGCAATGGAACCGGGAACGCGGTGACCGGGTGAGGATTCTATTGCCCACCCGGTCACCGCGTTCCCGGTTCCACGCTCACAGTTCCCCCTTCTGAGGGCGGTCGAGCAGTTCGCTGGCCACCTCGAGCGGCGGGCGGGCGTCGTACAGCACCCGGTACACGGCGGTGAAGATGGGGGCGTACAGGCCGGCCCGCGTCACCCGCTCGTACACGCTGCGGGCGGTGAACACCCCCTCGGCGACCATCGGCCCGCGGAGCACGTCGTCCAGTTTCTCCCCGCGGGCGATCCGCTCGCCCACCCGCCGGTTCCGCCCGTGCGGGCTGAAGCAGGTGGTGATCAGGTCGCCCACCCCGGCCAGCCCGTAGAAGGTCTCCGGGTTCGCCCCGTGGGTGACGCCGAACCGTTGCATCTCCACCAGCCCGCGGGTGAGCAACGCACTCTTCGCGTTGTCGCCGAACCTCAGCCCGTCGCACAACCCGGCGGCGATGCCGAGCACGTTCTTGAGCGCCCCGGCGAGTTCGACCCCGATCAGGTCGGCGTTCGTGTACACCCGCAGCCGCTCCGCCCCGACGTGCCGTTGCACCCACGCGGCCAGCTCCGCGTCCGGGCTGGCCGCCACCACGCTGGTGGGCATGCCGCGGGCCACCTCCTCGGCGTGGCTCGGGCCGCTCAGCACGCACAACCGCCGAACGCCCAACGTTTCGCTCAAGATTTCGGTCGGCCGGCGGAAGGTGTCGATCTCGATCCCTTTGGTCAGGCTGACCACCGGCACGTCCGGGCGGGCGAACGGCTTCAACCTGGCGACCGTCGCCCGCAGGTAGGCCGTCGGGATTGCCACCAGCCAGCCGTCCGCCCCGGCCGTCGCCTCCTCCGCGGAGAGCGTGATCGTCACCGAATCCGGAATCCGCACGCCCGGCAGTAACCGCACGTTCTCCCGGCGGGCGACGATCTCCGTCCCGCTCGCCTCCTGGGTGCAGTACAGCCGCACCCGCACGCCCGGCTTGTTCGCCAGGGTCACCGCCATCGCCGTACCCCAGCCGCCCGCCCCGATGACCGCGATGTCCGGCATGGCCGCCTCCGACGGTTTGCGCCCGCGCAACATCTTACCGCGTCGCGGCCGAATTCCACCCGCCGCCGCCGATCCGCGTGCAGTCCGCCGCCCGCCGGTGCCGAAATCAGTTGGGCCACGCCTACGGCCACGTCTCTCACGGAGGACGACCATGAAGCCTCACCTGCGACTGTTCCGCGAGCCGTCCGCCGACACCGTGGACGTGCTGGACGGCCCTGAGCCGACCGTGCGGGTGCGGTTGGGCGACCTGCTCCCGCTGGTGGCCATGGCCCAGAAGATGAACTTCATCTGGCT
>CAYMHO010000375.1:0-6211 GCA_964390195.1 uncultured Fimbriiglobus sp. | reverse complement strand
GCTCGCCCGCGCCCCACACCTACTAAACGCCCGTCAACCTACACCCGCAAGCCCCGTCCCCCTCTCCATGAATGGAGAGGGGGTGTTCAAGACGGAGACGCGCGGGTTCCCTCAGCGGACGCTCACGAACCTTCGCAGGTTGAACGCCCCCTCTCCGCTTCGGAGAGGGGGCGGGGGGTGAGGTCTTCCAAGCCACCCCCCATTTTCCGCGACGCGCCGGCCGGGGTCGCCCCAGCACCTGTTGAGGCCCGCATGTCGAACACCCTGCTGCCCCGGTTGGCCGCCCGGCTGCACACCCCGGCCGACCCGCCCGACGACGCCCTGCTCGGCCGGTTCGCCGCCGACCGCAGCGAGGAGGCGTTCGCCCTGCTGGTCGCCCGCCACGGGCCGATGGTGTTCGCCGTCTGCCGGCGGGTGCTGGGCAACACGGCCGACGCCGACGACGCCTTCCAGGCCGCCTTCCTGGTGCTGGTGCGGCGGGCGGGCGAGGTGCGGAACACCGACCGGCTGGCCGGCTGGCTGTACGGGGTGGCGTACCGCACCGCCCTGGAGGCGCGGAGCGTGCGGGCGACCCGGCGGAGGCGGGAGACACCCGGCGAGTTGCCCGACGTGTCACACTCGCCGCCGGCCACTGACACCGAGTTGTCAGCGATCGTCGAGCGGGAACTGGCGAGCCTTCCCGACCGGTACCGGTTGGCCGTCGCCCTGTGCGACCTGGACGGCCGCAGCCGCACCGAAGCGGCGTCCCTGCTCGGCATCCCCGAGGGGACGCTCAGCAGCCGGCTGAACGCCGGGCGGAAGCGACTGGCCGAACGGCTCGCCCGCTGGGGCTATGGGCCGGCCTCGCTAGCGGTGGTGACACCGAGTGTGAACGCGGCGACCGTCGAGGCGACCGTCCGGCTGGCGTCCGGGGTGGCACCGGCCCACGTTCAATCCCTTTCCACTGGAGTGATCCGAGCCATGACCGCGAAGCGCAAACTGATCGGCTGGGCGGTGGCGGGGCTGTTCGCGTCTGCCGTAGTGGGGACGGTCGCCGTCGCGGGCGGGGACGGCAAAGACCCGGCCGCGAAGCCGGTGGCGAAGGTGGCGGCGAAGGCCGACAAGCCGGAGGGGGGTGACAAGAAAGTGACCGACGCCCCGCCCGTGGTGGTCAAGACTTTGCCGGCGGCCGGGGATGAGGCGGTCGATCCGGGGTTGAAGGAGGTGAGCGTGACGTTCAGCAAGGAGATGAACGACAAGAGCTGGACGTGGGCGCAGGACCTGGGCCGCGGGGCCGCCCTGCCGAGCGGGGCGAACAAGCCGACCTTCAGCAAGGACAAGAAGACCTGCACCCTGGCGGTGAAGTTGGAGCCGGAGACCACCTACGCGGTGTGGCTGAACGGCGGCAAGTTCACCAGCTTCCAGGACGCCGACGGGGAGCCGTCGCTGGCGTACCTGCTGGTGTTCCGCACCGGCAAGGCGAAGTGAATTGGTTCCCCTCTCCCTCGGGGGGAGAGGGGTCAGGGGTGAGGGGGACGGGGCACCCGTTCCACCGTTTCCGCCCTCCCGCCGCGGCAATACTATCCCCGGTGTGTCAGTCACCGGGGATAGTTCATGTCGCCCACTTACGCGGCCCTCTGCGAGTGCGGGCGGTCGAACACCGTCGAACCGCACCAGATGGGCGGGCGGCACCCGTGCCACTGCGGGTTGATGTTGAACCTGCCTTCAGCCGCCGAGTTCCAGGAGAACCCGGCCCAGAAGGCCTACACATCGGTACTGCAGAAGGTGAACGCGCTTCTTGAGGCGGGGTTGTTGCCTGGACTGCCCGACTGTCAGGCGTGTGGCGTGCCGACCGACCGCCGGGTCGAGGTGCCGGTCGAATGTGAACAGGCTCGGGCGATCACGACTGGTAGGACCGATCTGCTGACGGCCGTGGTTCTGGTGTTGACCCTGATGTTCTCACCGGTTGTCATTCTCCTTCGCCCCCGACCGAGTGTGACGACCATCGGACGAGACACATACGTCACGGTGCCGGTCCGCCTGTGCGAGCCGTGCCAGCGGGTGCTCACCTCGCGGCGAAACCCGGCCGCTTTTGCGGTCATGGTGGGCGGGGCAATCGTGTCCGCAATGGTGGCGGTGTTCGCCGGGTGGTGGGCGATTCTTCCGGTGGTACTCGCCATTCTGCTTCTCGTGTTGATCGCGCCGTTGGCCCACCGGCGGCGGCGGCGGGACTGCCGAACCATGTTCGCTGTCGTGCCTGTCTACGCCGAACTCCTGCAAACGTATCGGCTCGCCGAAGTGCATGTGCCGGGACAGGAATGACACCGGGCCGGGGAGGTCGCCCCTGCCAGCCCGGCGTGGTATCGTGGGGGCACCACGCGGAGGTGACGCCGTGCGATCCCGAATGCCGCTCGTCGTCCTGGTGCTGCTGCCCGTCGCCCTCCTGCCAATCCTGCCGCCCGAGGTCCCGCCCGCCCCGCCCGACCCACCGGGTCCGCTCGTCCTGCCGCCGTTCGACTTCGACCGCATCGCCGACAAGCCGTTCGCCGTCCTCCCGCCGGAGGAGCCCGACCGACCGAAGCATCCGGGGTGGGGGTGGCAGTGTTCACTCTCGCCCGACCTGCGGCACCTGGTGTCCGGTCCGGTGCAGCGCGGGCGTGAGGAATTCATCCTCTGGCGGGAACTGCTCTCCCCGCACGTCGTGCGACCGGAACTGGCCCCGCGTCGCCGCGGCACACCCGAGTTGACCTCCGCCGACGGCACCGTGTGGCTCGAAACTGTGCTCAGGGAACAGAAAGTCGAGAACCACCATTGGATTTACAGCACCCGCCTGCACACACCCGCGACGGGGGAGATCGGCCTGCCAGTCGCGCCCGAGGTCACCGACCGCGACGTGCTGCCGATGGCCCTCTCGCCGGACGGCAAACTGCTGTACATCGCCGACGGGCAGCACCTGCGGGCGTGGGCCACCTTCCCCCTCCGCCCGCTGCGGATGCTGTCCACCATCGAAACCAAGCCGAACATGCGGCCGCAGGGGTTCGGGGTGTTGCCGTCGCCGGACGGCCGGTTCGTGGCGGTGCTGGAAACGAAGGGCTGTTCGCCGCACATTCAGCAGTTCTGCGGTCACGATTACGTCCCGCCGCCGTACCACCTGTACTACTCCGATCACGACCGCGTCCGCGTCTGGAACACGGCCGACTGGACGCTGGCGTTCGACTTCGAGCGGGACGAGTGCTTGCATCACGAGTGGGCGGCCGACGGACGGCTCGTGTCGCGGGACTTCGACCCGAGATGGCCGCCGGGCAGCACGATGTGGGAGCCGACCGTCTTCCGCACGGAGTTCCGCGACCCGGTGAACGGGCGGGTGGAGCGACGCCGGGGGGAAATCCCGGCCGACGGGTTCAAACGCCGGATCGTCACCAGCCGCGACGGAGGGGCCGCGGTGGTGTGGGGAGAGTCTGAGGAACGCGGGTTCTCCCTGCACGACCTGCTCAGCAACCGCCCTCCCAAGGTGTTCCGCTGCCACGCCACGCCGTCGGAGGCCGCGTTCACCAACGACCGACGGTTCCTGATCGTGTTGTTCATGGATGGCTCGACCGCCCTGTACGACCTGTGCGGGGTGACGAAGCCGCCGGCTAACTACACCGCCGTCCGGCTGTGGGCCGACCTGTCCGCGGACGACCCGCTGACGGTGTACCGGGCGGCGCGGTGGGCGGTGGAACACCCGACCGAGGCGATCCCGGTGCTGCGGGAACGGGCCGAACGCCAGTTGCTGGGGTCGCGGGAGGAGTCGCTGTCGCGGCTGCCGGAGCTGCTGACCGTGCCGCAGCCCGACACGCCCGACGGCCGCCGCAGCCGGTGGGCCGTGTTCGTGCTGGAACAGATCGGCACCCCGGAGGCGAAGGCCACCCTCCGCGACTGGGCGCTGCACCTGCGGCCGTTCGGCCTGACCGCCGAGGCGTACCGGGCGGTGCAGCGGCTCGGCGGGGGGTGAGCCGCCCGCCGCGGGGTGGGTGTCACGAGACGGCGATGAGCACGTTGTTGAGCGTCTGCCGCTCCGGCCCGCCGATGTCGTAGAACTTGCCGGCCGTCGGCGGGGTGTTCCCGTGCATCTCCAGCCCGTGCGACTTGGGCTTTTTCCAATACCGGACGTACTTCACCCGGTCCACCTCGGCGTTCGAGTCGAGCACCTGTTGTTTCGCCCGGGTGACGGGCGTGTTCGGGTCGTGCGGGTTCAGGTACGAGTACTGGAAGGAGTTCTCGTCGATGAGCAGCGACCAGTGCGGGCCGTAATCCTTCCCCTCGGTGCCGGTGGCCGTGGCCACCGTCACCGGCCCGCTGTTCCCGCAGATGTACGCGAACATGACCGGCCGGTTGGCTTTCAGCGAGGCGGTGATGAACCCGGCCCGTGCCGCCTCGTCGTTCGGGCAGACGGTGGCCGTGTACTTGAACCCCTCGACCACCGCCGTCACCTCGGCCACCGACAGCAACTCCCCCTGGGCCGACCCGACCCCCTTCGCCGCCTTGCGGATGGTCGTCCCCCGCTGGTACCACTTCTGGTGACAGGCGCGGGGGTAGGTGACCGGGTGGCCGGCCTTCCCGAGTTGCCGCAGCAGGACGGTGGCGTACCAGAACGAGTACACCCCGCAGTCCCCCTGGACCTGCGGTTTGAGCGTCTTCTTCGCGGCAGTCCAGGCGTCGTACAGATCCATCACGCCCTCCGGGGTGAGGAACGGTCAAGTCGGGTGAGTTACGCTCTGAAGCCCGACGATCTTTCACGCGGCACCTCACCGACTACAATCCCGTCGCGTTCCGTTCTCACCCCCGCGAGCTTCCGTATGCCCCGCCGCCTGCTCCCACTCTTCTCCCTGTTCCTCCTGTCGCCCGCCCTCGCCGACGACCCGAAGGCGAAGGCCCCGCCGCAACTGGCCGCCATCGACAAGCAGATCGACACCCACGCCGACGACCTCGTCAAGCTGTACACGCACCTGCACTCGCACCCGGAGCTGTCCCTTCAAGAGAAGGAGAGTGCGGCGCGGATGGCCGCCGAGTTGGAGAAGCTGGGCTTCGAGGTGACGACCAAGGTCGGCGGGCACGGGGTGGTGGGGGTGCTGAAGAACGGCGACGGGCCGACGGTGTGGGTGCGGGCCGACATGGACGGCCTGCCGGTGACAGAACAGACAGGCCTGGAGTACGCCAGCAAGGTGAAGACGAAGGACCGCACCGGGAACGACGTGGGCGTCATGCACGCCTGCGGGCACGACATCCACATGACCTGCTTCGTCGGCACCGCCCGCACGCTCGTCGCACTCAAGAAGGAGTGGAGCGGCACGCTGGTGATGGTGGCCCAGCCGGCCGAGGAGATCGGCGCCGGGGCACGCATGATGATCGAGGACGGGCTGTTCAGGAAGTTCCCCAAGCCGGACTTCTGCCTGGCCCTGCACGCCGATGCCCAACTGCCGGTGGGTCAGATTCACTACACCGAGGGGCTGGCGATGGCGAACGTGGACACGGTGGACCTGACCATCAAGGGTAAGGGCGGGCACGGGGCGGCCCCGCACATGGCCATCGACCCGATCGTGCTGGCGGCACAAGTGATTCTGGATTTGCAGACGATCGTCAGCCGTGAGGTGGAGCCGGGCGAGCCGGCGGTGGTGACGGTCGGGAGCATCCACGCGGGGAACAAGCACAACATCATCCCGAACGAGGCGAAGCTGCAGATCACCGTGCGGAGCACCACCGACAAGACCCGCGACAAGGTGCTGAAGGCGATCGAGCGGATCGCGAAGGGGCACGCCGAGGCGGCCCGCGCCCCGGCCCCGGAGATGAAGGTGCATCTCGACGAGTTCTGCCCGTCGCTCACCAACGACCCGAAGCTGACCAAACGGCTGGTGGGGCTGTTCGGCACGGTGCTCGGGCCGGACAACCTGGTGCCGCGGAAGACGATCATGGGCGGGGAGGACTTCAGCCGGTTCGGGTCCACCGGGGCGCCCATCTGCATGTACTTCCTCGGTACGATCGACCCGGAGAAGTACGCGGCGAGCAAGAAGGAAGGCGGCAAGCCGCTGCCGAGCGCCCACAACGACGGGTACGCACCGCTGCCGGGGCCGAGCATCAAGGTGGGCGTGCGGACGATGAGCCTGGCGGTGATGGACCTGATGCCGAAGAAGTGAGCCCAACGAGCCGCGACCGCGAGGGAGCGGGTGATTCAACCCCCGCTCCCTCGCGGTCG
>CAYMHO010000374.1:0-6279 GCA_964390195.1 uncultured Fimbriiglobus sp. | reverse complement strand
TTGCCGCGGACGTAGATGTCCGGGCGGGTGTCCTTGGCCGGCTCCGGCCCGCACCCGACCACCACCGCCGCCGCCGCGCACGCCACCGCGCACGCCCACACGGAACCGACTCGCATGTTGAACTCGCAGGTAGGGAGAGAGGATGTGGGAAAGGGCCGGCGGGGGCGGGCGGACTCCGAGGAAACCGCCCGCCCCCGCCGGCCCGCACCGCGACCGCCGGGCGGTCGGGTTACAGCTCGTTCTGGTTGATCACCTCGCCGTTGCTGCGGGTGCCGTAGGCGGCGAAGGTGGCCAGGCTGACGGTGAAGCGGATGAACCGCACCGACCCGTCGGCGTTGGCCGCGTTGAACCCGCCGGTGTGCGAGCTGCCGAACCGCTCTTCCCCCCACCCCTTGGTGACGGTGTCGGCCTCGGGCAGGCGGTCGGTGCGGCGGATGACGTCGTGGTCCCAGCCGGACGTGTACCCCTCGTTGTCGTCCCCCTGGAACTGGCCCAGGTAGCGGCGGTCGAGCATCTTCTCGCCGAACATCAGGGTGTTCGAGGTGCCGTCCTGGATCTTCACCAGGTCGATCATGTTGTTCTGCCCGCGGGGGTTGTACACGATCGCCCCGTTGTTGTTCGTCCCCTGGCTGCCGGCGTAGTCCGTCTGGGCGAACGGTTGGGTGCCCCCCGGCCCGTACCACGACCCGCCGGTGAACACCCGCGGGCTTTGCCGGCTGGGGCAGAACATGATCTTGACCGGCTGCCCGCGGACGAACGCCTGGCAGTCGTTGATGGTGGTCCGCCCGCCGCCCCGCCACAGGTTCTCCTGCTCGATGTACGGCAGGATCTGGAACCCCCACCCGGCCCCCTGGCGGTTGCCGGTGAGCGGGCTGCCGGGCGCCTGGTAGTCCGGCGGGATCCACCACCCCTCGCCCCCGTGCGGCAGTTGGCTGTATGTGTCCTGGTGGTTGTGCGTGGCCAAGGCGAGTTGCTTCAGGTGGTTGCTGCAGGTCATGCGGGCGGCCGCTTCGCGGACCTTCTGGACGGCCGGCAGGAGCAGGCCGATGAGGATGGCGATGATGGCGATCACCACCAGCAACTCGATCAGCGTGAACCCCTCTCGACGACGGATCATGACGAGTACCTCACACACCGAAATGGGGAGAGAAGAAAACCGACGGGAAATGAGACCGACTCCATGTGTAACCGTTCCCCACGCCGTCTGCTAGCGGAAAACGCCAAAAATCAGGAACTCTGGCGGACTGTCGGCGACAGGTGTCGGCCGACCCGACCGTCGAACGGAAACCGGGCGGGGCGACGGGGTCCGCCCCCGTCGCCCCGCCCGGTCGCGGGGGTTCTGTGCTGCTCACCAGTCGTTCGGCAGCACCTCCCCGCCGGCCGGGGTGAGGGCCGACCACCAAGTGGTCGGCTGCATGCTCTGGCGGACGAACCGCACGCTCCCGTCGCCCATGCCCACCTGGATGCCGCCCGAGTGCATGCCGCTGGCGTTCCCCCGGTCGCACTGGCCGTTGGTGCCGTTGGCGGCGAACGGGCCGACCTGGAACATGCTGTTCACCCCGGCGTACCAGCGGGTGCCGTCGTTCCCCCGCCCGCCGCCGAAGATGGCCGACAGGCGGTCGCCCGGGAAGCTGTCGTTCACCCCGGGGGCGTTGCCGTTGAACGTGGACGCGTTATACACCCCCCGCATCCACCACGTGCCGCCGTGGTTGTTGCTGCCGTTGATGCCGGTGAAGTTGACCCCGGGGATGTTCCGCTTGGTGCCGGGGCAGTACGCCAGCTTCTCGGCGTACACCACCGTGCTCGACTGGCCGTCCTGGAAGGTGCGGGGGATGACCGCCTTGCCGTCGTAGTCGGCGATCGCGCTGGTCCCCGACGGGTTGTTGGCGGCGGCGTTCGCGAACACGTTCCAGTTCGCCCCGTAACTCATGTCGCCGGGCAGCCAGTCCTTCGCCTGGTTGGTGTCGAGGGTGCTGTCCGACGGGCACTGGTACGTTTTCACCCGGGTCTGCCGCAGGAAGCTGCCGGCCGTCGGCCCGGGGGTCTGCCACATGGGCACCACGTACCCGGAGATGGTGGCGCTCCGCCACACGTTCCCCTGCTCGATGAACGGCAGCAGGTGGAAGAAGTGCGGGGCGTAGTACGCCCCGCCGTACTCCACCCCGGCCAGCGGCGGCAACCGGCCGAAGGTGTCGTTGGCGTTGTGCAGGGCCAGCGACATCTGCTTCAGGTTGTTGCTGCAACTCATGCGGGCGGCCGCCTCCCGCACCTTCTGGACGGCCGGCAGGAGGAGGCCGATGAGGATGGCGATGATGGCGATCACCACCAGCAACTCGATCAGCGTGAACCCCGAACGACGACGAGCCATGACACACCTCCGCGATCAGAAATGAGAGTGAGGACGACGCCAGAAAATGACAACGCTTTAACTTCTACCCGCGTCTCACACAATCCGCCAGAGAAAAATTCTCCCCGAACCGGAACCTTTCCGCTCCTGGTGGGTTGCGCAGCACCCGTCGTGCCACACGAAACGGCGATTTTCCCGCCCCGCCAACCGCTATCGTGACACTTCCCTTCGGGAACACCCCATGCGCCGGCTGGTATTCGCCCCTCTCCTGCTGCTCGCCCTGGCCGTTGCCGGCTGTCAGGGGTGTGCCCGCCCGGCCGACCGGGTGGTGGTGTACTCCGCCCAGGATCAGGAGTTCGCCGACGGGGTGTTCGCCGACTTCACCGCCGCGAGCCTGCTGACCGTCGTGCCCAAGTTCGACACCGAGGCGAACAAGTCGGTTAGTCTGGCGGCGGAACTGGAGGCCGACGCCTCCCGCCCGCGGGCGGACGTCCACTGGAACAACGAGATCCTGGCCACCATCCGCCTCGCCCGCAAGGGCGTGTACGAGCCGTACACGTCGCCGCACGCGGCGGCGTTCCCCGCCTGGACGAAGGCGAAGGGCGGCACCTGGCAGGCGTTCGCCGGCCGCGCCCGCGTGCTCATCGTGAACACGAATCTGGTGCCCGAAGCCGACCGCCCGAAGAGCCTGCTCGACCTGACCGACCCGAAGTGGAAGGGGAGGGTGGCCGTCGCCAAGCCGCAGTTCGGCACCACCGCCACCCAGGCCGCGTGTCTGTTCGAGGTGCTGGGGGCGGATGCGGCCAAACAGTTTTATCGCGGGCTGAAGGCGAACGACGTGCAGGTGGTGGCGGGCAACAAACAGACGGCGACCGGGGTGAGCGAGGGCAAGTTCTCGGTCGGCCTGACCGACACCGACGACGCGCTCATCGAACTGAACGCCGGTAAGCCGGTGGCGGTCATCTTCCCGGACAAGGACGGCCACCCGAGCCACCCGCGGATGGGCGTCCTGTACATCCCGAACACGCTGGCGGTGGTGAAGGGCGGGCCGAACCCGGCCGGGGCGAAGAAGTTGATCGACTTCCTGCTGACGCCCGAGACGGAGGCCAAACTGGCCACCGGTGGCGGGTTCCAAATCCCGCTCAACCCGAACGTGACGGCCGACATGCCGAAGGCGCTGCTGACACCGAGCCGGGTGAAGGCGATGGCCGTGGACTTCGACAAGGCGGCGGATTTGTGGGACGAGACGCAAGAGTTCTTGCGGAACGAGTTCGCCCGATGACACCCCTCTTCTCCTTCCACCACGCCACCATCACCCGCGACGGCGTGCCGGTCGTCCGCGATCTCACCTGGGCGGTGAACCCCGGCGAGGCGTGGGCGGTGGTCGGCCCGAGCGGGTGCGGCAAGAGCACGCTGCTCGAAACGGTCGCCGGCAAGCACCGCGTGACCGCGGGCGAGTTCACCCCGCCGGGGAGCGTCCGGCTGGTGCCGTTCCGCGAGACGTCCCGGCTGTTCTCGCCCGAGCGGTTCTACTACCAGCAGCGGTTCGAGTTCGCCGACGACGCCGAGTGCCCGACGGTGCGGGAGTACCTGACCGGCGGGCAGGCGGTGACGGACGCGGAATTGAACGCCGTCGCCGGGCGGTTGCGGATCGGCGGGCTGCTGCAACTACGGATGCTGAAGCTGTCGAACGGCCAGACCCGCCGCACGCGGATCGCCCGCGGGCTGCTGGCACACCCGCAGTTGCTGCTGTTGGACGACCCGTTCAGCGGGCTGGACGGGCAGGGGCGGGTGGAGTTCACCGAACTGCTTTCGGAGTTGGTGCGGGAAGGGCAGGGGGTGCTGCTGGTGTGCCGAGTCGAGGACGTGCCGAGTGGGTTCAAGGTTCTGAAACTCCCCTCTCCCGCCCGTAGCCGCGACCCGGAGGGGAGCGCGTTCCACCCTGACGCGCTCCCCTCCGGGTCGCGGCTACAAAACCCGGCGACGATCATCGACCTCCACTCCGTCTCCGTTCGGCACGGCGGGGTCACCATCCTCGACGACATCACCTGGACGGTCCGCGAAGGCGAACGCTGGGCAGTACTCGGGCCGAACGGCTCCGGGAAAACCACCCTCCTCAGCCTCATCTGCGGCGACCACCCGCAGGCGTTCGCCAACTACGTCCGCGTGTTCGGCAAGCAACGCGGCGAGGAAACGCTGTGGGAACTGAAGCGGCGGATCGGATTAGTTTCCCCCGAACTGCACGCCTGCTTCCCGCGGATGCGGACCGCCCTCAACGCCGCTGCTACCGGGTTCGACGGGCACCTGACGCCTGGCCCGCACTCGCCCGAACAGGAAGCGGCGGTGCGGCGACTGTTCGCCGAGTTCGGCCTGAACGACATCGCCGCCCGCCCGTGGTGGACGCTTTCGGTCGGTACACAACGGGCGGTACTGTTCGTGCGAGCGGTCGCATCCACCCCGCCGCTCGTCATCTTGGATGAACCGTTTCAAGGGATGGACGCGACCCAGGTGAATCAGTTGCGAGGCTGGCTCGACACGAACCTGCGGCCGTCGCAAACCCTCCTGATGGTGACGCACCGGGCGGACGAACTGCCGGCTTGTGTGACGCAACGGTTGACGCTGGCCGACGGGCGGGTGGCCGGTCCATAAAACAGCCCCTTTCCGGGAGCGGTCATCATGTTCCGGCCGGTGGACGAACAGCTAGCGATCCTGCTCCGCGGGGCGGCCCAAGTGGAGACGGAGAAGGAACTGCGGGCGAAGCTCGAACGCAGCCTGAAGACGAACACCCCGCTGCGGGTGAAGTACGGCATCGACCCGACCGGGTTCGACGTCCACCTCGGGCACACCGTCCCGCTGCGGAAGTTGCGGCAGTTTCAGGAACTCGGGCACACGGCGGTGCTCATCATCGGCACCGCGACGGCCCAGGTGGGCGACCCGTCCGGCCGCGACTCGTCCCGTACCGGGCTGACCCCGGAATCGATCCAGAAGAACGCTGAGAACTACCTGACGCAGATTGCGAAGGTGGTGGACACGAGCAAGGCGGAAGTGCGGCCGAACGGCGAATGGTTTGGCAAGTGGGGCTTCGCCGACATGCTGAAGTTGCTCGGTCAGAGCACGGTCGGGCAGATCCTGGCCCGCGAGGACTTCAGCAACCGGGTGAAGGCCGGCACCGCCATCTACCTGCACGAGTGCCTGTACCCGCTCATGCAGGGGTGGGACAGCGTGGAGATTCACGCCGACGTGGAACTCGGCGGGACGGAGCAACTGTTCAACCTGATGGTCGGCCGCGACCTGCAAAAAGGCGCCGGACAGGAGCCGCAGGTCTGCCTGACCATGCCCATCCTCCGCGGGCTGGACGGGGAGAAGAAGATGGGCAAGAGCCTGGGCAACTTCATCGGCGTGGGCGAGCCGCCGCGGGAGCAGTTTGGCAAGACGATGAGCATTCCTGACCCGCTCATGCGGGAGTGGTACACGCTGCTGACGGACATCCCGTCGGGCGAAGTGGACGCCATCCTGGCCGGGCACCCGAACGACGCCAAGAAGCGGTTGGGGGCGGAGGTGGTGAAGTGGTTCAACGGGGCGGACGCGGCCGAGCGGGCGCTCTCCGACTGGGCCGTGCAGTTCGCCGGCGGAAAGGGGGGCGACCCGACCGATATGCCGGAGGTGAGCATCTCCGCCGGCGAGATGAGCGTGCTCGACCTGATCGTCGCGGCGAAGTTGACCGAGAGCAAAGGGCAGGCGCGGAAGAAGGTGGAGGAGGGGGCGTTCAACTACGGCCCGGACAAGACCAAGCCGGCCGACTGGAAGGCGACCGTGCCCGTGACCGACGGGCTGGTGCTGCGGCTGGGCAAAAAGGTGGTGCGGGTGAAGGCGTCGTAACGAGCCGCGACCGCGAGGGAGCGGGTGTTGAATCACCCGCTCCCTCGCGGTCG
>CAYMHO010000373.1:0-6294 GCA_964390195.1 uncultured Fimbriiglobus sp. | reverse complement strand
GCGGCGAGGGTGTCGGCTTTGGTGTGTTCGAGCGGGGAGTGGAAGAAGACGGGCACGGGCGGGTGCCTCCGGGTGGGGGAGAGGGAGAAGGTAGCTTCCCCCACCCCCACCCGGCTACGTCAGTCGGCGGCGATCAGTTCGCCCGCCTCGCCCCAGGTGCGGGGGTTCCAGCCGGTGCGGTCCAGCCGCTCGGCGAAGTCAGCCAGGTGCTCCACCACCACGTCCGGCCGGTACGCGAACTTCTTCAAGTCCTCACGGCTCGTGCCGCCGCTCAGCACCAGCACCGTGTGGAAGCCGAGCTGCACCCCGCCGAGGATGTCCGTCTCCATCGTGTCGCCGATCATGATGGTCTGATCGGTGGTCAGCCCCAGCTCCTTGCGGGCCGCCCGCATCATGATCGCGCTCGGCTTGCCCACCCCGAACGCCTTCACGCCGGTCGCGGTTTCGAGCATCGCCACCATCGCCCCGCAACCGGGCCGCAGGCTACCGTTCGCCATCGGGCAGCTCGGGTCGAGGTTGGTGGCGATCAGCTTCGCCCCGCCGAGGATCATCCGCACGGCGGTCTCGACCAGTTCCAGGTTGAACGTGCGGCCCTCGCCCACCACCACATAATCCGGGGCGTAATCCACCACCGCGTACCCGTGCTGGTGCAGGGCCGTCAGCAGCCCGCCCTCGCCGATGACGAACGCCGTACCGTCGGGCTTCTGCTGCGCCAGAAACCGTGCGGTGGCCATCGCACTGGTGAACACGTGCTGCTCGTCGGCGTCGATGCCCAGTCGAGACAACTTGGCCACCACGTCGCGGCGGGTCCGCTGGCTGTTGTTCGTCAGGAAGCGGAACGGGATGTCGCGCTCCCGTAATTCACGCACGAACTGGCCGGCGCCGGGCAGCAGATCCGCCCCGCGGTACAGCACGCCGTCCATGTCGATCAGGAACCCGAACTCGGCAGGCATATCAGCGGTCATCAACTCTCACTCGGAATGCTCGGCCGGGAGGAACCGAAGGGTGTGTAGGCCCACGCCGGTGGTCGCACCGGGGTGTGGGAGAGGTGCGAGAGTGGTGAACGCAGATGACGTGCCGAACGGCCGAGGAGATTCGGGGTTGACTTGTGGAGTGCCTGAAAACGCAGGGCGAAACGACGACGTTCGGGCGGCGAAGAAGTTTTCGGGAAGTGCCGGGGTGCCCAGAGAGCGGGCATTCCGCACGAGCCGCGACCGCGAGGGAGCGGGTGATGGAACACCCGCTCCCTCGCGGTCGCGGCTCGTCGTCAGTGCTTCCCGTTGGCGGTGGCGGTGAACCCGAAGGCGCGGCCGGCCTTGCGGTCGGCCAGCCCGTCGCGGTTGGCGTGGAATTGCTCCCGCGCCCAGTCCCAATCCCACTCGCTCGCGTCGATGAACCGCAGCACCAGCAGGTTCTTCAACTCCTCGATCTCGGCGAAGCTCAGGCCGGCCGTGTCCTCGGTGATGCGGTCGCCGCCGATCGCCGTCCGGATGTCGGCGTGCCAGCGGTTCACCAGTTGCGTCCGCAGGCCGTGATCGGGTTTGGGGAAGTGGAGGGTCAGGTCGATGCGGCCGGGGCGGCGGAACGCCGGGTCGATCAGTTCCACCGGGCAGTTGGTGGTGAACACGTACACCACCCCGTCGTTCACCTCGATGCCGTCGAGGGCCGACAGGAACACCGCCTGGTCGTCCGTCTCCTTCACCGTGGTGCGGTCCCGCAGGGCGATGTCCAGGTCGTCGAAGAACACCACCCCCTGCCCGCCCGGCTGGAACAACTCCTTCACCGCCTCGGCCGGGTTGCACGCCTTTCGCGCCGCCTGGTAGTCGTCCGGCGACACCGACTTGGTCGTCCACCCCCGCCGCTCGGCCTCCGCCTGGATCCACCGGCAGGCGGAGGTTTTCCCGTTCCCCGGCGGGCCGGTGAACAGCAGCCCCCGCTTCGTTCGCCCGCCGAACCCGCGGATGCGGGACAGGTTCTCGGGTTCCAGAAAGCCGACGGCGTTCTGCCACAACACCCGGCGGTGCTCCGCCGCCAGCACCGGCTCGACCGGCGGTAGTCGCTTCCGCTTCAGCCGCACCGCGGCGCGATAGAGGCGACGGTAATCGGTCTTGCTGACCAGGTAGAAGTGGTACCCGCAGTACGGGCGGTCGATGGCGGCGTGGGCGTGAACGCGGACGAACCAGACGCCGTCCAGACGGAACGCCCGGCAGCCGTGGTTCACCCCGGCGCTCAGCTTCGGCCAGTCGCGGTCCCAGTCGCGGATGAGCACCCCGCCGACCGGCAGCACGGGCCCGCGGACGGACGCCTCCAGCATGGCGTCCTCGAACTCATCCGGGTCGAACGCGACCGGGTCGGTCAGGCCGGCGGCCGCTGCCGCGGCCGAGACGAGTTCCTGGTGGTCGGCCGCGAACCGGGCGAGTTGGCTGTTCATGCCGGCACGGACACACGCCCGCGGCGGAGGTTCGCGCCCGCTATCCTGGAGCCGCGGGCCGGCGGCGAGCGCGTCCGACCTCCCACGCGCGCGCCCCCGGCGCGCGGCTACATCACCACCCAGTCGAACGGGTTAGGCCCGCCCTCCTTCACCGTCGCTGTCAGCGGGGTGGTCTGGTGTTTGCGGTACTTCTCCGGGATCGGGTTGGCGGGGGCGTCGGCCTTCGGGTCGTCCACGAACGGCGGGGCCGGGGCGAAGGTGACGAAGTACTTGCCCGGCTTGACCGGCACCCCTTTCCGCCCGTACAGGGCGAACGTGCCGTCCGCCCGCACGCGGGTGCCGACGGTGGACACGACGTCGTCCTCGCCGATCATGTTAAACGACACCTGCCAGCCGGCCGCCGGTTTGCCGTCCGCCTTCACGCTGCCGGTGACGGTCGGGTACGGGTCGCGGTTCACCTCGTTCCCCGCCTCCTCGCTGGCGAACGGCCTCAGGTCGTCCTTGAAGATGCCGTCGAGCGACACGTTGGCCAGGGTCGGCCCGTCCTTCGTCATCGTCACCCACCCGATCTGGTCGAACTCGCCGAACTCCACCCCCCGCATGGCACTGCTCCCACCGGTGGTGGCGAGTTGGTAGTAGTTGGTGCCGTTGCGAAGGTACTTGCGGTAGGTGTGGACGTGCCCACAGAACGCCCAGTGCTTGCGGCCGGCGAGCAACTTCTCCACCTCCGGCCAGCCGGTCGCCGCCTGGTCCTTCTGGTTCCAGATGGGGTGGTGCAGGAAGACGAAGGTGAACGCCGCGTTCGGGTACTGCTTGAGTGCGTCGGCCAGGTACTCCCGCTGCCGCTTGCCCACCCGCAGGGCGCCCGCCTTGGGCGGGTCTTTCGGGTCGTCAGCGTCGTAGTCCATGTCGTTCAGCACCACGAACAGGCAGCCCTTGTACCCGAAGTGGTAGTACTTCTTGCCCAGCCGCTCGGCCCACACGTCCTGCTTGGCCACGCTCGCCGCGTCGTGGTTGCCGGGGCAGTAGAAGAACGGCATCTGGAACTGCCTGGCGTACCCGTCGAACTCGTCCCACTGCTTGTTCAGGCTGTCGGCCGTGCCCCCGCCTTCGATCAGGTCGCCGACGCTCATCACGAACTCGGGGTGCATCAGGTTGATCTGCTGCACCGCCTTGCTGAACACCCCCTTGCGGTGCCCGCCGGTGCGGTCGGCCACCACCGCGAACTGGAACTGCTCGCCGCTCCAGTTGGGCGTCAGCCCGGTCCACGGGTTCTTCTTGGCGGTGTCGTCGATCTCGAACTTGGGGGCGGCGGAACTGGCCGTTGCCGCCTCGGGCGCCTTGTCCGCCCGCGCCGCGAACAGCACCGCCACGCCGCCGACCGCCGCCACCGCCAGCAGGATGAGTGCGTACCGCTTCATGCCGACCTCCGACCGAAAGGGAGATGGGCGGAGTGGACCACACCTCGTGTGAAGATGCAAGACACAGGTGCGACAGTTTTGGGGGTAGAATGCCGTTATGAGTACCGCGACCCCGAGTTACGAGCAACGCCTGCGTGCCGATTTCGATTGGGCACTCCGGGAGGGGAGCATGCACTTCGAGGAAGAGAGTGCGGTGCAGAAGTCCCTTCGCAAGATCGCGGCGAAACTCGATGAACTGGGCGTGCCTTACGCCGTCGCCGGCGGGATGGCCCTGTTCTTCCACGGCTACCGCCGCTTCACCGAGGACGTGGACATCCTGGTGAACCAGGCCGGGTTGGAAGTCATCCACCAGTCCCTTCGGGGGCTGGGCTACGTCCCCCCCTTCGAGGCGAGTAAGAACCTCCGCGACACCCACACCGGGGTGCGGATCGAGTTTCTCGTGTCCGGCGATTACCCCGGCGACGGCCAGCCGAAGCCGGTCGCTTTCCCGGACCCTGCCACCGTTGCGACCGAGATTTCGGGCATCAAGTTCCTCACCCTGCCGGCGGTGATCGAGCTGAAATTGGCTTCCGGCATGACCAACCCGCGGCGGGCGAAGGATTTGGTCGATGTGCAAGAGTTGATCGCCGCCCTCCAACTCGACGAGACGTTCACCGACCAACTCCACCCCTTCGTGCGGGACAAGTTCGTCGAGTTGGTCCACGTCATCCGCGACAACCCGGCATGACCCTCGACTTGCCCCCGCCGCACCTCCCCCGCCTATCATCGTGAGTCGCTCTCACCTCCGGGGGTTCGTCATGCGGTGCCTGCTCACGCTGTTGTTCTCGTCATCCGTTCTTCTTGCCGCCGACTGGCCGCAGTTCCGGGGGCCGAACGGGGCCAGCACGTCGGCCACCGCCCCGCCGGCCGAGTGGGGCAAAAACAAGAACGTCGCCTGGACGGCCAAGATCCCCGGCAGCGGGTGGGCCAGCCCGGTGGTCGTCGGCGACAAGGTGTTCGTGGCCACCGCCGTCACCGACCCGCCGTTCACCCCCAAGGACATGCAGCAGGGGGTGATGGACGCCAGCAGCATCCCCCTGCCCGGCAAGCCGAAGGCCGGCCCGGACATGAAGATCGAATGGCAGGTGCTCTGCCTGGATGTGAAGACCGGCAAGGAGCAGTGGACGAAGACGGCCGCGAGCGGCAAGCCGAAGTACGCCATCCACCCGAGCAACACGTTCGCCACCGAAACCCCGTGCGCCGACCCCGAGCGGGTGTACGCCTTCTTCGGCCAGGCCGGGGTGGTGATCGCCTACGACCACGCGGGGAAGGAGGCGTGGAAGGTGGACGTGGGGGCGTACCCCGGCAGCGCCAACCTGGGGCTGGGCGCGTCACCGGCCCTGCACGACGGGGTGCTGTTCGTGCCCCTGTTGAACGAGGAGAAGGCGACGGTGCTGGCCCTGGACGCCAAGACCGGGAAGGAGAAGTACAAGATCGAGCGGAAGGAGGTGGGCACCTCGTGGGCCACCCCGTTCGTGTGGAAGAACCAGGCCCGCACCGAGTTGGTGATCTGCGGCAAGGGGATGGCGAGCGGGCACGACCTGAAAGACGGGAGCGAGCTGTGGAAGTTCACCAAAGTGGACTCGTCGTTCAGCAGCAGCCCGACGGCCACCGACGCGATGCTCGTGTTCGGCAACGGCGGGCCGTTCAGCGACTCCCCGCTGGTGGGGGTGAAGGCCGGGGCGAAGGGGGACATCACCCCGAAGAAGGGGGAGACGAGCAACGACTACGTGGCGTACTACAAGCCGCGGTGCGCCCCCGGCATGAGTTCGCCGATCGCCGCCGACGGGCTGGTGTACGTGCCCGGTGACGGCAAGCTGGCGTGCTACGACCTGGCCACCGGCAAGGAGGTGTACAAGGAGACGCTCAAGAACGCCCGCATGATTGCCGCCACCCCCATCCTGGCCGACGGCAAGTTGTACATCACCGAGGAGACGGGCAAGACGCTGGTGGTGAAGACCGGCAAGGAGTTCGAACTGCTCGGCAGCAACGACCTGGGCGACCTGATCTGGAGCAGTCCGGCGGTGGCCGGCGATCGGCTGATCATCCGCGGGGTGAAGGGGCTGTACTGCGTGAAGAAGTAGGTCCGGCGAGCCGAGCCGGACCCGAACCGCTTGACTGTCCGCATCCGTTGTTGAGGTGCCGCTCGGCTCGCGGCACCTCTATTCACCCGGCGAGCGTCAGTTCCTTCGGCTTGGCGGCCAGCCGCTTCGCCGCCTCGATCGCCGGGCGGTCGTCCACCAGGTTGTAGAACACGTCCCGCTGCTTCGGCTCCCACCCGGCTTCGGTGATGCACCGCCGAATTTGCTCCAGCGTCAGGTGGTGGACGGTGCCGGCGCTGGCCACCACGTTCTCCTCGATCATCAGGCTGCCCATGTCGTTCGCCCCGTAGAAGAGCGCGAC
>CAYMHO010000372.1:0-6300 GCA_964390195.1 uncultured Fimbriiglobus sp. | reverse complement strand
GCCAGCACCCAGGCGGCTCACGCCGCCGGTTCACCGAATAAATTGTTGTATCTACAACAGGAGTGCCTGATGCCCTCGCTCGAAGACCACCCCACGGTTCAGCTCGTCCGCCGGCGGGCATCGTTGCCCAGCACCGATGCCGCGCTTGATGCCGACTGGCTCCGCCAACTCTGCCTCGACGCCGGGGCGCACGACGTGGGGTTTGTGGAGATCGATCGCCCCGAGTTGGCCGGCGAGAAGCCGCACGTCGTCGCCGCCTTTCCCCGAACCCGCACGCTCGTCAGCTTTGTGGTGAAGATGAACCGCGAGCCGGTCCGCAGCCCCGCCCGCTCGCTCTCGAACCTGGAGTTCCACCACACCACCGACGAGGCCAACGAGGTCGGTCGTCGCATCGTCGCCGCCCTGGAAGACGAGGGCATTCGGGCGATGAACCCGCCGGGCGGTTTTCCGATGGAGGCGAGCCACTGGCCCGGGCGGATGTGGGTGGTCGCGCACAAGCCCGTCGCCGTGGCCGCCGGGATGGGCATGATGGGGGTCCACCGGAATGTCATTCACCCGAAGTTCGGCAACTTCATCCTGCTCGGCACGGTGCTGCTCGAAGCGGAGGTGAGTTCGCACGCCCGGCCGGTGGACTACAACCCGTGCCTGGAGTGCAAGCTGTGCGTGGCCGCGTGCCCGGTTGGGGCGATCAAGCCGGACGGGGCGTTCGACACCGCCGCCTGCTACACCCACAACTACCGCGAGTTCATGGGCGGGTTCTCCGACGTCCTCGAACACGTGGCCGACGCGAAGAGCGGACACGACCTCCGCACCCGCGTGCCGCAAGCCGAGCAGGTGAGCCTGTGGCAGAGCCTGGCGTTCGGCCCGAACTACAAGGCGGCGTACTGCGTGGCCGTCTGCCCGGCCGGCGAGGACGTGATCGGCCCGTTCCTGGCGAACCGCGGCGGGTTCGTGAACGAGATCGTGAAACCGCTTCAACAGAAGGAAGAAACGATCTACGTCGTGCCCGGTTCGGACGCCGAGGGGCACGTCACCAAACGCTTCCCGCACAAGAAGGTCCGGAAAGTCCGTGGCAGCTTCCTGCTGTACACGGTGCCGCAGTTCCTGTTCGGCATCCGCATCTCGTTCCAGCGGGATCAGTCGGCCGGGCTGAACGCGGTGTTCCACTTCACCTTCACCGGCGCGAGCGATGCCACCGCCACAGTCACCATCCGCGACAAGACGATCACTGTGCAGGACGGGCACCAAGGCACGCCGGACTGCGCGGTCGTCGCCGACGCCGACACCTGGTGCGGGTTCCTGCGGAAGGAGCGGAGCATCGTGTGGGCGATCGTCCGCGGCAGGGTGAAGGTGAAGGGGCCGCTGAAACTGCTCACCGCGTTCGGAAAGTGTTTCCCCAGTTAACTCCGGAGTACCCACATGCCCACCCGTGAACAGACCCGCCTCCGCACCAAGTACGGCCCGTGGGCCATCGTCACCGGCGCGTCGTCCGGCATCGGCCGCGAGGTCGCCGTTCAACTGGCCGGGGCCGGGCTGAACCTCGTCCTCGTCGCCCGCACGCAGTCCGCACTCGACCAACTCGCACTGGAGTTGAAGGCCCGGCACGCCATCAATGTGCGAGTGCTGCCGCTCGACCTCACGGCCGAATCCGCCGTCGCCGAGCTCGCTGCGGCCACCGCCGACCTGGACGTCGGACTGCTGGTGGCGGCCGCCGGGTTCGGCACCAGCGGCCCGTTCCTCGACACACCGGACGACGCCGAGCACGAGATGCTGGCGGTCAACTGCCGGGCGGTCCTCGGCCTCACCCGCGAGTTCGGCCGGCGGTTCGCCGCTCGCGGGCGGGGCGGGCTGGTGCTGTTCGGCAGCATCGTCGGCTTCCAGGGGGTGCCGAACGCCGCCCACTACGCGGCCACGAAGGCATACGTCCAGTCGCTCGGGGAGGGGATTGCGGTGGAACTGAAGCCGCTCGGCGTGGACGTACTGGTGTCGGCACCCGGCCCGACGCACAGCGGGTTCGCCGGCCGGGCCGGGATGACGATGGGGGCGGCACTCACGTCGGCGGAGGTCGCCCGCGGCACCCTGCGGGCGCTCGGCCGGCGGACGGTCGTGCTGCCGGGGTTGCTGTCGAAGGTGCTGACGTGGTCGTTGGCCACCGCCCCCCGGTGGCTGCGGGTACGGATCATGGCCGGCATCATGAAGGGGATGACGAAGGGGCGGGTCAGCCCAGCGGGTACCCTTGCTGCTCGATGATGTCGCCCCACCGCTCGGTGATCCTCGCCTTCTGTTCGTCGGTGAGGGTCCACTTGTTCGTCTCGTAGCTCTTCTGGCTGGCGGCGAACGCTTCAACCCGTGGCTTCGCCTCCTCCCACCCGCCCAGACTCAGCCCGTCGTAAATGCCCTTCGTCCCGCCGACCAGATCTTTCACGAACTCCTCGTACCGCACTTCCACCAGGTTTCCCGCCGGGATCAGCTTCTTCCCCTCTTCATATCGCTCGTGGATGGTGCGGAACTCGCGGAACACCTTCTCGTCCAGCTCCGGGGTGTGTCGCGGGGTTTGCAGCCCGTGCTTCTGGCCGAAGCTCATCCACAGGTTCACCGTGCTGGCGAACAGGGTGTACGGGTTCCGCACGATGTGGACGAACTTGGCGTCCGGGAACAGGTCGAGCAGCACCGGCAGGCGGGCGGTGTGCGGCGGGCTTTTGAGCACCAGCCGCCGCGGGTCGCGGTACGTCACCGCCTTCAGGAACCGCACGAGTGTCCGCTTCCACGCGGCCAACTGGCCCGGCGTCAGCCCGCTCAAGTCCAACGACCCGGGCCACATGGGAGGGCTGTTGGGGAAGGCGAAGTCGGTGTAGGTGCTCGGCTGCCCGAGCAGGGCCAGGGCGAACTCGTCCTCCTGCGGGCGGTCCCACCCGGCGGCCATGTTGTCCATCGGCCGCTTGTCCGGCAGCAGCACCTTGCCGTACTTCTCGAAGATGCCCTCGGTCACGAGGAAGTGGCACGGCTCGAAGCACTGCAAGCTGTTCGGCGAAGTGTGCCGCTCATCCCGGATTAACAGCTCGTGCAGTAGCGTGGTACCCGTTCGCCAGTGGCCGAGCACGAACACCGGCGGGTGGACGATGGGCGTGCGGGCGATGCGGTCGCCGTGCAGCCCGTGCTGGAACCACCGCAGGAGGGTGTTGCCGAAGTTGGTGACGGACATGACCCCGGCGATCCACCAGTACGGCGGCTCGACGGCGAACCGGTTGGCGGCCATCATCCGCCAGAAGGCGAAGTAGTCGCCCCCCTCCCAGATGCGGGGTGCCCAGGTGCGGTGGGCCTTCGTGGCGGTGTTCGACATGGGCGGTGCGGGTCCGTCGGCGGTCTGGTATCCTGGCCGTTAGTGAATCGACCCGGATGGGTTCCGACAACCCGCGAACGGAGTTCCCATGTCCCGCACGCTCTTCGCCCTCCTCGTGCTGGCCGCCCCGCTGCTTGCCGACGACAAGCCCAAACCGCGGGCCAAACTGCTCGGCACCATCAAGGTGAACAAGCTGGTGGAGCAGGCGGTGTGGACCCCGGACGCCAAGCACCTGATCCTGATCGCCGAGGGGAAAGGGCTGGTCGTCAGCCGCGAGCAACTGGGCGACGACACACCGGCCAAGCCGGTCGCCGAGTTCGACGTCCCGACCGGCGGGGCGAAGTTCGGCGTCACCCCGGACGGCACCGAACTGTTCGCCGTGGTGAGCGCCGGCGCCCGGTTCAACGCCGAAACCCGGCTGTGCTACTGGGCGATGAAGGACCTGGTGGAAGGGAAGAAGAAGGCGAAGCCGGACCGGACGGTGGACCTGGCAGCGGACAACCCGACCGGGTTCGCCCTGTCGGCCGACGGCAAGAGCCTGTTCGGGGTGTTCATCGAACCGCGGCCGGGCGGCACCCCGCTCGGCGGCTTACCCCAGCAGGTGGGCAAGGTCCTGCGGCTGGACACCAAGACCGGCGACAGCGTCGAGACGGTGGCCGATCTGAACATGGAAGACAGCACCCTGCTCGGGGCCACGTCGCACCCCGAAAGCGGCCGTGTGTTCGCCCACTTCCAGACGACCGACGAGCACGTCGTCCGCTGCATCGACCCGACGACCAAGAAGCGGAAGTGGGAGCGGAAGATCGACTCGCCGGCCGCGTTCTTGACCGGGCAGTCGCCCAAGGTGTCGCCGACCGGCAATGCGGTGGTGGCGTTCGTCTCCCATCAGGGCCAAGCCAACCCGGCCGGCCCGCCGGGGCTCCCGGGGGTCGGCCAGCCGATTCTGCCCGGGCAGGTGAGCGGCACCCGCCCCCTGCTGCTGGACGCCGAAACCGGGAAGGTCATCGCCGAGATGGGCGGGGAGGAAACCATTTCGTGCGAGGTGTGCGACTTCTCCCACGACGGCAAACTGATGTTCGGTTGGCTGTCGTCGGCGGTGGGCATGCGGTACACCGCCTGGGACGGGACGACCGGCAAACCTCTGAAGACGTGGGCACGCGGGGCCGGCGCATTGTCGGCCGCGTTCGCCCCCGGCAAGCACGAGTTGGCCACCGTCGAACAGGTGGGCAACGGGGGGTACCAACTGCCGGTGGCTCCGAACGGGCCGGGCGGTCCGCTGCTGGAGTTCGACCGCCGCTCGGCGTTCTATGACCCGTTCCAACTGCCGCCGACCCCGCCCCTGCCCCCGACCGACGCCCCCGCGTATTACTCGATCGTCGGCGTGTGGAACCTGGCCCCGCTGGTCAAGTGACCCCACGAGCCGCGACCGCGCGGGAGCGGGTACGGAAGACCGCTCCCTCGCGGTCGCGGCTCGTCAAAGACAACCCCTGAGCCACTCCCATGCGAACTCTGCTCGCACTCGCCCTCCTCGCCCCGGCCCTCGTCGCCGCCCCGGTGCCGGAAGACAAGGAGAAGCCGAAGCCGCGGGCCAAACTGCTCGGCACCCTCACCGTCGGGGTGAACGTGCGGTCGGCCCACTGGTTGCCGGACGGCAAGCACCTCGTCCTCGTCACCGACCAGCGGGTGCTGGTGTACCCCCGCGACCAGATCGGGGCGGAGAAGCCGAAGCCGCTGACCGCGTTCGACCGCCCGAGCGGGTCGGACACGGTGCGGCCGACGGCCGACGGCGGGCTGTGGGCGCTCGCCCCGGCCGGGCGGAAGGTGAACGCCGAGAACCGCCTGTACTTCTGGTCGGCAAAGACGCTGACCGCAGGGAGCGAACCGAAGGCCGACCGGGTGATCGACCTGGAGGCGGACAACCCGCACGGTTTGACGGTGTCGGCCGACGGGGGGAGCGTGTTCGCCACCCTGATGACGACCCGCCCGGCGGCGAACGCTAACCCGAACCAGGGCCGCCGGGGTGTCGAATACATCCCCCAGTTTCTGCGGATGAGCGGCAAGACCGGCGACGTGGTGCAAAAAGTGGCGTTCGCCGACCTGTCCCAGGACCGCTACGCCGGCAGCGCCATCGACCCCCGCACCGGCCGCCTGTACCTGGCCGTCCACACCGAAGGGGAAACGGTCGTCACCTGCCGCGAGCCGGACGGCGGCAAACAGGTGTGGGAGCGGAAGCTGCCAGTCAAACCCGACCCGGACGGGATCGGCGAGTTCCTCCTCTCCCCGGACGGCGACCGCGTGTTGTTCCGCCAGCCGACGCTCGTCGTACGGCAGGACGGCGGCGGCGTACCCGGCGGGTTCGGCGGTGGTGGCGGGAACCCGTTCGCACCGGGCGGCGCGAGGGGCGGCGGTGGCGGTCGCCCGCCACAAGTGTCGTACCAGACCTCCTCGTCGCTGGTGGTGCTCGACGCCAAATCGGGCGAGCCGGGGCCGGAGTTGGCGAAGGGCGACCAACTGAGCGGGCAGGGTCACGCCTTCTCGACGGGCGGCCGGCTACTGTTCGCCAACATCAGCACCCACGAAGGGAGCCGGCTGACGGTGTGGGACCTGAAGGTCGGGGCTGAGGTGAAGGGGTGGGCGAGAGCGTACGCCGACGCCAGCGGGGCGTTCGCCCCGAACGGGTATGAACTGCTGATCGTCGAGCGGGAGCAGAAGGACGTGCTGGGTCCGCGGGTGGCAGTCCCCGGCGGGTTCACCGGACAAGGGCAGCAGTGGGACACCCGCCAGGAAGTCATCCGGGTCGATCACACCTCGACCGTCGGCGTTTGGGATCTGTCACCCGTGGTGAAGTGACCGGCCGAGGTAGGTGCCGCCTGCCGGGCGGCACCCGAACCACTCGTGCGACCGGGCGGGGTTGGAGTTCACGCTTCCCAGTAGTTTCAACGGGCGGGGCGTGACGCAAG
>CAYMHO010000371.1:0-6329 GCA_964390195.1 uncultured Fimbriiglobus sp. | reverse complement strand
GCGGGCGGCGCGGGTGAGGCGGTCGCGGACGAGCGGCTTGACCAGCTCCCGCACCCCCGTCCCGCCGGCCGGCGGGCGGACCACCTCCTCGACCGGCGGGGGCGGGGTGGGCAGCACGTGGACGAGTACCCCGCCCCGCTGGTACACGTCCGGGTCGGTGCCGAGCGCGTCGGCCGCCTCGTCGTTCACCCGGAACTCGTCCGTGCCCAGGTCGATCACCGCCCGCCCGCCGGCCCCCTCGGCGTCCGGGTCCGGGGGCAGCAGGCCGGGCGGACCGCCACCGGGCGAACCGCCGTCGGGTTGTGTGGCGGCGGCGAGCACGGCGGCCAGCGCCTCGGGACCGCACCGGGCGAGCAGGTCGTCCACCCCCTGCTTGGTGCCGTCGGCCGCCGCCGGCAGGCGGGCGACCGTCACCACCGCCCCGGCGTCGACCAGCGCCCGAGCCGTCGCACGCTCGGCCGCCCGCACTTTCGGGTTGGTGGCCGCGTCCGAGTCGAACGCCAGAACCACGGCCCGGCCGGCGAGCGGGACGGCGGCCCAGTCGGGCAGCAGCTCGCGGCGGCCGGGCGTCTCGGCCTTCGGCCGCAGCCCGCACCACACCCCGGCCAGGCCGACGCACGGGAACCCGGCGGCGTCGGCCGCCAGCGGCTGCTTCAGCCCCTCGGTGACGACCAGCCGGGCGGTCGGGTCGGCCAGGACGGTGCGGGTGAGCGGGGGCAGGTACAGGCGGTTCGGCTGCCCCTTCGGGGCCTCGTACTTCCGCACCTTGCCCGGCTTCGAGCGGTCGGGCAGGGGGCGGTCGGGCTTCACCCGCGCGTACCCGGTCGGGCGGCCGTCGGCGTCAACGAACGGGTACACCAGCCCGCCCCCGCGGGCCGGCCCGTTCCACCCGAGCAGTTTTCCGATGGCGGCCGGGTCGGGTTCGGTGTACACCCCGGCGGCCAGGGCGTACTCGGCGGGGACGGCGGACGCGGCCAACTCGGCGCGGTGGGCGTCGGACAGGAACGGTTGGCGGGCGGGCGGCGGTTGGGTATCATCCATCGGTGCTGTTCTCCGGTGACGCCGGGCGTCGCCGCGCTGGTGGGCCGACCCCTGGTCCGGGTCGGCCCGCGGCGTTTCCGGGCGGGTGGTGGAAGTCACTTCTTGCGGGCGGTCGGGGTGCGGGCCGGGCAGCCGGCGGCCACCCACGCCTCGATGTCCGAGCGGCGCCACTTTTTAGACCCTCCGATTCTGACCGGGGCGGGCAGGCGGCCGGCCGCCTGGTCCCGCTCCAGGCTGGCCACCGAGCGGGTGAGCAGGGCGGCCAGGGTGTGGATGTCGATGAGCAGCGGGAGCGGCGGGGCGTCCATCGGCGGCGTGGTCTTCTGGGTCGCGGTGGTCATTTCTTCTTCCTCCGGTGGGGTGGGGGTTTGGGTTCGAGTCGCTTCATCGCCTTCTCGCTCCGCCGCTCCCACTCGGAAAGGGCGGACAGGATCAGGCCGAGCATCGGCACGGGCAGGCCGGCCGGATTGTCGGCCAGTTCGAGCAGGCGGTCCGGGCCGCCTTGGAGCATCGCCGACACGCGGGGGTCGTGCGCCTGCCGACAGCAGTACGTCAAGTCGTGGCAGAAGCGGCAGCCGAAGTACGGCGAGCGGGGCGGCTGGTGCAGCTTGGCCACCCGGCGGGTGCACCTCACCCCGTTGACGGTGAGCGGGCAGCGGGCCAGGTAGCGGGTGCCGCCGTTCGGGGTGGGCAGGGCGACCAGGGCGAGCGGGTAGGTGAACTCTTTGCGGTCGGCCCCCGTCCCCCACCCGTAGGCGAGGGTGAGGGTGTGCGGATCGGTGAAGGCGAACGCCAGGGCCGACTCGACCCCGGCGACCGCCGGCCACACCAGTTTGCCGGTTCGACCGGCAACCGGCGGGTGTTGGCCGATCACCTCGGCCACGGTGAACCAGCGGCAGTGTTCCGCCCGCGACTTCTTCCGGTGCCACCCCCACCGCCCGCTCCCCAGCCCGCCCATCGTGTGCCCTCCCGCTGCGCTCGTTGTTGACGAGTGTGTCAACGTCACACGCCCGCACCCGCCGGCGGTCGGCCGGCATCACACCGCACCCGCCGTTGCCGCACTCGCGGGATTTTCCGGACTCCGCGTGTTTGTCACCCGCCCCCGTGCGAGGGAATGGTGGCGGGTGCCGGGGAACCGGCGTCGGCTGCGGGCGGATGCCCAATGCCCGTGAGCGATCACACCCGACGGGCTGACTTGCCGGGCGACGGGTCGCCGGACGACGGAAGTGTTTTGCTCGGTGGGCGTTCGGTCGGGCGACTGGCGGGAGAAAAAGCGCCGAAGTGGGAGAGCTGTGCTCGCTGGGTGTGTGATCGATCACACACCGGAGTCGCGGACGGCGGATCGGGCGTCGAACCGCGGCACCCACCGCCCGGCTCGCAGAACGAACGGCTCGCCCGCCAGCGGCAGGAACCGGCGGAGGGCGTCGGCGAGCGGTGTCACCGCCGGGCTGTCGGCGGGCAACCGCCGGCCGCGGAGGAGTGCGCGGAGGGCCGTCTCGACCGCCGGCGGCAGTGCCAGATCGGCCCACTCGTACCGGGCTGAGAACTCGGCCGTGCCCACCGCCGCCTCGCCGCCCAGCACCGTCACCCCGTCCGCCTCGAACCGCACCTCCACCTGGGTGGCGGACAGTTCGGTCAGGGTGAGGTGGTCCCAGGTGGCCCCGACCGGCGGCGGGTGGACCGCTCCGGTCGCGGTGGCGGCGAACCGCGCCCGGTACGCCTTCCCCCGACCCGACCGGAACGGCGGGCCGGTCAGCCCGGTCAGTGCCCGCAACCGCCGCCCGAGGTCGGCCATCGCGCGACGGAGGGCGGTCGGCTTGGTGTCGATGTGGTCGCCGGTGCCGAGCACCCCGCGGCGGCGGGCCAGGCGGGTGAGGAGGTGCCAGGCGTTGTTCGGCCGTGGGGCGTCGTCGGTCCCGGCCCGGCGGTCGGCGAACCCCGCCTCGGCGAAGGTGAGCCGGCGGTCCACCCCGTCCGCCTGGACGCGAAGGGTGTCCGCCTCGATGTGGAAGCACAGGTCTTCCCAGCGGGCGCCCGGCGGGATGGACACCGCCGACGCCACCGGGCCGTCAGCGATCGGGGAACCCGTCAGTACGGTCGGTGAGTCGGCTTCCGAATCGGCCGGCAGGGGCGGGGTCGCCAACCGCCCTTGCGACGGGTCGGCGACGGCCGGCGGGGGCGCTGCCGACGCGGTGAGCCACCGGGCCAGCGCGGGGAGGTCCACGGCCAGCCCCGCCGCGGATCGGTCGAGCACCCGACTCACCGGGATCACCAGCGGCGGGGCGTCCCGCCCCCACACGACGGGCGGGGGGAGGGCGGACGGCACGAACACCACCGCGTTCGCCCGCAGCACCTCGGGCGCGCGGTCGGCCAGTCCCGTCTCGCCCCGCCAGCCCGCCACCAGCCACCCGACCCGGCCGTCGGCGAGAGGTCCGAGGTGCCACACCCGCCCGGCCAGCCGCTCGCCGACCCCCCCCGACGGGCCGACCGCGGCCGACAGCGCGACGGCCAGAGCGTCCGGGTTCACCCACCAGCGGGCGAGCCGGGCCGGGTCCACCGGCACCACCCCAGCCGTCAGGCAGTGGAGGTACGGGTGCGGGGGGTCGGCATCACTTCGCCACCGCACCGGCTCGACGTGGTCGCGGCCGCACCCGTCGCACGCCACCGCCCCCGCCGGCTCGGCCTCGGCCAGCAGGCCGGCATCCACCAGGGGCTGCGGGTCGATGCCGGCTCGCGCCAGGTCGTCGGCCGCCGCCACCGGGGCGGCACACTCGGCCAGCGAGAGCACCCAGCCGAGCGGGTCAGGCACGGGCGATCCCCCACCGCCGCAGGCACCGCTCGCCCAGCGCCCGCCGGTCGTCGGCCTCGCTCTTCAGGCTGCACGAGTTCGGGTAGGTGACATCGAAGGTGAGCGTCCGCGGGCGGTCCCCGCCCCCGCCCTGGTAGGTGATGACCAGGGTGGCGGCGGTGACGTTGAGCAACTCCCGCGGGTATCGGTCGGGCGGCAGGGTCTCGTCGAAGAAGGCGTACAGGTCGGCCGGCGGGCGGTCCGGGTCGGGTTCGAGCACCAGCCGCCGGCGGGTGTTCGGCAGGGCCACCCGCGCCCGCTTCACCCGCACCTCGCTCACCCCGTCGGCCGGGTCGGTGGCGAACCGGAAGTTGGGGGCGAGCAGGGCGTTCAGCTCGAACGCCGGGTCGTGCGGCGGTCGGTCGGCCGGGTACGCCCCGACCACCAGGTCGCAGAACCGCGCCTCCAGGTCCTGCCGCACCGCCTTCGGGCCGGGGCAGTAGGTGTCCAGGGTGCCGGCCGCCGGGTCGAAGGCGAACACCACCTCGAACGCCGGCTTGACCGGGATGCGGTGCAGCTTGCCGAACTCGTCGTGCCCGACGTGGGTGCGGGTGTAGTCGTCCGGGTAGAGGAAGTAGTACCGCTCGCCCGTCCCCCGCTCGTGGTACTCGAGCGAGCACCGCTGCGCCCGCCCCTGCTCGCGGCGGAGGTACTCGCCCACCCCCACCTTCAGGTCCTGGAGCACCTCCGGCGAGTGGTCGGGCGGCTCGGCCGGGAGGCCGGTGGAGCGGTGCCAGTAGCGGCCGGGGAGGAGGTCGGCCCGGCGGAGCAGGCGGACGTGGTGGAACACCGTCGGGCGGTTCAGCCACGCCCACAGGACGACGGCGTGCAGCCCGTAGGTGGCGTCCAGGTCGGCGGGCAGGGGGGCGCTCTGGAACACCGCCTCCTCGGCCAGCAGGCGGACGGCGACGGGGTCGGCCATGTCGTCCACCTCGCGGAGCATCCACTCGAACTGGCGTCGGGGGCGGTCGGGCAGCCCGAGCCAGCCGGCGAACACCGCCTCCACGTCCACCTCGGCCTCCGCCGGATCGATGTCCAGGTCCAGTTGCTCGCCCTCGCAAAACCGGCGGAGGAGGGCGGCGGGCAGGTGGCGGAGGACCGCCCGCGGGTGGAAGTGGCGTTTCATGATGGCCAGTGCGGGGTGGGGAGGGAAATATACGGATGACCACTATACTTGACACCAGAACACTTCTTGTCAAGAGGCGACCCGCCGGCCCGGGGACGCCGGACCCGCACGGCCCCCACTCCCGAATTTCGCGGGGGTTGTGTGCGACACCGTGGGGTGTCCCGGTTCGACCGCCAGAGATTCCGCCCCCTTCTCCTCGCGGGCGGCGACCGGCCCTTTTTGGGAATTGACATGTTTCGCGTGCCGGTCCCCATCCGGTCTGCGGCAGCGAAGGCGGACACTTTTCACTCCCCCCTCCCCCCGTGTGGGGACCGTGACAGTCTGCGTGCGACGACCCACGCGGCCTCCGGGTCAGTCCAGCCGGACGCGTTGCCCCCTCCCCCCATGAAGTGTTCAAAACTCCGGCGAGTTTCTGCGCGGCTGGCCCCGCGGTCTACACCCCTGTCCGCTCGCACTTTTCACCACGCCCCACCCTCGGCGCCCCCCTCCCGGACGAGTTCGGGGGGCGGCCGTCGGAACGATCTCGGAAAAATGTCCGGAATTCGTGTCCACGTGCGAGGGCGGATTGCAATCCGGCAGGTAGCCCGATTCGGTGCCCGCGACGGTGGGGCAGGTTCGTGAGGATTCGGCCTGCGATTGCAGGCTTTTCCGCGGTCGGTCACCCGTGCGAGCGCCGACCACACCCGACGGCGGGGAGTCCCTGCGGCGGTGTACGGCGACGGAAACGGGGAGTCGGTGACTGCCGAATTTTCCGTCTGTGTCGGAATATCCTATTGCAAATTCCGTCAGTCGCCTGTAATTTCCCCTCAGCAAATAGCACCGCACGCGTGATCAGTCTCACACTGACTTCTGTTGTGCGCGTGTCGCTTTCGGTGTGGCTGACAGTTCCGACCGCGAGGTTCGCACGAGGCGAACCGGCCCGTCTCGCCCCTCGCCCGCCGGACGCGGTGTGAGGACCGGGAGTCGCCCATGAGTCGCCCCCCGTTCGCCCGCCCCGTCTGGTCGGCCCTCACTCGCGTGTGGGATCACCTGCTCGGCCGCCCGGCCGGGTTCACCTCACCCCCACCGCCGCCCGCGTCCTTGCCCGTCCGCCTCGGCCTGCTCCCGCTGGAGGAGCGGGTGGTGCCCACGGGCCGACCGCTCCCACTCCCGTTCATGTTCGTGGGTACGTCATCGGGTGTTCCGCCACTCGTTCGTGCCTACGACGCGGAGACGGGGGCGTTCAAGTTCGAGCGGCAGCCGTTCGCCAGCGGGTTCGGCGGCGGGGTGCGGGTGGCGGCCGGGGACATCGACCGGGACGGGCTGCCCGACCTG
>CAYMHO010000370.1:0-6335 GCA_964390195.1 uncultured Fimbriiglobus sp. | reverse complement strand
ACGATCCCGCGACCGACCTAAAGGGGATACACCCGTGAAATATGCGGGCTAACCCACCAGCCCGAAGAAAATCTCCTCCAAGTCGTCTTGTCCGTGCTGCGTCCGCAGCTCCGCGAGCGTGCCCATCGCGGCGATCTTGCCCTTCGCCATGATGGCCACGCGGTCGCAGAGTTTCGTCACCTCGGCGAGGTTGTGCGTGGAGAAGAGGATCGTCTTCCCCTGCCCGCGCAGGGCGGCGACGCTCTGCAGCACGGCCCGCTGCACCAGCACGTCCAGGCCGTTGGTCGGTTCGTCGAAGACGAGCACGGGCGGATCGTGGACGAGGGCGCGGGCGATCGACACCTTCTGCTTCATGCCGGTGCTCATCTTGCCGCCGACCACGTCGCGGAAGTCGTTCATCTGCAGCGTGGCGAACAGCGAGTCGATCCGCGATTCGAGCGCGGCGCCGGCGAGACCGTAGAGTCGGCCGAAATATTCCACCATCTCGCGGGCGGTCATCCGGTCGTAGACGCCGGTGTTGGCGGACAGGAAGCCGATCTTCTCGCGGACGCGCTGCCCCTCGGTGGCGACGTCGTGCCCGGCGACGGTGGCGAACCCGGCGGTCGGCTTCAAGACCGTGCAGAGCATCCGCAGCGTCGTCGTCTTCCCCGCGCCGTTCGGGCCGAGCAGGCCGAAGACCTCGCCGGGCTTCACGGAGAAGTTCAGGTCGTCCACGGCCGCGACGGCGCCGCCGCGGAACTGCTTCGTCAGGCCTTCGACTTCGATCATGGGGGTCGCTCAGCCGGCGGATTTCCACGTCTCGTAGTTCCGCCACGAATCCTCGTCGATCGGGCAGGGCGGATACTCCTCGCGCAGGATCGTCAGCCGCACGCGGTCGCCGTCGCGTTCGAGGTCGAGTTCCCGGCGGGAGCAGAGGAACAGCTCGCGGCTGGACGATTCGAGGATGAGGGCGACGTCGCCCATCATCTTGATCTGCAGCGCCGGCTTCGTCGGCACGTCGAGGGCCGTGGGATCGCTCGCCGGCTGCGCCAGTTCGATCTCGCGCGCGAGGTCGTCGACGTAGGCGATGTGCTCGCGGGTCGGGCGCTCCGTGAAGATCGACCGCAGGTGCAGGTAGTAGCGCAGGTGCTGGAAACCGTTGTACGTCGCCCAGAGCGAGACGATGACGAAGAACGGGCTGGGCTTCTGGGGGATGACGGCGAACCCGTTCGTGTTGCGATAGACGAGGTAGGCGACGAAGGCGAATTCGATGATCGCGTCGAACAGGATGCATTCGGGCATCGGGGCGACGCGCTTGATGAGGCCGACGAGGATTTCGCCGGCGCCCAACACGAAGATGGCGATGACGAGGGGATTGAGGCCGCCGAGCGCGTTGTGGAGGTAGTAGCCGAAGCCGAGGTAGATGATGCCGCCGAAGATCGTGTTCCCGGACGTGTTCCGCACCGATTCCTGGACCTTGCGATAGATGGACACGCGCGCCAGCGTGGCGCGCATCTCGTCGATGTCGAGCGAATCGGCCATGTCGGCCCCCGGAGGCGAATGACCGTCATTGTCCGGTTCAGGGGGCGATCGGCAACGAGCGCGACGCCGGGAGCGGCTTCTCGTCGATGAGCCGATAGAAGACGTTCCGCTGCCGCGGCTCCCAGCCGGCGTCGCGGATCGAGTTGCGGATTTCCTCGAGCGTCAGGCAATGGACCGTGCCGGCGCTCGCGACGACGTTCTCCTCGATCATGAGCGAGCCCATGTCGTTCGCGCCATAAAAGAGCGCGACCTGCCCGATCTTCGCCCCCTGCGTCACCCACGACGACTGGATGTTCGGCACGTTGTCCAGGTACAGCCGGGCGACGGCCTGCGTCCGCAGGTACTCGAACGCCCCCACCTCGGTGAAGTGGCTCATCTTGTGGCCGGGTTGCATGGTCCAGCAGATGAACGCGGTGAACCCGCCGGTCTCGTCCTGTACCTGCCGGATGCGGTCGAGGTGTTCGATGCGTTCGGCTTCCGTCTCGATGTGCCCGAACATCATCGTCGCGCTGCCCTTCCCGCCCAGCCGGTGCCACACGCGGGTGACTTCCAGCCACTCGTCGGTGAGCGCCTTGTTCTTGGTCAACTCCTTCCGCACGCGGTCGACCAGGATCTCGCCGCCGCCGCCCGGCAGACTACCCATGCCGGCGTCCTTCAGCCGCCGCAGCACAGTTTCGAGCGGGAGCTTGTTGATCTTGTGGAAGTGCCAGAGCTCCGGCGGGCTGAACGCGTGCAGGTTCACAGTCGGGAACTTCGCCCGCAGGTCGGACAGCAACTCCTCGTACCACTCCAGTTTCAAACTCGGGTGCATGCCACCCTGCATTAGCACCTGATTCCCGCCGAGGGCGATCGTCTCCTCGATCTTCTGGTACAGTTCCTCGCGAGGCAGCACGTAGGCGTCGGCGTCGGCGGACTTGCGGTAGAAGGCGCAGAAGTCGCACACCGCCGCGCACACGTTCGTGTAGTTCACGTTGCGGTCGATGTTGTAGGTGCGGTACGGCTCCGGGTGCAGCCGCATGGCGACGGCGTGGGCGGCGCGACCCAGCTTGTGCAGGTCGCGGCACGCCATCAGCGCTTCGCCGTCGGCGCGGGTGAGGCGTTCGCCGTCAACGGCTTTGTTCAGGATGTGGTCGATGGTAGCGGACAAGGTCCACCCCCTCCGGGGTTAGGCCGAGTGCGGCGGTCAGTTGGTGGTAGCGTTTCAGGCCGGTCAGTTCGGGTTCGCCCAGGTCGTACCGGATGATGGTGTCGAAGTACCGGCGGACGTAACCGGGGTCGAGGCCGAGCAGCTTCGCTTCCCGTTCGGCGATGACCCCGGCCCGGCTCAGGCCGAACCGCTTGGCCTTCACGAAGGCGTGCTCGGCTTCGCCCAGATCGACGCCCGGTCGCACCGCCCACACGGCGAACACCATCGGCAGGCCGGTGCGGTCGAACCACTCGGCGCCCAGGTCGTAGCTGAACTCGAACCCCGGCAGGCACGCCTTCATCGCCCGGTCGCCGATGAGCAGGACGGCGTCAGTCGCGGGGTGGTGGGGGTGGGGGGTGTGGGGCGGGGGGTGGTCGTCCACCGGGTTTGCCGCGAGCCAAGGGCGCGCGCGTTCGGCGTCGGGCTCGCTCGCCGTTGGCTCGCGGCTAACCGGGCTCGTCAGCAGCACCTTCGTCAGTGCCGCGCTCGTCCGGCTCCCCTCGTCCAGGCTGACGCTGCGGATCTCGTCCCACGGCACGCGGCTGAACAGGGTCACGCTCAGCACCGGCCCGCGGCTGCTGATGCTGCACCCCGGCACCATGCTGTAGTTCTTCGCCCGGAAGAACTCGACCACCGGGATCAGCCCGACGTCCAACTCCCCCGCCGCCATCTGGTCGGCCAGCCGGCTCGGCAAATCCAGGCTCAGCCGGACGGTCGGCGCGAACTCCGTCAGCCCCTCGATGAGGGGCTTGGTGTTCAGGTAGTTGACCGCGCCGACCCGGAGCATGACGCCCTCACTGGTGGGAGTGTTACTTTACGAACCGCACACCCCGGAAAAGCACAACACCCGCCGGTGAGGGCGGGTGCTGTGGGGAGAGTTGGCTCCGTCCGACTCGGCTCACGGGCAGGTGGTGGGCACGCACACCGGCACGCACCGGGTGACAGGCCGGCACACCGTGTACGCCTGCATCTCGCACACCGTCTGCGGCACCATCCGGCAGTACTGGTACTCCTCCATCCGGCAGACGGTACGGGTCTGGTGCCGCACGTGCTGCTCGGTCACCAGCCGGCAGGTGGTGTACCGCACCACCCGCTGCCGCTGCTCGCACTCGTACCGGCAGGTGCGGACGGGCACGTGCCGCACGCACTCCTCGGGCACCATCTCCGTGTACCGCCGGCAGACGTTCCGCACGTGCTGCTCGGTCACATACCGGCAGGTGGTGAACGGGACGGTCTGGGTGTACGTCTCGGGCACGTACTGGCAGGTGCGGCGGGTGACGTACCGGGTGTGCGTCTCCGGCACGATCCGGCAGGTGGTGACCGGGTACTGCACGGTGCGGGTTTCGGGGACATAGCTGCACACCCGGCGGGTGACCATCTTGGTGTGCGTTTCGGACACCATGCGGCAGGTGGTGTAGCACACCTGGCGGACGTGCTGCTCGGGCACCACGTAGCAGTTATACTTGGTCACGCACCGCACGTGCTGGCGGGCTTCCACCCGGCAGGTGGTGTACGGGATCTGGCACACCTTCTCTTCCGGCACCCGGAAGCAGCGGGTCCGCGTCACCATCCGGGTGCACGTCTCGGGCACCATCCGGCAGGTGGTGTACGGCACGCACACCATCTCGCAGTACGGCACGGTGTGGCAGTACGGCACCTGGACTTGTTCGCACACCGCCTTCCGCACGCAGTGCGTCTCGGTGATCGTCCGGCACTCGGTCTTCGGCACGTACACCTTCTTGCACACCGTCCGGCCGGGGCACTGCACCTGCTGGCACACCACCTCGCCAGGCACGAACCGGGTGGTGCAGGTGCACGGGTCGAACTCGCACCGCCCGGGCATCTGCACCCGCTGCGTGACCACCGGGCCGGGCACGAAGTCGGCCACCGTCTGCCACTCGCCGCAGTCCACCGTCACCTGCCGCTGGGTGGTGACGGGTTCGACCACGTAGTTCACGCGGTTCTCGGTGCGGTAGGCCGTCTCGGTGCGGTACCGCGTCACCGGCACCTGCCGGGTGTGCTGCTCGTACACCGGCCGCATGACCGTGTAGTTCACCGGCTCTTCGTAGGTCTGCGTTTCGTTACGGTAGACCGTGTAGCGGTGCTCCCGCACGTGTTGCTCGTACACCGGGTGGTAGGTGGTGTACGGGATCTGCTCGGTGTACGGCTCGACCACCCGCCGGTACGTCGTGTACGGCACGTCGCGGGTGTGCTGCTCGTACACCGGCCGGTTGACCGTGTACGGCACGCACTCCTGGTACTCCTGCACCACGGGGCGGTTGACGGTGTACGTCCGCTCCTGCATGTGCGTTTCCATCACCCGCCGGTTGACCGTGTACTGCACCGGCTCGCAGTGCTCCTGCACCACCGGCCGCAGCACCGTCCGGCTCACCTCGCGGTAGTTCGTCTCGTACACCGGGCGGGTGGTGGTGTACGGCACCTGCTCGACCACCTCCCGCACCACCGGCCGGTTGACGGTGTACCGCTGCTCCTGCAGGTGCGTCTCGTACACCGGCTTCGTCACCGTGTACGTCTGCACCTGCTCGTGCGGTTCGTACACCGGGCGGGTGGTGGTGTACGGCACGCACTCGGTCACGGTGTCGTACACCGGGCGGGTGCCGGTGAACGTCTGCGGCTGGTACACGGTCTTAGTCACCGGCCGGTACTGCGTCTCCTGCACGTACTCGGTGACGGTCTGATACTGCACCCGCGGGGTGAGGTCCGGCGGGGCGCACTGCGCCGGGGCGACAATCGGGGCCGGGTAGCGGCAAATCCCGCAGTGAAAGGCGTCGGCGTCGGCGGCGGCCAGCAGGCCGACCGCCCCCGCCAGTGCCGGCGCGAAACGGGTTACGAAGCTCATCCTTCACCTCGCCTGGGGAGTACGTCCTGGGTGTGATTGCGTCAGCGGGGCAAGATCCCTTTCGACTGTCGCTAGTTTGCCGGACGGACGCCCCCGCGCCGACGCCACGCCGGGCGGTTCAGCCGAAATCGCCGCGCGCAGAGTCCGCGCACCTCGCGCACCCGACCGAGACGGGAGAATCTGAGTAACCGGCACAAGCGGGGAACCGGCAGAGTTGAACGCGACGCCCAAGCGGGCGTGAGGGCTGACGACCTTCACCCGCTCGGGCGGACGGCACCGTCATCGAACGGGGGGACTTCGCGCCGGCCGAGTTGCGCGAACAAACACAACAGCCCGTACACCGGCCAGGTCGTCTCTGGTGGGCACGTCCCCTTGCCGGCGTGAGACTCGTACCAACGGTTGATGACCGGGCCGTGGTCGTTGGCGACGATCTCGGTGTACAGCCGCTGGAGCGGCTCGATGTCCGCCGCCGTCAACCGCTCGGCGTACTGCACGTGTCGGCCGAGTTGGCGGTCGAACCGGGCCACCCGCGCGTCCGTCCCGTGCCGTTCGGCGAGGGGGATGATGTAGTGCAACTCGGCGGGCAGGTGTTCCGGTGAGATCGGCATACGCCCCTCGGCTCGCCGCGAGAATGCGACGGGGACGAAAGGTATACCGGCGACGCAACGCTCACAACACCGAACCACGGCCGGGTGTGCCACAAGGTTCACCCAACCCCACCCCCGCCGGGGAACTGCGTTCCCTCGGCGACCCCTCCCCAGCGGGGAG
>CAYMHO010000369.1:0-6348 GCA_964390195.1 uncultured Fimbriiglobus sp. | reverse complement strand
CTACTCGGGGTCAAGTGATCCGATACCGGGCGACGGCGACGGTCACGTTGTCCTTCCCACCCGCGGCCAAGGCCAGGTCCACCAGCGTCTGACACGTCGGCTGGGCGGCGACCCCGCTCCCGAGGGCGGCGGCGATGACCGCATCGGGAACCATGTCGGTCAGCCCGTCGGAACAGACGAGCACGCAGTCTCCGTCCTGGAGCAGCATGTGCGACACGTCAGCAGCGATCGGCCGGCCGTGATCGCCGAGCGACTGGGTGAGGACGCTCCGCAGGTGCTGGGCTGCCGCTTCCACCCGGTCGATGTACTTCTGATCGACCATACGCTGGGCGACGGTGTGGTCGTGGGTGAGTTGCGCCAACAGCCCGTCGCGGTACAAATACGCGCGGGAGTCGCCGACGTGACCGACGAACAGATCGCGGCCGACCCCGAACGCCACAGTGAGGGTGGTGCCGTACCCGGCGAGGGCGGGGTTGGCCTGCGACTCCGCCGCCATCATCCGCCCTACCTGCTCGTACCGCTCGGCCGCCCGCCGCATCACCTCGTCGAGGAGCGGTTGTTCGTCCACCCGCATAATCCAGTCGGGCGTATCAAGCACCAGCCGAACCAGGTTGGCGATGGCGAGGCGGCTCGCCTCCTCCCCGGCTTCGCTGCCCCCAATGCCGTCGGCCACTAGAAGCCCGAACCCGTGGGCGTCCGCCCACGCCGGCGTCATCCCCCTGGGCAGGTTGGACTGCACCACCTCCAGGTACCGCCCGAACCGGCTGAGCAGGAACGAGTCCTCGTTGTTCAGCCGCACCCTCCCGCGGTGGGACAACCCATGCAGATCCACTTCCACCTTCACCGGGGGCAATTCGGGATCCGGGTGGTGGGCAATCGGCAGCTCGGTGGTATCGGCTTCGCTGTCGGACGCCATGGTATGACCGTGGGGTGAGCGGAGCGGTAACCATACGCCACGCTATCCCCCAGGACGGGGAGTCGCAAGCGGATTCAGAACAGCATGCCACAGTACGAAAAAACACCGCCGCCCGACCCTTGCGGGCCGGGCGGCGGCGGTCGCCCTTCAGACGACGGAGGGGCTTGGGTGTGGCACTACCGCCACTTGGTCATCTCCAGCAACATGTCCCGCTGGGTGTCCGGGTTCTCGCCGACGTACAGGTGCAGGTGGTCCTTGTCGATGTAGATCACTTCCACCTTCGGCTTGCGGATGTGCGTCGGGTACGGGTAGCTGCTCTGCTTCAGGTCGTTGTAGTACACCCCGCACTCCCAGTGGCAGTGGTGCAGTTGGGCCATGCCCACCAGCGGGAAGAAGCGGGGCGGGTCGATCTTGTCCACCACCAGGTTCTTGACGATGGTCAGGTCGTCCTGGAACTCTTCGTACAGGTACGGTACCCCCCGCACCTGCCGCTCGTTGAACACCCGCATCACTTCGGCGTCGGTCGGCGGGTCCTCGCACCGCGGGGCCGGGAAACCGGCCCGCACCGGCGGCAGGATGGGCGTCTTGAAGTCCTTGTCGTACTGGTAGGCGTTCTGCATGCGGTCGTACACCCACGGCTGCACCAGGCAGCCGGTGCCGCAGAGCGTCGAGCTGGCGGCGAGCAGCAGGGTGGCGAGTCGAACCCGAGACATGTCACTCCCCCTCCGTGAGTCCGGTCGGCGACCGACGGCCGGGGCGAGTCTTTCGCTCCCCGGAATCGGCCGCCACTCCTGAAGGGTGAGGGGCGACCGACCTAGCCGATGGTTCCGTTGCTGCGTCTGGTATCGGCTGTATCGGCGGTGCGGTTCAGCGAAATTGTGGCGAAGTGGTCCGCCGGCCGGGCGTGACTATGGATAGGGGGTTGCCCAGAGTCTACAGGTTCCCGGCGAACCCGGCCCCGCCGCGGCCCGGGGGGGGGGGGGGGGGGGTGGGGCCCCGCCCCCCCGCCCCCGCGCGGGCGGGGGGTGGGGGGGTCGGGTTGGGCCCCCGCCGCACCAGCCGGGCCGGGTTCGCCCACACGGAGTCCCCCAAATGGTCTACCTTTCCCGCATTTACACCAAGTCCGGCGACGGCGGGCAGACCGGACTCGGTGACGGCACCCGTGTGAGCAAGGATTCTCCCCGCGTGACCGCCTACGGCGAGGTGGACGAGCTGAACGCCGTCCTCGGCCTGCTCGCCGCGCACTGCCCGGACTGCCCCGACGCCGACCTGCTGCGGACCATCCAGAACGACCTGTTCGACCTGGGGGCCGACCTGTGCGTGCCGCCGACCGAGAACGAGAACCCCGACCAGTGCCTGCGGGTGACGGCCGCCCAGTACGAGCGGTTGGAGAAGGCGATTGACAGGTTGAACGACGACCTGCAACCGCTGCGGAGCTTCATCCTGCCGGGGGGCACGCCGGCGGCGGCGTGGCTTCACCTGGCCCGCACCGTGTGCCGCCGGGCCGAGCGGGGCGTGGTCACGCTGATGGCAACTGAGACGGTGAACGTGAACGCGCTGATCTACCTGAACCGGTTGTCGGACTACTTGTTCGTGCTCGGCCGGGTGGCCAACGGCAACGGCGCCGGGGACGTGCTGTGGGTGCCGGGGAAGAGCCGGGCCGCTCGCCAATTCCGGGGAACCGGATGCGGAACGTGGCCCCTTGGAGTGGTGCGGAATCGATCTCCAGCGTCGCGTGGTGGTGCTCCAGCACCACCGCCACGAACGACAACCCGAGCCCCATGCCGGCGCTGTACCCCTCGTAGATGGCGTTGTCCCGCTTGGTGCTGAAGTGGGTGGTCAGGCAGTTCCGCCGCACCGCGTCGGTCATGCCGATGCCGTTGTCCCGCACCTCGAAGATGACGTCGGACCCGTCCGCCTTCGCGGTCACGGTGACATCGCCCTTCCACCCGGCGGCGTCGATCAGCTTCTGCTTCCGCAATTCGGGTGAAGATTTCCGGGCCTCTTCGCGGAGGTGGTTCCGCATCTCGAAGGTGGCATCGCGGGCGTTGAAGATCAGGTTCTCGATGGCCTGCTGAAGGTGCGACAGGTCTCCTCTCACCACCAGCGGGGTGTCGGGGGCGACGGCGACGATGCGGAGCTTCCACTTGTCCCGGCCCATGTCGGCCCACGTCTTGCCGGTGTCGCGGGCGACCGCCGCCAGGTCCACCGGCCCGAGTTCCGGTTTGCCCGTGTCCCGCCGCACGGTGCGGAGGATCTGTTGCAGGCGTTCCGTCACCGTGCCGAGTGTCGTCTTCACCTCACCGAGCATCGACTGCGTCTCCGGCCGCAACCCGTCGGCCTCCATCGCCCGGTGCAGCAGGTCGTTCGGCCGCACCAGCAGGTTCTTGATGTTGTGCGCGTAGCTGCCGGCCATGATGCCGATGCTGGCGTACAGTTGCGACTTCATCTCCAGGGCCGACTTCTCCGCCTCGTCGGCGCGGGTTTGCAGTTGTGCCGCGGCGAGCTGTTGCTCCAGCAGCTTGCGGTCCAGTTCCCGCTTCGCCTGCTCGGCCTCCTGCTGCGCCAGTTTCGTTTCCAGCAGCTCCCGCTCCTTGTGCTCTTTCTCGGCGGCCGCTTGAATCCGGGCGTTCTCGCGGTTCACCTCCCGCCGCAGGAAGCGGTAGACGAACACCCCGGCCAGCAGCGTCGCCACCACCAGCACCCCCTGGGCGATCAGCCCGATCTGGCGGCGGTCTTGTTCGCGGCGGCGGAGCTTGTCGAAGGCGTGCATCTGGTAAACGCACCGCACCTCGATGTCCGGGCGGCCGGGCACCGGGCGGAGGGGGATCTCGCGGAGGCGGGTCTGGTTCTGCTGCCGCGGGCGGGGCAGGGGGTTCTCCCAGGCGATCGTCTCGGCCGGCGGGCCGGGGAGGATCACCTCCAGCTTGTAGATGATGGGGAAGCCCGGCAGCTTGCTCTCGTAGGCCCGCGTCGGTTCGACCAGTGCCCGCAGTTGCTCGTCCAGCTCGGCCCGTTTGTCCGGGCCGGTCGGGTCATCCCCGCGGGCGGCGTACTCGCGGATCACCTCGGGCAAACTCTTGCGGAACGGCCGGGCCTCCTCCAGCCACTCGCGGATGAGGGCGTCGTCCGACTCGTCCGACCAGTCGGCCCTCGACGACAGCAGTGCCGCCAGCCAGCCGACCAGCACCACCCACACCACCACGAAGGGGGCCAGACCGAAGGCGTACTTGGCGGTCGTCCGCCACCAGCCCACCCGCTGTTCGGGTGGGGGGATGGGAAGTGTTTCGGTGTCGGTCACTGGCGGTCCTCCCGGCCGACGGCCAGCGGGATGGGCGTGCCCGGCACCCGCTCCCACGACCCCTGCGCCCCCTGCCGCCACACACTCAGCGTCGGCTTCGCACCCGGTGAAACGACGATGACGTGTTCGCCGGCGTTGGCGTTCCGCTCGCCGTTCGGGTCGAAGAAGTCGGTCCGCTCCTTCAGCCGGGCGATCAGTTCGTCCCCGCGGGTGGCGGGCGGCTTGTTCGCCGGGAAGCAGGCGGTCGCGAGCACCTTCGCCAGCTCGCCGAAGTGCATCTCTTCCTCGGTCCCGTTCGGGGAGCGGAAGGCGTAGTTCGGCGGGGCGGTGCCGGGTTGGTCCCAGGCCACCGGGTTGTTGTGGGCGAAGAACACCAGCGGGACGGGCAGGGCGGACACCGGCCAGGCGAACTCGCCGTCCCGCAGGACGGCGTTCAGCGGCAGGCCGTCCCCGGTGATAACGACCAGTTTGCCGGCGTTCCGCGGGTCGGCCTGGACGACCGCGTGCAACAGCCGTCGGGCGGGCTGGGTGGTGCTCGGGAGCACCAGCAGCACCCGCCCGTCGGGGACGGTCCGGAGGCGGTCGGTCACGAACTCGGCCACGTCGCGTTCCCGCGGGTTCGGGGTCATGTACCCGCCCACACTGAAGGGGATGGTCGAGTTGTCGAGTACGGCCAGCTTGCCGGGGGCCGGGAAGCGGCGGGCGAGGGCGGCGGTGAACTGGTCCCGCAGGTCCATCGAGAACTGGTCGTCGTCCCACGCCACCTTCACCACCGCCACGCGGGCGTCGGCCGGCGGCCGCAGGCGGTCGTCCGGGCCGTCAAAGACGAACCGCACCACCGCCTCGGCCATCTGCCTGTTGGTGAAGCAGAAGCGGAACGTGCGGTCGTCGTACAGGTCGACCAGTGGTACCCCGCCGGGCACGTCCGACTTGTCCAGGTCGGCGGTGGCGGTGGTGATGAGCAGGGGCGGGCGGTCGCCTTTCCATTCCGCCTGCTCGTTCATCGCCTCCGCCAGTTGAATCGCCCGGTCGGTGCTGCCGCCACCAATGACAGCCAGCGGGGCGGGGGTGCGGGCGGCGAGCGCCTTCACCCAGTCGGCGGTGCTCACTTCGCTCTGCAGCTTGTACCAGCGGACGTGCAGCTTGCCGGGGTGTCCGCTCCGCGACAGCACGAGTTCGGGGACAGCGGTCGTCGATTCGAGGAACGCCCGCGAGTCGTCCACGCTCAGACCGGGCACGTCGGCCGCGGAGCGAACCACCCCCGTCACGAATCGCTCCCAGGTGGCGGCGTTGGTGGTGGTGTGAATCCAGGCGACCTCCTGGTCGCCGGTCGGCACAGCCAGGGGAGTCGCCTGCGGCCCGCCGCTGGCCCACGGCTTCCACACCTGCGTGACCAGAAGCACGATGGGCAGGCACAGGGCGAACACGAGCAGTAGCCAGCGGAGTTCGCGCATCGGGAATGTACTCCGCACCCTCCGGGTGCGGCTCCGAACCGCACCCGGAGGGTGCGGAGTACGTCAGAACGCGATGTAGATGAAGCTCTGGGTGGCACCGGGTCCGAGGCAGACCAGCAGCACCACCGCGGCGGCGTACACGAACCCGCGGAGCGGGGCGAGGCGGTCGAGCCAACCCGCCTTCGGCACCAGCGCCCACAGGTGGCCCGCCACCCCGAGCGTCAGCAGCGGGAACACCAGCACCGGCACGGTGGTGAACGCCGCCTCGCCGGTCGGGGCGTGGGTCAGCCCGACCAGTGCCCCGAACATCGTCCACCCGCCGGCCCAACTGGTCATGCGGATGAGCACCAGCCCGAGCACCAGTTGGTACAGCGTGCCGGCGTGGGCCAGCACCGCCCACCACCCACTGCGTCGCCATCCGGTCCCGCCCACTTGCTGATCGTACACGCGGTGAACGGCCATCAACACCCCGTTGTACAGCCCGTACACCAGCCAGTGCCACGCCGCCCCGTGCCACAGCCCGCACAGGACGAACACCAGCAGCAGGTTGGAGTACGTCCGCACCGGTCCGCCGCGGCTGCCGCCGAGCGGGAAGTACAGGTAGTCCCGCAGCCAGGTGGACAGCGACAGGTGCCACCGCCGCCAGAAGTCGGTGATGCTGCTCGCCAGGTACGGCA
>CAYMHO010000368.1:4808-6358 GCA_964390195.1 uncultured Fimbriiglobus sp. | reverse complement strand
CACCACCGGGGCGAACACGTTGGCGAAGCTCCAGTAGTCGTCCTGCGTCCAGCGGTCGGTCGGGTGCTTGTGGCACTGGGCGCACTCCAGCCGCACCCCCAGGAATGCGGCCGCCACCTTCTCCCCCCACTGCTCGATCGGCACCTGCTGGGCCCGCCGCCAGAACAGGTCGAGCGTCTTCTTGTTCCTGTACTCGGAGTCGAACCCGGCCTCCGGGCCGGTCGGCTTGCCGTCGGCGGCGATCAGTTGCTCGTCCAATTTCTTGACGAACGCCAGCCACTCCTCCGGCTTCATGTCGTCGGCCGAGGTGGCGGTGACGATGTCCCGCACCAGTTGGTCGTACCGCTGGTTGTCGGCCACCCGCTTCCGCAGCCAGTCGTGCCACATCTGGCTCCGCTTGTTCTGGGCCGGCCCGTTCGGCTGCTCCAAGGCGACCGTGTTGTTGCCGGTGATGTCGGACAGCTTGGTCGCCCACACGGCCGCATGCAGCGGGTGTTTCAGCACCTCGTCGATCTTTTTCGCCCGCTTGTCCTTGGCGGCGTCCTTGACGAACGCCCGCACCTCGTCCGGGGTGGGCAGGATGCCCAGGCCGTCGATGTACAGCCGCCGCAGGAACTCGGTGTCGCCCGACGGGTCGGACGGCACCATGTTCAGCAGTTTCAGCTTGGCGAACACCTCGCGGTCGATGAACCCGTCGGCCTTCAGGTCGGGGTATTTGGCGCCCGGCTTGCTCGGGGCGGGCACCAGCACGCGGATGGCCTTCACGCTCCCGCGGTACAGCACGGTCAGGCCGGCGTCGCCGGGGGTGCGGGCGGTCAGTTGGCCGAGCGGGGTCAGGTTGGCCACCGCGTCGTCGGAGATTTTGAAGTCGCAGAACGGGGTGATGTCTTCCTTCGACCCGTCGGCGAACGCGGCCGTCACTTTCACCTGCACCGGCTTGGAATCCCCCAGCACGGCGAAGTCGGGCGGGGAGATGGTCAACTCCTTGATCGCGCCCGACCCCGGGGTGTGCTTCGCCCCGGCGGCGATCCACTCGCGGAAGATCTTGTACTGCCAGCTCTCGTGACCGAACCGCATCCCCCCGTCGTGCGGCATCTTGCCGGCCGCCTTCATCAGGAACAGGCTCTGGTCCGGGTTGACGGTGTCGATCCGCCGGCCGAGGTTGTCGCGGGTGATCCAGGCGTGGTCGGCGTTCGGTTCGTACCCGAACAGCGACAGGCGGAACCCGTTCTTCCCCTGGAAGCTGCCGTGGCACGAACCGGCGTTGCACCCGGTTTTTGACAGCAACCCCATGACGTGCCGTTCGAAATCGACACTCTCCACCTTGCCGCCGGTAGGCAGATCGACAGCCAGCGACACGACGGGGAAAACGGCGCAAACCGCGACAACGAGAAGAGTTCGGCGTGTCATTGGCGGGTCCGTTCGCAACGTGCCGGCAGGCGGGAGGGTAGGCCGTCTCATATTCAACCGGGCCGGTTCTCAGAAGTTTCGGTCGCGGAGTGGGCGGACGCAAGAAAAATCCGCCGGACGGGTTGAGCGGGGACGGGCGG
>CAYMHO010000368.1:0-4708 GCA_964390195.1 uncultured Fimbriiglobus sp. | reverse complement strand
CGGAGTGGGCGGACGCAAGAAAAATCCGCCGGACGGGTTGAGCGGGGACGGGCGGGGCGGACAATGGCGAGACTCAAACCCCCGGACTTCCCATGCCCCGCCGCTACCGCGACGACGACGAGTACGACCCGGACGACGACATCGACCGCGACCCGGACGACAAGTACCGCCGGCGGGCGGAGCGGTACGGCCCGGACCTGACCGAAGAGGACGAGGCGGAGGAGGAGAAGCAGACGGAGGAGTCCTGGGCGGCGGCGCGGCGGAAGTGCCTGCTGCCCGGCCTGCTGATGACCCTCGGCGGGGTGATCACCTTCCTGGGCAGTGCAGGGTTCGTCGCCGCCCAGTTCGCGGCGACCGGCACGGGTGCCGGGGCCGGGCCGGGGGCGGCGGTCACGCTCATCTCGTTCGGCATCTGTGCCGGGGTGCCGCTGCTGTTCGTGTTCGCGTTCAGCGGGCTGCAACTGGCCGGCGGCATCGCCCTGCTGCGGCGGCGGGCGCGGGGGTTGGCCGTCGCAGGCGGCATCCTCGGCGGGCTGTCGGTCATCGCCCTGCTCGTCATCGGGTTCATGTGCAACTTCCCCGCCAGCGTGTGGCTGGCCCTCGTGCCGAGCCTCCTCGGCCCGGTCGGCGCCATCTGGCTGATGGTGCTGCTGAACGACGTGGACGTGCAGGAGGCGTTCGACCAGAGGCGGGACTGACGGCTTCCTGTTGCGTCGGCGGCGGGCATCACGGAAGATGCCCCTTCCTCCCGCCGGGTTCCCGCCATGCGACATCTGCTCGCGCTCTTCGCCCTTTTCCCCGCCGCCGTGTTCGCCCAACAACAGCCGAAACCCGCCGACCCGCCCAAGTTCGACATCATGGACTGGACCCCGCGGCCGGCGGTCGGCAAGGGCGAGCCGTGGGAGAAGATGACCGACCCGCAGTGGGACGACGCCCGCTTCCTGAAGATGGACACCGGCCCGGCATTCAACGCCACCTTCGGCCTGACCACCGATGTGATCGTCAACCGGCAGGTGGTGAAGCAGACGACCCACCTCGCTTACAAGGGCACGGCGGTGAAGCTGACCGACGGGAAAAACGTCGGCACGGTGATCTTCGACCGCGCGACGATGCGAATGGCGGCTGGTTGGACTGGCGGGCACCTCCAGCACTCGCCCCGCCGGTTCGCCCTGTTGAACACGCCGACGATGCCGACCGGGGCGAAGTTGGTGTTCAGCACTTCACCTGCCGCCGGTTGGGCCGACACGACTGGCAAGTTCCCTGTCGTCCAGCGCGCGACCGCCCCGCTCCCCGCCGAGCAAGTGAAGTATCGTGGTCACTTCCTGAACGGCGACCGGGTGGTGTTCAGCTACACGGTCAACGGAGTGGGCGTGCTGGACACAGTCCGGCTGGTTAACAACTACATGGTGCGTTCGGTCCGCGTTGAAGCGACCGACAAGCCGCTGACCCTGCGAATCGACGACACACGCACCCACCAGTTTCCTGCCAAGCAGGTCGAACAGACGCTGACCACGACCTACGGCGAGACCAAACAGTTCGAAACTGAAGCCGTGACTGGCCTGGTCAAGCCCGGCAAACCCCGCTGGGGCAAGCCGATCGAAACCAAGCTGGTGAAGGGCGACGAGTCCGGCCCGTTCGCGGTGGATACTCTCACCATCCCCTACGAGAACAAGTTCAACGCCCTGTTCTTCTGCACCGGCCTCGACTTCCTGCCCGACGGCCGCGTGGCGATGTGTACCTGCCACGGCGACGTCTGGCTGGCGAAAGTGGACGACAAGGCCGGTACCGTCTCGTGGCAACGGTTCGCCACCGGGTTGTACCACCCGCTCGGGTTGAAGGTGGTGGACAAGAAGATCGTCGTCCTCGAACGCGGGCAGCTCACCCGCCTGCACGACAACAACGACGACGGCGAGGCCGACTTCTACGAGTGCATCTCCAACGACTGGCACACCGGCCCCGGCGAACACAGCTACGACACCTGCCTGGAGACCGACCCGGACGGCAACTTCTACTTCTTCAAGACCGGCGACACCGACCTGCCGAGCGGCGGCACGCTTCTGAAGGTGAGCAAAGATGGCATGAAGGTGGAAACGTTCGCTACCGGCTTCCGCCACCCGATCGGCCTGGGCATGTCACCGACGGGGGTCGTCACCGGGGCCGACCAGGAAGGCAACTACATGCCGGCGACTCGCATCGACCAGTACACGCAAGGCGGGTTCTACGGCGACATGCGGGCGCACCACCGCAAGACCCCGCCGACCACCTACGACCCGCCGCTCTGCTGGCTCCCCCGCGAGGTGGACAACTCGGCCGGCGGGCAGGTGTGGGTGCCGAAGGGGGCGTTCGGCCCGCTCAGCGAGTTGCCCCTGCACCTGAGCTACGGCCGCTGTCGGGCGTTCGTGCTGCTGCGGCAGGAAGTTGACAAGGGCTTGGTACAAGGTGGGGTCGCGGCACTCCCGCTGACCTTCCTGAGCGGGTCGTGCCGCGGGCGGTTCGACGCCGACAACAACCTGTGGGTGTGCGGGCTGAACGGCTGGCAGACGGCGGCGAAGGCGGACGGCAGCTTGCAACGGGTGCGATACACCGGCAAGCCGCTCGACACGGTGGTCATATCGCAAGTCACCGACAAGGGCGTGCGGCTGACGTTCTCCCGCCCGCTGGACAAGAAGACGGCCGAGAACCCGGCCAACTACAAGGCCGCTGCGTGGAACTACCGCTGGAGCGCCGACTACGGGAGCAAGCGGTGGAGGCCGTCCGCCCCGAACGTCGAAGGGCAGGACGAGTTCGCGTTCGCGTCGGCCACACTGGAGGACGAGAAGACGGTGTTCCTGAAAGCCCCCGCCGGCATGGCCCCGGTGATGCAACTGCAAGTCGGCTACAACCTGAAGGCGGCAAAGGACGACGCGAGGGTGAGCGGCTCGGTGTTCCTGACGGTCCATAAAGCGGTGAAGGAGTGACGCCACCAGGAGTGCCGCGATGGGCGAGTTGTACCTCGTGTGCCGGTTCCCGAACGTGGACGAGGTCGGCCGGTTCACGCGGGCGAAGATCGCCGCGGGGGTGGCGGGCCGTCGGCTCTCCGGCGATCACGTCTGCCGCCTGGATAACGATCCCGGCGGGCAGTGGCATTACCTGGACGACTTCCTGCGGCTCCCGCCGTCCGCCCCGCCGGCGGGACCGGTGCTCGTGCCGTGCCAGGTGTGCGGCACGCAGATCTCCTCGCACGCCGAATCCTGCCCGCGGTGCGGCCACCCGAACGCCCCGGCCGCTCGCCCGGCCTCCGGCCCGAAGTGCTACGCCTGCGACTCCCCTTCAACCACCCGCTGTCAGCGGTGCGAGGCCTTCAGTTGCCCGCTGCACCTGAGTTCGGTGTCCGTGATGGGCGGTGGGCACCAACTGCGGTGCAAGGGGTGTCGCTCGAGCGCCGTAACGACGTGGGTTGTGTACGCGGTCCTCATCGCCGCCATCATCATCGCCCAGGTCATCTACTTCGGCTTCTGGCGGGGGAGTGGGCAGTGACTCCCAGCCCACCGACCTGGACACCCCGCGACGCCATCGGGTACTTCTCTCTCCCCCGCCCGCAGCCCGCGGGCGGGTTTCTCACACCACGAGGGGTCGGGATGAATCGCCTGTGTCTGGTGCTGGCGTGCGTGGCCGGGTGGTCCGGGATGAGCTTCGCCGACGACAAGCCGGTGCCGGTGAAGCTGTCCGACGAGGAGGTGACCAAGCTGTTGCTCGGCACCTGGGAGAACTCGTCCAAGCTCCAGGGCATGACCTTCCACACCAAGGAGACGTTCCACAAGGACGGCACGTTCGACCGGGTGGACACCAACAGCGGCCAGCCGGTCAGCTACAAGGGGAAGTGGGAGCTGAAGAAGGGGGTGCTGTCGATCACCCCGTCCGACGGACCGTACAAGGGCATCAAGGTGAACGGCACCATCACCGCCATCGACGACAAGACGACGAAGATGGAGATGGAGGGCGGGGCACTGATCACCAAGACGCGGGTGAAGGAGTGACGCGGTCAATTCGGCGGCCAGCGGGAGCGTGGGCGACCGGGGTCTGATAACTCCAGTCGCCCACACTCCCACTCGCCGCGGTGTCGCTCACCACTGGTCGGCCGCAAAGACGGCCTTCGCGGCGGTCGCCTCGTCCGTCAGCGGGCGGCACTCGGTGCCCACCCAGCCGGTGTACTTCAGCTTCTTCAGCTCCTTGAACACCCGCGTGTAGTTGATCTCGCCGGTGCCCGGTTCGTTCCGGCCGGGGTGGTCGGCCAGTTGCACGTACCCGATGGCGTCCGCGTCGAACCCCTCCTTCAGGTGCCCGCACAGGTCGCCTTCGGTGATGTGCATGTGGTACAGGTCCCAGTTGATCTTCAGGAACTTCGACCCCACCGCCTTCACGATCTTGATCGCCGGGGCCGACCCGTACAGGCAGTGCCCCTTGTGGTCCACCCGGATGTTCATCGGCTCCAGGATCATCATGATCCCCGCCTTCTCCGCCACCGGGGCGGCCGCCTTCAACGCCTCGATCACCGTCTCGTGCATCTTCTCCTGGCTCACGCCGTCGATGTCGTCGCCGGCCACCACCGTCATCATCGGGCACTTCCACTTCTTCGCCACCTCGCACGCCTCGCCGATCTTGTCCACCACCTTCTGCTTGTTCTTCGGGTCGTTCATCCCCGGCTTGAACCCCCAGGCGGTGAACTGCG
>CAYMHO010000367.1:0-6428 GCA_964390195.1 uncultured Fimbriiglobus sp. | reverse complement strand
GGTCGCTCACGTACAGCACCGGGTCGCCCTTGCTGCGGCACTGCACCCCCTGGTACACGCTCGGCAGGAACCCGTTCCCCCAGATGTTCGCCCCGCCGCTCGGCTGCACCCCGCTGCTCACCAGCACCACGAACCCCGGCAGGTTCTCCGATTCGCTGCCGAGGCCGTACGTCACCCAGGTGCCCATGCCCGGCCGCCCCTGGCGGTTGTGCCCGGTGAACAGCAGCAGTTCCGCCGGGGCGTGGTTGAACTCCTCCGTCTTCATGCTCTTGATGACGGTGATGTCGTCGGCCAGCCCGTGCATGGTGGCCAGGGCGTCCGACATCCAGATGCCCGACTTGCCCCGCTGGGCGAACTTCTGCGGGGTGCCGAGCAGCTTGGGCACGCCGGAGGTGAACGCGAACCGCCGCCCCTTCAGGTAGCTCTCCGGCACGTCCTTGCCGGTCTGTTTCACCAACTCCGGCTTGTAGTCGAACATGTCCAGGTGCGGCGGGGCGCCGGACATGTGCAGGTAGATGACCCGCTTGGCCTTCGCGGCGAAGTGCGGCTTCTTCGGTGACAACGGGTTGTCAGCCGCCTTCACGTCCGGGGCCGCGGAGATGGGGCCGTTCAGCAACCCGGCGGCGACCGCCCCGAGGCCGAGGCTGCCGGAGCCGAGGAAGTGCCGGCGGGTGGTGTGCAGGAGGTTCATGATTCGTTCCGGGCGAACCCGGCCCGCAAGGGCCGTGGGTGCAAGTAACTTGTCGGGTAGGCGGGCAGTGGATTCGATTCAGTGGCTGGCACCCACCGCCCTTGCGGGCCGGGTTCGCCGATCAGATGGCTACCGCCGCATGAGCAGTTCGTCCAAATTCAGCAGCACGTTGCCCACGGTCGTCCAGGCAGCCAACTCCGCGGCGTTCGCGTCCTTCGGCAGCGGGCCGATGGGGTCGGTCGCCATCGCCTCGGCCTTCTTCACGTCCTTCGCGTACTCCGCCTTCGCCTCCTCGAACAGCTTCACCAGCCGTTCGCGTTCCTTGTCGGTCGGTACCCGGCTGGTGCAGGTGCGGAAGGCGAACACCACACGCTCGTCCGTGGTCTTCCCGTGGGCCGCCACCTTGCGGGCGAGCGCCTGGGCCGCCTCCACGTACACCGGGTCGTTCAGCGTCACCAGCGCCTGCAGCGGGGTGTTGGTGCGAATCCGCCGCAGGGTACACGCCTCGCGGCTGGGGGCGTCGAACGTGACCATGCTCGGGTACGGGCTGGTCCGCCGCCACTCGGTGTACAGCCCGCGTCGGTGCTTGTCCTCGCCGGCGCTCGTCGCCCAGTCCAGCCCGCCGCCGAACGCGGCGCTCAGCCCCGAACTCGGCCGCGGCGGGCGGACCGACGCGCCGTACATCTTGCTGCTCAGCAGCCCGCTCACGGCGAGTGCCTGATCGCGGACCATCTCGGCGGAGAGGCGGTACCGCGGGCCGCGGGCGTAAAGGCGGTTGTCGGGGTCCTTCTCCCGCAACTCCGGCGTCACGCGGGAGGACTGCCGGTACGCCGCCGACGTGACCATCAGTTTGAGCAGCCGCTTCACGTCCCAGTCGGATGCGAACTCGACGGCCAACCAGTCGAGCAGTTCCGGGTGACTCGGCGGTTCACCCTGGGTGCCGAACTCTTCGGTGGTGCGGACCAGGCCGTTGCCGAAGATCTGTTCCCAGAAGCGGTTCACCGTCACCCGCGCGGTCAGCGGGTTGTCGGCGGACACCATCCACTTGGCGAACCCGAGGCGGGTTTTCGCCTCGCCCGACGGGAACGGGTGAAGGGCAGATGGTGTTCCCTCGTTCACCACCGGGCCGAGGTCCATGAAGTTGCCGCGGAACTGCACCTTCGTCACCCGCCGCTTGTCCTTCGCCAGTTCCTTCAACACCGGCACCGTCGCGGCCGGCTTCAGGTCGGCGAGCGACTTCGTCACCTTTGCCAACTGCTCGCGGTCGGCCTTCGTCTCGGGGGCGACGCTCACGAAATGCTCGGCCAGCTTCGCCTTCTGTTCGGGCGTCCGCTTGGCCTCCGGGGTGTTCAGCACGGCCAGCACGTCGGCCGGCGTGCGGGCCACCTCCACCGCCCCGGCGTCGGCGGTGGTGCCCACCCGGAACGAGCCGAGGGTGTGGTCCTTGTGCGTGCTCGTCTGCTCGATGGTGAGCACCAGCCGCGACCCATTCACCACCTTCGCCGCCGCGGTCGGCACCAGCACCAGAGAGTGCTTCTTGTCCGTCGCCCCGCCGACCGCCCACCCCTTCTGCTTCGGCTGCGGGTTGGTCAGCACGAACGCGGCGTCGAACTCGGGCTGTGAATAGTCGGCCACTGCGGAGGCGAACTTCACCGCCTGGCTGCCGTTCAGCCGGAACTCGCGGCTCGGGTTCGGCGCTTCGGCGACCGTCTCCTCCCACACCGGGTTCCGCTTGTCGTCCAGCAGCTTCACCTTGAGGTTGGCGAGTTGTGCCCCGGTGCCGCCGTCGGTGCGGTTCCAGACGACCACCTTGTCGATCGCCTTGGCCTCCTTCAGGTCCACCTCCCACCACGGGTTGTCTTCGCTCTTGGTGTGCGTGACCGAGTTCTTGTCGAAGTAGTTGCCGTTCGTGGTGCCGTCGATCGCCCGCTTCGCCTCGCCCTCGTAGTCCACGCTGCTCTGGGTGGCGGTGCCCTTCAGGGCGACGTTGTCTTTCCCGCTGAACGCCTGCACCTCGGCGAGCATCAGGTGCCGCTTTTTGCCCGGCAGTTCGATCCGCAAGTAGCGGCCGGTGGGCGGGACGGCGGCCGGCGGGTGGACGACGGCCGTGATCTTGCTGACGACGAAGTTGCCGCCCGCGTGTCCGGCCCCGCCGCCCGGCAGCGACTGGTTCGGGATGGTCTCGATCCGCACCGCCGCCAGCGACTCGCCCGTGATCGGCAGTTCCACGGTGTAGGTGTCGGTGCCGGCGGTCTTGCCCACCAAAATGGTGCCGTCGTCGCCGACCGTCGCCGTCTGGTCCTTCCAGCTCAGGAAGGTCGGCTTCGGGGTGTCCCACTTCACGTCCCGGGGGAACGCCTTCTCCCACGCCGGCAGCTTCGCCAACACCTCCGCCGGGGGCGTTTTCAACTTCGCCTGCAACGCCTTCTGCTCGGCCTCCCACGCGGCCTGTTGCCTCCGCTGCTCGTCGCTGAACATCTTCAGCACCGGCGACTCGTCCGGGCGGTCGGCGTCCTCGGTGTTGTTCAGGAAGGCGAACATCTGGAAGTATTCGGTCTGGCTGATCGGGTCGTACTTGTGCGTGTGGCACTGGGCGCACGCGGCACTGGTGCCCATCCACACGGCGAGTGTGGTGTTCACCCGATCCACGATCGCCACGTTGCGGAACTCCTCGTCGCTCGTGCCGCCCTCGCTGTTGGTCATGGTGTTGCGGTGGAAGGCCGTCGCCGTGCGGGTGTCGTCCGTCGCGTCGGGCAGCAGGTCGCCGGCCAGTTGTTCGAGCGTGAAGCGGTCGAACTTCTTGTTCGCGTTGAACGACTTGATGACGTAGTCGCGGTACGGCCAGATGGTCCGCAGCGGGTCGTCGGCGTAGCCGGCGCTGTCCGCGTACCGGGCCAGGTCCAGCCACATCCTCGCCCAGTGTTCGCCGAACGCCGGCTTGACGAGTATCCGATCCACCATCTTCTCATAGGCGTCTTTGCTCTCGTCTTTCAAGAACTGATCGACCTCCTCCAGCGTCGGGGGCAGGCCGGTCAGGTCGAGTGCCACCCGACGGATGAGGGTCGTCTTGTCGGCTTCGGGCGAGGGCTTCAGCCCATCGGCGGTCAGTCGGGCGAGGATGAAGGCGTCGATGGCGTTACGGGTGGGAGTCGGCACGGTGGGCACGGCCGGGCGGGTCGGCTTCACATAGCTCCAGTGGGTGGCGTACTTGCCCCCCTGCTGGATCCACGCCTTAAGGGTCTCGACCTCCTTCGCCGTCAGAGTCTTCCCGGTCTTCGCCGGCGGCATGTGGTCCTTGTCGTCCTTCGTCACCACCCGGGCGATCACCTCACTCTCGTCCGGCTTGCCGGGTACCACCGCCCCCTTCTTGGTCGCCCCGTCGAACGTGTCCAGCCGCAGTTTCCCCTTCCGCTCCTTCTCGTCCGGCCCGTGGCAGGTGAAGCAGTTGGTGGCCAGGATGGGCCGCACGTCGCGGTTGAAGTCGATGTCGGCGGCACGGGCAACCGGAAGGAAGGCGAGCAACGCCAACGGTAGAAGACGGGTCATCAGCGGCACCAGCGGGCCGAGGGGAGAACCGGCGGAAGTGGTATTGTGACGTGCCGCGGGCCGGAGGGCAACTATTCCTTCACCCGCCGCAGGACGAACACGAAGGTATCGCCGCCACCGGCCGTGAAATCGGTCGGCCGCGGTTTGCCCACCTGGCAATGGCACCAGGTGAGCGTGTCGCCGTCGAGCGAGTAGATCCCGGGGCGGAACTGGCCGGGGGTGTCCTCGGTGTCGAAGTGTCTCGGCGACCGGGACGGGTCCAGGCGGATGGGCAGCGAGTAGGCGTCCGGCGGCGGGTCGGGCACGGCGTAGAGTTTGCCGCCCCTGATCCGCCACTCCTGGTCGGCAGCGTTAGGCCCGCTCCCGCTGTCCACCGAGATCACCGTCCACCGCCCTTCCATCAACTCGGCGTCGGACCGCTTTTTGAGCGACTTCGGCACCGGGGCGGCGACGGCTGAAAGCGACAGGGCGACGGCGAGTAGCGAAGCGGTTCGCACGGGTCAGCCCTCCTGGTCACTTCTTCTCTTCCTTCGCCCGCTTGAACACGAAGCAGTAGCAGCCGTTGCCACCCTTGAACTCCGTCGGCCGCGGCTGCCTGTCCTGCGGGTGGCACCAGGTGAGGGTGTCGTCTTCGAGTTTGTAGATGCACGGCAGCACCACCCCGCCGGAGGTGATGTCAATCCGTTTGGGCGACTGGTCAGGGTCGAGTTTGAAGGTGACGGCGTCGTACCCCTTCGACTCGCCGACGCCTGTGTACAGTTTACCGTCGCGGACGGTGAACCAATAGTCCGTCGAGCCCTTCCCGCCGTCCGGCCCCGATCCGCCGTCCAGGGTGACGCACTCCCAACGCCCCTCTAACAACTCGGCGTCGGTCTTCTTCGCAACCGCCTTCGGCACCGGAGCGGCGACGAGGGCCGGGGCGAGCATCAGCACGACGGCGAACAGGCGGGCACGCACGGCGGACCTCCTAGGTCACTTGTCCTTCTTCTCGTCCTTCAAGCGGGTGAAGGTGACGACCACGACCCGCTTGCCGTCCGCCTTCATCTCCTCCGGGCGGGCTTTGTCCGGCCCCTCCGCCATGCACCACTTGAGGGTGTCGCCGTCCAACTCGTAGATGCCGAGTGCCGTTTGCGGTTGATCACCCGGCCGCGTCATGGTGAGGTCCAGAGTTTTCACCTTGGCGGTCGGGTCGATCTTGTAGGTGGTAGCCGCGTCTGCACCGCCGGGGCCGCCGACGAATTTCATCTTGCCGTCCTTCTCGAAGACGAACCGGATCTTGTCGAGTTCGCCGGGGGGCGGGCCGCCGGGTCCGCCCCCCGCGTCGAACTTCTCGATCTTCCAGGTGCCGAGGATGGCATCCTCGTCCTTCGGCTTCTCCTTGTCCTTCGGAACCGGGGCGGCGACGAGCAGGGCCGGCAGGGCGAGGGTGATGAGCAGCGGCAAAAGGCGCATGGGGAGAGGCTCCGGAGAGGATTACTTGTCCTTCTTCTCGTCCTTCTTCTCCTCTTTCCTGTCTTCCTTCACGCGGGTGAAGGTGATGACGGCGATCGACTTGCCGTCCGTCTTCAGTTCCTCCGGGCGGACCTTGTTCGGTCCGTTGGAGATGCACAGCTTGAGCGTATCGCCGTCCAGTTCGTACAGACCGAGCATGGTCTCGGGCTTCTCGCCGCCGGGCGGGGTGAGGATCAGGTCGATGGTCTTGACCTTGGCGGCCGGGTCGATCTTGAACGTCCCGCCGATCGACTCGCCACCCGGCCCACCGGCGATCTTGAACTTGCCTTCCTTCTCGAACACGAAGCGGACCTTCTCCAGTTCACCGGGGGGCGGGCCGCCGGGGCCGCCGCCGTTGTCGAACTTGTCAGCCTTCCAGGTGCCCTGGATGGCGTCGTCGTCCTTGGCCTTCTTCTCGTCCTTCGGCACGGGGGCCGCGACGAGCAGGGCTGGGAAGGCGAGGGCGGCGAGCAGCGAGAGCAGGCGCATGGGTCAGCGCTCCGTGAGGAGAATGAACTGTATCAGAGGGACGCCAGCGGGGAAAACGGATTCCACCCGAGATCGGAACGACCCCGGAGAATTGGGAGCTGCGGTGTTGGCGTCGGAGATTCGGTAGGGTGATGACAGGCCACATAAGCACGAAAAAAACCCCCGCCAAGTTCAGTAAAGAACCAGGCGGGGGTTCGGGGTAATCCGACGA
>CAYMHO010000366.1:0-6434 GCA_964390195.1 uncultured Fimbriiglobus sp. | reverse complement strand
CGGCCGACCCGCCGACCCGCATCAGGTCGCGGCGGGTGACGCCGTCGCACGTGTCCTTCGACTCGAAACCGGGGATCGCGAGCATATCAGACCGCTCCGGGGTACGGACGTGGGGAGAGTAGGCGGGAACCGACACCAGCAGTATTAGGAAGGTACTCCGGATGGGCGGGGCGTGCAACCGATTTCCGGGGGCGGGCGGGGGGTGAGGTCCGGCCGCCGCAATCCCCCGCCGCCTGTTGCCCGGCCCGCTACCATTCCCGGATGCCGTTCGGCCCCCTGTTCCGGTTCGAGTTGGTGCGGCTGGCCCGCCGCGGCGGGCACCTGCCCCTGCGGGTGGTGCTCTGCCTGCTGCTGCTCGTCGGCCTGTTCGCCGCGTACCGCCAGCTGTTCCCGTCCGCCAACCCGCTCGCCCTCCTGTTCGCCGCCCCGGACTCGTCCCAACTGAACAAGTTCGAGGAGACGTTCGTCGTCGCCGTGCTGATCATCCAGCAGGCGGCGGTGGTGCTGCTCACCCCGGTGTACGCCGGCGGGGCGATCGCCGAGGAGAAGGAGAAGGGGCGGCTGGACTTCCTGCTCACGTCGCCGCTCGGCCGGTGGGAACTGGTGGCGGGCAAACTGGCCGCCCGGCTGGTGTTCGTGCTGGCGGTGGTGTTCACCGGCCTGCCGGTGCTGGCGTTCACCCTGCTGTTCGGCGGGGTGTCGCCCGAGCGGGTGCTGGCCGGGTTCGTGGTGTCGGCCGTGTCGGCGGTGGCGGTCGGGGCGTTCGCCGTGCTGCTGAGCGTGCTGCGGCCGACGGTGCGGGACGTGCTGGTGGCGGCGTTCGGCGGGCTGGCGGCGAGCGGGGCGGGGGGGCTGATCGCCGGCGCCGCCACCCCGCATGGTGCCGGAGGGGTGCTCTCGCCCGTCACCGTCCTGATGCCCCTGTTCGCCGCGTGGAAGGACCCGCCGCCGACCGGCGACCAGACGTGGCCGCTGGTCGGGGTCTACTCGGCCATCCAACTCGGGCTGGCGGCGGTGTACGTCGGGTTGGCGGTGGCGAAGCTGCGGCCGGCCGCCACTCGGCCGACTGATACCCAGGTGTCAGTCGAGAAGAAGGGTCAACCGGACCCGCCACCGGAACCCGCCCCGCCGACACCGGACGACCCGCCGCCGGACTGGTATAGGATGCCCGAGCGGACTGTGTTCGCACCGGGGGAAGTGGGGGCGTCCGCCGACGGCCGCGACTTCCTGGTGCCGCCGCTGGGCGACCGCGAGGACCCGCTGGCGTGGAAGGAGCGGCACTTCGGGGCGAAACTGCCGCTGCTCGAGTCGCAGGTGTTCACCCTGGTTCGCGGGTGCGCGGTGGCGGCGTTTCTGTTCGTACTCGGGATGGGGCTGTTCGTCGGGGTGATCGTCGGCCTGCCCCGGGGGGAGCCGTTCGACATCGTCAACCCGTTGGTCCGGGTGGTGTTGGGGGTGGCGGTACTGGCGGTACCGTTCGCCGGCGTGCGGGCGGCGGTGGGGGTGGCCGAGGAGCGGGCGAAGCAGACGCTCGACTCGCTGTTCGCCCTGCCGTTCGACCGGCCGAGCATCCTGTGGGCGAAGGCGCGGGAGGCGGCCCGTCGCGGCCGCTGGTGGGCGTTCGGGGCGGCCGCCGCCCTCGGGCTGGGAACGATCACCTTGCAGCTGCACCCGTTCGGGGTGGTGGCGGTGACGGCCGTGTTCGCGGGTTACGGTCTGTTCACCCTCGGGCTGGGGGCGTGGCTGGGGGTGCGGGGCAAGTCGGCGGTGCGGGCGGTGCTGACGCACCTGACGGTCACGCTGCTCACGTTCGTCGCGCCGGTGGTGGCCGTCCCGCTGGTCGGCGAGCCGGTGGCGTGCCTCAGCCCGCCGGTGTGCGCCGTCCGCGCCGCCCTCAGCCCGGACGAACTGTCGCGACCGCACTCCAGTTGGGCGGTCTGCCTGTCGGTGCCGGTCGGGCTGGGGTACGCGGCGGCCGGGCTGGTGCTGTGGCGGCTGGCCGTGCGGCGGTTCGAGCGGGAGTGAGGTCTCAACGACCACCCGCGGCCGACCGGATCGCCCCGAACAGGGCGTCTTCTTGTTCGGCGAACACCGTCCGCAGGTCGAGCAGCCACGTCCCGCCTTGCACCCGGCCGACGACTGCTGGTGTTCCACTCCGCAGCCGTTCGGCGAACTGCTCCTCGCCCATCCCTTTTGCCGTCACCGCCACCACGCACGTCGGCACGGCCACGTCCGGCAGCGACCCGCCGCCGACGTACGCCACGTCGTCCCGTACCTCCACCGAGTCGAGCGTCGGCAGTTCCAGCAGCCGGCCGGCGAACGCCCGGCACCGCTCCCGCAGCTCGGCCAGCGGGGTCGAGAGCATCCGCAGGGAGGGCACTTCCCGCACGGCTTTCGCCGGGTCGCGGTAGAGCAGGAGCGTGGCCTCGAGCGCCGCCAGGGTCATCTTGTCCAGTCGGAACGCCCGCATGAGCGGGTCTTTTTCGATCCTCTGAATGAGCGGAGCTTTGCCGGCGATGATCCCCGCCTGCGGCCCGCCGAGCAGCTTGTCCCCGCTGAACAGCACCAGATCGGCGCCGGCCCGGATGCCCTCGCTCACCACGGGTTCGCCGGGCAACCCGAACGGCGTCAGGTCCACCGCCGCCCCGCTGCCGGCGTCGTCGATCACCGGGATGTTGTGCTCCTTCCCGAGCGCCACCAGCTCTTCGATGGTGGCCGCCTGGGTGAACCCGCGGACGCGGAAGTTGCTGGTGTGGATCCGCATGAGCAGGCCGGTGTTCGGTCCGATCGCCTTCGCGTAGTCGCCGATGCGGGTGATGTTGGTGGTGCCCACTTCCCGCAGTGTCGCCCCGCTGACGGCCATGATGTCCGGGATGCGGAAGCTGCCGCCGATCTCGATCAGTTGCCCCCGCGAGACGATCACCTCTTTGCCCATCGCCAGTGCCCGCAGCACGATGACGGTGGCGGCGGCACAGTTGTTCACCACGGTGGCGGCGTCCGCCCCGGTGATCCGCTTCACCCCGTCGCGGATGGGGTCCTGCCGGCTGCTCCGCTTGCCGGTGCCCAGGCTCAGCTCCAGGTTCAGGTACCCGCGGGCGGCTTGGTACGCGGCCGACGCCACCGACTCCGCCATCGGCGAGCGGCCGAGGTTGGTGTGCAGGACGATGCCGGTGGCGTTCAAGACGAGGCGGAGTTGCGGGGCGGCGAGCAGCTCGAGGCGGGCGACGACTCGGGCGGCGAGGGAGGCCGGGTCGGCCTCTCCGTCGAGCGGCCGACCCGCGACGATGTGCGAGCGGAGGGCGTCCACTTCGGCCCGCACGGCGTCGGCGACGGCGGCGTGCGGGTGACGGGTGCGGGCGGCCAAGACGGCCGGCAGCTCCAGCACGTCGGACACCTTGGGCAGTCGTCGGAACGGGTTGTCAGGCATGGTCACAACAGCGGTGGCGGCGGTCGGCCTTCACCGCCAGTTTATCCGGCACGCCGTCGCTCGCCCGCATCACCCGCTCGATCTCGTCCGGGGAGAACCCCTTGTCCAGCATGGTCTGGATGGTGATCGCCCGGTGTTCGGAGATCTTCGCCTTCCGCCAGTTGCCCGACAGGATGGCGATGATGGGGATGGACAGGGCGAAGATGGGAATGCTCACCCCGATGATGCCGGGGTCGATGGCGAACGGCATGGCACACCTGCGAAATGGCGGACGGGCGGACGTTGTTCGGTGTATTCGCCGGAGGCGGCGCGGGATTTGGAGAACGGCGAAATTTCTCCGACCTTGTTGAGACCTCACCCCCCGGCCCCCTCTCCCAGGGGAGAGGGGGTGTTCAACCTGTGAAGGTTGTTGAACCTCCGCGGATCGGTCGGGATGGTCATCGCCTTGAACACCCCCTCTCCCAGGGGAGAGGGGGCCGGGGGGTGTGGTCCAACAGGCCGTCAGTTTCCCGCCGCACGGTCGTCCCTTTGCCAACACCTCCCGCGTCCGGGTGCCGCCATGCGAACCGTGTCCGTCGCCCTCGCCCTGCTAATCACTTCCGGTGCCCTCCCCGCCGCCGACCTGCCGGCCGGCGTGTTCGACCGCGTCGGCGGGGGCGGCATGCTCCATCCCGACCGCCCGCTCGCCTTCGACTTCTCCCCGGATGGCAAACACCTCGCCTCCGCCGGGTCGGACGGGGGCGTTCAGATCTGGGACGTGCGGAAGCAAACCCTCTTGCACACCCTGAGTGTGAAGGACGGGTCCGCCCCGCGACTCCGATACTCCGCCGACGGCAAACTGCTGTTCGTCCACTTCGGCGACGACACCCTGCGGCGGTACGAGGCCGCCGCCACTTACAAGCCGCTCGGCACCACTGCCGCCCGCCGCTTCGACAAGCTGTCCGTGTCCTCAGACGGCTCGCTCGCCGCCGGTTTGGACCCCGCAGACAAGCTGAAGGTGCTGGAGGTGCAGACCGGGCTGGAGAAACTCGAACTGAGCGAAGGCCGGGCGGCGTGCCTCTCCCCGGACGGCACCGGCGTCGCACGCATCAGTCCGGAGAACGTGTTGGAGGTGTTCGCCATCCCCGGCGGCAAACCGCTGCTGACCGTTCAACCGACGAAGGGTGAGGAGAAAGCGATCCTCGGCGAACTGGCGTTCAGCCCGGACGGTAAGCGGGTGGCGGTGGCCCCGGAGTGGGTGAGCGGCAAGGTGCGGGTGTACGAGGTGGCCGGCGGGAAGGCGGTGGCCGCGTTCGACGGCATCGGCCCGGTGCGGTTCGCCGGCAACGACACCCTCGTCGCCCGACGAACCGGGAGGGTGATCGTGTGCGACCTGCGGGTGCCGTCGGTGACAGAGTTGGCCGGCCGGGCGGAAGCGTTCGCGGTCACTGCGGGCGGCAAGACGATCGCCACCGACAGCGGCACCGGTGTCGGGTCGTCCCGCATTCGCCTGTGGGACGCGGCCACCCGCGAAGAGGTGCCGACCACGGCGGACGGGCAGGGCGGGGTGCTCGGCACGGCCACGGCCGGCGGATCGGCGTGGGTGGTCGGCCCGGATCGGTTGTCGAAGTGGTCGCCGGGCAAGAAGCCGGTCGAAGCGGTCAAGTTGCCGGCACGGGTGGCCGCGTTCGCCACCACCGCCGACAAACTGTTCCTCGCGTCGGCCGACGGTGTGCGAACCGTGGATGCGAAATCCCCCGGTGAAACGACCCTCCTGCCGAACTCGCCGAAGGGCCTGACCCTGTTGGCCGTCAGCACCGACGGCACCACGCTGGCCGGCGCCGACGCTGGCCAACTCGTGCTGTGCGACGGCAGCGGGACGAACCGGCGGTGGTGGGCGTTGCCGTCGGTCGCCGTCGATCTGGCGGTTCAGCCGAACGGCAAAGTGGTGGCCGTGCTCGGCCGCGACGGGTTCATCCGGGTCTGGGATACTTCAACCGACCCCGACAAGCCGGCCGAAAGGTGGAAGACGAAGCTGGCCCGCAGCCCGAACGGCGCGGTCACGTTCACCCCGGACGGCAAGGCCCTGGTGGTCGCGTCCATGTTGAAGGTGGTGGTGCTCGAGGCCGACGGCGGGAAGCAACTGACGGCGTTCGAGCGGAGCTGGGACGACGGGCCGTTCGTCAGCGTGGCGGTGTCGGCGGACGGGACGCTGATCGCTGCCGGCACCCTGGGCACCAACGGGGTGGCCGTGTGGGAACGCTCCAGTGGGGTCGTCGTGTCCCGCATGACTGGCTCGAAGACTCCCCTCTGGCGGCTCGCCTTCGCCGACGCCCGAACGCTGTTGGCCAGCGGCGGGGACGGGGCGGCGGTGGCGTGGGACATGACCGACCGCCACGGTAAACCGGCCCCAAAGCCCGAGGAACTGAAAGAAGCGTGGGCGACGCTCGGTCACGGCCCGCGGGCGTTTTGGGAAGCCGGGTGGGTGTTCGCCGACGCCACCGACCCGTGGGCGGCGGTCGCCGACGGCATCGCGGCCGGCCGCAAGGTGTTCGCCGACGTGGACGCGAACGCCGTCAAACTCGGGGACGCTGACTTCGACACCCGTGAGAAGGCGACCCAGGCGCTGTTGGCGGCGGGGGTGGCGGCACTGCCAGCGGTGAAGGCGTTGGCGGACAAGTCTGACGTGCCCGAGGCGAAGCGGCGGGCGGACGATCTGCTCGTCAAGTTGACCGCTCTGGCGAACGACCCGAAGAAGGCGGGGCCGACGGACGAACTGAGCCGGCTGAAGGCGGCGGTGCGGTTGGTCGAGCGACTGGGCGGGCCGAAGGCGGACGCCGCGCTCGACGAACTGGTCAAGTTCGGTGGGGACGTGGCGAAGGAAGCGGAGGCGGCGAAGAGGCGGCGGAAGAAGTAGGTCGTACTCGATCGACCGCGACCGACAGGTCACCCGAGGAACACGTGTGATCCGTGTGAGACGGCCCCACCCCCGCCGGGGAACTGCGTTCCCCCGGCGACCCCTCCCCTG
>CAYMHO010000365.1:0-6458 GCA_964390195.1 uncultured Fimbriiglobus sp. | reverse complement strand
AGTACAGGTTGGTGACGAACACCAGCGGGCGGTCCATCAGGTACATGCGGGCGAGGAGCGTCAGGGTGTGGACGACGAACGTCACCACCAGCCACCAGAACACCCCGCGGCGGACGGTCTGCCCGCCCTTCGGGGTGACGAGCAGCAGGGCGAACCCGACCAGGCTGCCCACCCCGGCCAGCCCGTACAGGACCGTACACCAGTAGTACAGGGCGGACTGGTTCAGGTACGTCTCCAGCCCGGCCCGCCGGAAGTCGGACGCGGGCACCCGCTCGCCCACCAGCCCGCGGTAGTCGGCCACCGCCGTGTTGAACGCCGCCGGGTCGTTGTCGGCGTAGGTGAGGAGCACCTTTTTCCACGCGGCCAGGGCGGCGTCGGACTCCCGCTCCTCGTCCCGCGTGCGGGTGATGATGCCGATCACCTGCCGCTGCTTGGCCTCGTCCTGGAGGGCGGCCAGCCCCTCCTGGGTCGTCGGCAGGCCGGCGGCGGTCAGTTGCTCGATGGCCTTGGCGATGCCCCGCTCGCGGGCCTTCCGCTCGGCGTCCAGGGGCATCCGCCAGTCGGTGCCGGCGGCCGGGTCGGGGGGCAGGGCGAGCGGGCTGGCGCCGGCCACCACCTTTTCGTAGATCTGCATGTGGTGGGCCAGGTCGAGCAGCTTGCTCTGGTACACCGTCCGCTCCTTGTCCGGCACGGCGCTCGCCTTCTGGCTCTCCCGCTTCATCACCTCGTTGTTCGGGAACAGCTCCTTCCAGGCGTACCGCCGCCCCTCCCGCTTGGGCAGCTTCATGGTGTCGCACACCTCGTCGTTCTCCACCCGGAAGAGGGGCACGGCGGCGATGCCGTCGGTCTGCTCGTAGTCGCTGACCGCCGTGTCGAGCAGCCACTGGAGGGCCGGCCGCTTCTTCCCGTTGGCGTCCGTGTACTCCTCCGCGTGGGTGATCAGCCGCAGGTTCACCCGCGCCACCGAGTCGAGCGGCTTCACCCGCCCGTCGTCCACCACCGGCAGGGTGGCCAGCTTCTGCAGGTCGAGTTTGTCCTTGGTCGGGTTGCGGGGCCAGCTCACCCCGACGAGCAGCAGCAGGGCGACGGCGGCCGCGATGACCGGCACCCCGAAGCGGGCGAACGGGGACAGGGTGCGGGCGGTCAGGTCGACGGCGGCGGTGGCCCCCCGCGGCGGGGCGGCCGACTTCACCGCCATCGACCGCCCCAGGAACTGCACCAGCTTGATGACGAAGTGCAGGAGCATGCCGCCCATCACCAGGCAGCAGGAGATGTACGGGATCGGCCAGCCGGGGTTGCTCACCACCTGCAGGCCGGTGGCGTTCGCCCGCCCGCTCTCGTCCTGCGAGACGGACGACTGGAAGATGGCGTCCCCGCGGTGGCGGAGCGGCTCGTTCATGCGGATGACCACGTTCCGGTCCTGGCTCAGGCCGGGGTCCACCAGCCGCACGTCGCTGCTGTAGTTCTTCGGGATCTTGGTGCCCACGTACAGGTCGGCCCGCACGTCGTTCAGGTGCAGGGTGTACTCCTTGTAGTGCCGCTTCGGGCGGAGTTCGACCGTCGCCACCTGACCGGGCACCGCCTGCGGCGGCTTGCCCTGCACGAACGCCAGCTCGGAGGACAGCAGGTAGATGCCGTGCGAGTTGCCGGTCGCCTTGTCGTACAGGGTGACGTACGCCGAGGGCAGGTCCACCTGCTGGCTGGTGTCCACCCCGGTCACCTCCGGCTCGGGGAGGGCGAGGTACGCCAGCCCGAGGCCGGTGGTGGCCTGCTGCTGCCCCTTCAGTTCGGCCGCCGCGATCTGCAACTTGGCCAGCGCCTCCTTCCCGGCGGCCGACTGGAACCGCCCCGCCCCGACCTCCGCCAGCACCTTCTCGAACAGGGCCAGCGGCGGCTCGTCCGGCTGCTTGCCGCGGGCCGCGTCGAACGCCTGGAGGACGGCCACCGCGTCGGCCAGCACCTCGTTCCGGGCGGCCGCGGCCTCCTTCGGCGGCAGGCTCTTCGTCACCGCCTCCTGGACGGCGTCCTCGACGGACACCACCCGCGAGTTCGGGTAGTACGCCAGCACCTCCACGTCCACCGGCAGGTCGGGGTGGCTGAACCGGGTGGACGGGGCCGGCAGGTTGTACCTGGTCGCGCGGTCCCTGGCCTCCACCGCCTTCTTCAGCTTGCCCGCCGGGAGCACCGCCACCTTGTCCACGTCCGGGCTGGTGCGGTCGACGAACGCCACCTCGAAGTTGCGGGTCTCGAAGGCGTAGTTGCTCGCCCCGCCGGCGGGCATGTGCAACTGCTGCTCGACGGCGAACTCGCGGGTGACGTACTCGCCGAGGAGCATGAACAGCACCCCGCCGTGCAGGACGAAGATGCCCGACCGCTTGCCCAGGAGGGCCAGGATCTCGCCGGCGGTGGACCGGGTGCGGTTGGCCTGCTTGACGACCCCGTCGAACACGTTGAAGAACTGGATGACGTGGGCGGCGGTCAGGTTGACGACCATCAGCCAGCCGAGCAGTTTGCCGGCCGGGAACGGGAACGCCTTCAGCCACGACGGCCAGTCGGCCGTACTGGCGTCCGCCCGCACCCCCAGGAACACCTTGCCGAACTCCAGCAGGTACTGGAATTCGACCATCACCACCCACGAGTAGAAGTAGTTGTCCACCACCGTCCACACGCCCTGCCCCTTCTGCGCGAGGGTGCCGAAGAACACCAGCAGGCCGGACAGGACGAACAGGACGACGGTGATCTTGAGCGAGGCGATCGGCCCGAGGGCCAATCGCAGCCCCCGCATGAACGGGTCGAAGGCGGACGGCCGGCGGGCGTGGGGAGTTTCGGCGGACATGGGAGGTATCCTGGCGAACCCGGCCCGCAAGGGCCGGGGGTGCGAGTCACTGGTGGGCACCCCCGGCCTTGCGGCCGGGTTCGCCCGTTATGTCGTCACTTCTGGAACGGTCCCTTCCCGCCGCCCATGATCCCGCCGCTCCAGGTCGGCCCGCGGAGGTCGACCGTGTAGGCCGTCTTGTCGCCCAACTTGGTCTCCGTCGCGCCGCCCTTCAACTCCGTCTCCTTCAGGTCGCGGAGGCCGACCTCCCGCCGCCAGCGGTTCACGTTGTCCAGCAGTGTGCCGCCGAACGGCCCCGACAGGTACATCTCGGCGGCACCGTTCGTGTACGTCACCAGGCGGGTCTGGCGGGCGGGGGCGACCGCCCACTTGTCCGGGGCGGTCCAGGTCGGCTTCTTCTCGTCCGGTTTGATCGACTGGACGAACGCGTAGAAGTCCGACTCCAACGGCGTCACCACCTCGGTCGGGCCGACGAACTTGACGAACCACCAGTACCCCGGTTCGGCCGGGATGACCGCCCCGAACATGCGGTACTTCTCCTCGGCCGGCGGTTTCGGGGCGGCGGCCGGCGGCTTCGGGGCGGTGTACGCGCGGATGTCGTCCTCCGGCTTGCACCCGGCGAACAGGACGACAACCGCCGCCAGGGCGGCGGGCACAACCGGGCGGAGCGGCAGTCGCATCGCACTCATCTCGTAAACGGGACCGGTACGGGGGCTACCGGCATTGTGGGGCGGGCAACGGCGGGGAGTCAAGGAGGGCCACAGGTGTAACGCACCGGGCGGGCGGGGCGACGAAGCCGAACCCTGGTTTGCCGCGAGGCGACGCCGAGCGCGCTCGTCGCCTCGCGGCAAACCAGTTCACCCCTTTACGATCTTCGTGTTCTCGTCCAGGGCGACGCTGGCCAGTTCACCATTCGACTTGGTGAAGTGGACGGTCGGGACGACGATGTCGTCGGCGGCCACGCGGTCCACCGTCACCCCGGTGCTCAGGTAACTGATGCCGCGGAAGGTGCCGGTCGCCTCGGCCGGCCACGTCTTCGCCCCCACCCGCACCGTCTGCGTCACCGTGATGACGTCCCCGACGGCCAGCCCTTTGAGCAGCGCGATCAGGTCGGGGTTCAGGCGGCGGTGGCTGGACGGCAGTCTGACGGCGTCAGCGTTCACGCGGTGGCCTCCTTCGACTGCGGGTTGCCGCGGACGAGGGCGATCCGCCCGGTGCGGGCCAACTCCAGGATGCCGTACGGCCGCATCAGTTCGATGAACGCTTCGACCTTCGGCTCGGTGCCGCTGATCTCGACCATGATGTTGTTGTGCTGGATGTCGACCACCCGCCCGCGGAACGACTCGCTCAGCTGGAACAGCTCCGGCCGCTTGTCGGACGAGCAGCTCACCTTGATGAGCATCAGGTCCCGCTCGACGAAGTTCTCGCTGCTGATGTCGTCCACCCGGATGACGTACACGATCTTGTCGAGTTGCTTGCGGACCTGGTCGAGCACCTGGTCGTCCCCGTGGACGACGAACGTCATGCGGGAGCGGTCGTGCTGCTCCGTCTCGCCGACGGCCAGGCTGTCGATGTTGAACCCGCGGGAGGCGAGCATGCCGGACACGTGCGCGAGCACCCCCGGCTGGTTCTGCACGAGCGCGGACAGCACATGACGATGTCGCATCGGACCCACACACAGAAGGGGAGGACTGTCAGCAGGTATGGTACGGAGCGGACCGGCGAGCGGCGCGACTTGGCGAGCCGAGCGGCGCGAGCCGGCGGGTGGTTGAACACCCCCGGCGGCTCACCGGAACGGCACCGACCCGCCCTTGCGGGGCGGGTCGGCGGGTGGTCACGTCATCCGGCTCGACTCAGGCGACCTTCTTCTTCTTCCGCAGCTTGGCCAGGCCGAGGAGCGGCAGGCCGAGGCCGGCCAGCAGCAGGGTGGCCGGCTCGGGCACCGGCGGGGGCGGGGTGTCGGTTCCGAGCGGGGTGTCGGTGGTGGTGATGTTGCTGTCCTTCAGGCCGTCCGAGCTGCGGTTCGTCTCGGCGGTGAAGCTGGCCTCCGCCCGCGCGTCGAACGTGGAGGTGGCCATGAAGTTGCCCAGCCCGAGTTGGCCGGCCGGGATGGTCGGCCCCTTGTACACGAACACCAGGTTGGGGATGTTCGGGTTGTCGGTCGGGTTGAGCAGGCTGGGGGTGGCCCCGACGTTCGGGGTGGAGATCGCCCAGTTCTCGTCCGGCGCGATCACCGTCCCCGGCACCAGGCCGGCGAAGTCGTAGATGGTGAAGTAGTTGCCGGCCTGCAACTTCATGTCCGTCGGCAGGACGATGGCGTACTGCCAGCGGAAGTTCCCGGCCTCCGGAAACACGGTCACACTGGTCGGCAGCAGGCCGGCCTGGGCCGTCCCGCCGGCCAGCCCGACGACCGCCACTGCGGCCGCCATCAGGCGAGTGATGCACTTCCCACGGGTCATTCTGTCTCCCTCCTTGATAAGGCGACATCCGGGTGTCGGCCGACCCCGCGTCAGCGGGTGAGTGTCGGCCGGTGGGGCGGGGCCAGCGTCGTTCCCTCCGTCGTCGGCCCCGCGGTCGTCGTCGTCCGGGCGGGCTGATAAACCGCCCACCCTACCGTGTCAACCACAACTGCGAACTGCACCGCCCGCGTCGGCCGGGCGGGGGCGGGGCGTCGTCAGACCGCGGCCGGTTTCTTCCGCCGGAAGGCCAGACCGACCAGCGGCAACGCCAACCCGGCCAGGGCCAGGGTGGCCGGCTCGGGCACCTCCATCCCGCCACCGGGCACGGGCACGTCGGTGTACGTCACGTTCTGCTCCTGCCGCCCGTCCGCGCTGTTGTGCGTGCGGGAGGTGAAGAACGACTCGGTCCGGTCCTGGTACAGGGAGGTGGCCATGAAGTTGCCCAACCCCGTCTGCCCGACGTTGATGGTCGGCCCGTTGTACTTCCACGACAGGTTCGGCTTGTTCGGGTCGTCGAACGGGAGGACGTTCGGTGGGGTCGGCCCGACCATCGCGGTGGTGAACGCCCAATTCGCGTCCGGGGCCACCGCCGAGTCGGGCACGAACCCGTTGAAGTCGTAAATGGTGAAGTAGTCACCGGTCTTCAGTTGGCTGTCCGTCGGCAGGACGATGGCGTACTGCCAGCGGAAGTTGCCCCCTTCCGCGAACACGGTCACACTGGTCGGCAACAGCCCGGCGGAGGCGGTGCCCCCGCCGAGTGTCAACAGCCCCACGGCCGCGAGCGGGGCGAGCCATTTCGCACGGGTCACGATCAACCCCTCCTTGAGTGTCGCCGGCACTGCCGGCCGGTCTGCCAAGCGGCGAACCCTATCCCGCCGTTCGACAGCCGGGAATAGTGCCCGTTTCGCGGAAACGTGTCAACCGCGACTGCCGCCCGCCCGGACACACCAACTTGCCTGTGTTCCCAGCCCGTCCGAAAGTCCGACGGACGGGCGACCGGGGAAAATGCTGGGGTCACTTCTCCGCCGCCTCGGTGTACTCGCTGCGGTAGGTGAACTTCGTCCCGTCCCCGCGGTGGTTGGCCACCTCCTTCGCCGCCGTCAACTTGGCCCCGTGGTAGCGGCCGGTCTTGGTGTTGAAGAACACGTCCCCCTCCCACAGCA
>CAYMHO010000364.1:2232-6462 GCA_964390195.1 uncultured Fimbriiglobus sp. | reverse complement strand
GCACCACGTTCGGGTGGTCGATGAGCGCCGCCGCCCGGAACTCCTGCTCGAACCGCTTCATCAGCAGCTTGTTCCGGGCCGTCTCGTGCGGGATCACCTTGATGGCCACCACCGGCCCGCCGGCCGCCTTCCGCCCGCGGTACACCGCCCCCATCCCGCCCTCGGCGATCTTGTCCAGCAGCAGGTAGTCGCCGAGCTGGCGGGGGCGGGGGGGCGATTCGGTGGACATCACTTCCAACCGCGTGGGGGCGTGACCGCCCGCCCGACCGAACCGGCCGAGAGGGTGTGTGGCGCCCACACCCTAGCTCACGACCGGGTGAAGATCCGGCGAAACCCTCTTGCCGACTCAAAACCGAGCCTCTCGCAGTGTCTGTTCTGCCCTCAGTTTCGACGGCGGCGGAATTATTTCGCGCCCCCGCGAAATAATTCCGCCCCCCCGACAGGCCCGGCCGACGCCAGCCGCGGCGACCCGAGACCCCGTTCACCCCGGCCGGTTCCGGGTGTACGATCGGGTATCCGCCGCGCCGGAGTGCCCCCGTGTCTGCCGACCCCACCCCGCCGAAACGGGACTTCGGCCGCGACCGCCCGCACCGCGGGGCCGACCGCCGCGACGACCTGGCCGAGCGGGAGTGGGACGTGCTCGCCCCGTCCGACCGCGAGCGGGTCGACAAACTGCACCTGCACTACCGGCTGCTCGACCACTGCCCGGAGCCGTTCCGCGACTGGCTGCGGGGGGTGATCGACCGGCACATCGCCGCCAGCGAGCAGGCCGCCCTCGATCTGCAGGCCGGCCGCCCGCCGTCGTACAGCGAGTGGGAGTCGGGCACTGTCGCCAGCTTCCTCGGGTCGGTCGCCCACCTGGGGTTCGTGCGGGGGGTGATGGCGAACGTGGCCGGGGACGACGCCGCGCCGGGGGAACGACGACGCGGTGGCGGCAACCACCTGCCGGACCTGTCGGTGGTGTGGCCGGTCGTCCGGCACGTCCTGTCCTCCGCCCCGCCGGCCGGTGAAGACCGCTGGCACTGGTTCCGGCGGACGGCCGCCAAGGCGATCAGTCGGTACGCCCCCACCCCGGACGAGGCCCGCCCGTGGCTGCTCAGTTGCCTGGCCGCGGGCGGCCAGGTGGGCTTCCACGCCGCCCTCCAACTGGTTCGGAGCGCGCCGGAAACGCCAGGCCTGTTGGCACGCCTGCTGGAGGCGATGGAAGACGGCTGGGTGGCCGCGAACGACCGCCACCACGCCGACGGCAGCACCGGCGCGGACGACGCAGCCGAGGCGGTGAACGACCTGCTCGCCCGCCACCCGCAGGCGGTGCCGGCCGAGCCGTTCGAGCGGGCGATTCGCGGCTACCGGGGAGAGCGACTGCGCCTCGCCGTCGAACTGTGGCAGGCGCACAGCGGGCGGCCGGTCGCCGACCTCCCGCCGACCGACCCGCCGGTGCTGGCCGCCCGCCCGCACCCCTGGTTGGACCTGTGGGCGGACCTGCCGGCCGAGGTGGCCGCCCGCCGGGGCGTGCTGTTCGCCCTCCTCCGCCAGAACCCACCGGTGGCGGCGGACCAACTGCGATCCGTCGGGTACGGGCCGTTCGAGGAGCGGTGCGGGTTCGCCCTGCCGTCCGAGGTGGTGCTGCCGGCGGTGGCCGAGTTGGTCCGCTCGGACGGGCGGTACGCGGCCGAGGCGCCGCTCGGGTATCACCTGTCTCGACTGGCCGACCGGCGGGACGACTGGACGGACGAGGACGGGTGGGTGGCCAGCCTGTGCGGGCGGGCGTTCGACGACTTCACCTGGGCGGTGTACGCCGACTGGCTGGACGACCGCGGGCACGCCGACCGGGCGTTCCAGGCGCGGCTGCTGCACGCCCACGCGGCCGACCCGGCGAACGCCCCCACCACCTGCGACGACGACCCCGGCGTGCAGTGGGTGCCGGTGTTCGGCTACCTGTCGGGCGCAGCCCCGCTGGAGTCGCCGGGGTGAGTGAGTGGTTTGAAGACTTCACCCTCCGCTGCCGAAAACTTTCCGCCGGCTACAATCCGCGCAGGCGGGTTTCCCGTCGGACCCGTATCGGGATGCCCTCTCCCGGCCACTCGCACCGGAGTTTCCCACTCATGCGCCGATTCTTCCTGTGTGGGCTGGCGGCCCTGGCCGCCCTCGCCCTCACCGCCCCGCCCTCCCCCGCCCTCCGCATCGCCGTCATGCCGGCCGCGTCCACCAAGACCAAGCTGATCCACGCCGACGCGGTGGTGGTGGGCAAGGTGACGGGCATCGACAAGGAGACGGTCGACCTGCCGCAGTTCCCCGGCGGGCCGAAGGTGGCCCACACGGTGGCCAACATCAAGATCGAGTCGGCCGTGTTCGGGGCGAAGAACGTGACGCACGTCAAACTGGCGTTCGTCAAGCCGGGCGAGCAGCCCAAGCCGGGCGGCGACGAACTGCCCGGCCGGCCGGGCCGGATCGTCCCGCCCGGCCGCGGCGGGTTCCAGCCGTTCGTCCCGGCCGAAGACCAAGAGGGGGTGTTCTTCCTGCACAAGCACCCGTCGGCCGAGAACTACTTCGTGGTGCAGATGGGGCACAACCCGGTGCTCTCGTCGGACCCCAACTACAAGGGCGAGGTGGACACCGTAAAGGCGGCGGCGGCGGCGTTCGCCGACCCGGTGAAGGCGCTCAAGGCGGAGAAGGACGAGGACCGGGTGGCCAACGCGCTCAGCCTGGCGCAGAAGTACCGCGTCGCCCCGATGAACAACGTGACCGGGGTGACGGAGGAGACGGCCGTCCCGGCCGAGGAGTCGAAACTGTTCCTGAAGGTGCTGAGTGAGGTGGACTGGACGAAGCACGCGGACGCCGCCCGGTTGGCCGACGCCCTCGGCCTGATGCCCGGCAACTACGGCATCCCGCGGGTGGCGGCGGCCGACGGGGAGGAGCCGATGGCCGCCCGCCAGAAGGCGTTCAAGGCGTGGGCCGAGAAGTACGGGGCGAGGTACGAGGTGAAGAAGGTGTCGGCCAAGGCGGCGACCGAGAAGCAGCCCGACCCGCCGGCCCCCGGTGGCGGCCCCGGCACCCCCCCGATCCGCCGCGGCATCGACCGCTAACCCCACCACCCCACACCCGAGGAACCCCCATGCGTCGCGCTCTCAGCTTCGCCCTCGCCGCCGTGGTGGCCGGCGGGACGGCCCACGCCCAGGTGCAGATCAAACCCCTGCCCGCCCCACTGCCGCCCGGCGGCGCCCCCGCGCCCCGGCCGGTCGTCGAGTACGCCGGCCCGTCCGCCTTCCAGAAGGCGGTGAGCAGCCCGCTGGTGGTGGGCGGCACGGTGAGCATCGGCAAGGAGACCACCGACGCCCTGCCGTGGCAGGGGTCGCAGGCCAAGACCACCTACCGGGTGGCGACCATCAAGGTGACCGACACGTACGCCGGGCCGAAGGCGGACGCGGTGAAGGTGTTGCTCCCGCCCGGCGACACCACGTACATCCAGGAACCGTTCCCCGGCCAGCCGCCGCAGCCGTACTACCCGCAGTTCCCCCAGCAGATCCAGTTGATCGACGGGCAGGAGGGGGTGTTCTTCCTGATGAAGCACCCGACCGTGGCCGACGCCTACACGCACATGGCGGGGCAACCGCCGCTCAACCCGCTGGACAGCAAGTACAAGGCCGACCTGGCCGACGTGAAGCTGGTGGCGACCGTCCAGGCCGACCCGCTGAAGGCGCTCAAGGCGGAGAAGGCCGACGACCGCATGAAGGCGGCCTTCGTGCTGGTCAGCAAGTACCGCCGCCAGCCCCCCTACGACGGCAAGCAGCCGAAGCAGGAAGCCATCCCGGCCGAGGAGTCGAAGCTCATCTTCAAGGCGCTGCTGGAGGCCGATTGGGAGGTGTGGGACAAGCCGCAGCAGCCGAACGAGGTCCGCGACTGGACGCTCAACCCGACCAACCTGCTCAGCCAGATGCAGGTGTACCCCGGCGCCCCCGGCAAGGTGAAGTTCCCACAGGTGGCCCAGCAGCCCGGCCAGGGGTACTACGCGGCGTACAAGGCGGCCTTCCAGAAGTGGGTCGAGGGCGACGGCAAGGACTTCGAGATCCAGCGGTTCGTCGCGGCCGGCGACAAGCCCGAACCGAAGAAGGACGAGCCGAAGAAGTGACCGCCGGCGGTTGAACCCCGGAACGGGGACGGGCGGGGGGGGGGGGGGGGGGGGCGGCGGGGGCAGCGGCGGGGCCCCCCCCCCCCCCCCCCCCCCCCCCC
>CAYMHO010000364.1:0-2222 GCA_964390195.1 uncultured Fimbriiglobus sp. | reverse complement strand
CCGCGCGGAGGCTGGGCCGCCGCGGGGCCCCCCCCCGCGGGGGGCCCGGGGGGGGGGGGGGCCCCCCACCCCCCGGGCCCCGGCCCGCCCCCGGCCCCCCGGCCGTCCCCGTTCCGGACCGTCACGCCACCGAGCCGCCGCGGTCCAACCGCACCGTCACCTGGCGACCGTTCATCCGCACGCCGTTGAGCGTGCTCACCACGTAGTCGGCGATGCCGCCGGGCACGTCCACCAGGCTGAACCGATCCGACACGTCGATGTTGCCCAGGTCGCGGGCCGGCACGCCCAACTCCTCGGCGAACACGGCCGCCAGTTCCCGCCGCCCCACACCCGCCGCCCGGCCGGCCCCGATCCACACCCGCGTCATGCCGCGCGGGCCGGTCGGCCGCGGGCGGTCTTCGAACTTCTGTCGGCCCATGCCCATCGTCCGCGGGGCGCGGGTTTGGGCGGGTGCGACCGCCCCGGCAAGCACCTCGGGGTCGTTGTCGGTCGGCTGGGTGGCCTTCGACAGCAGGGACACGGCCGCCGCCGCCACGTCTTCGGCCGACAGTTCGGCGAACAGCGGGGCCAACTGCTTCTTCACCTCGTCCAGCCCGCCGGCCGTGACCGCCTGCCGGAGGGTGTCGCTCAGCCCGCCCAGTTGCTTCGCCCGCACGGCCGACTTGGCCGGCACCTGCGACACCGTCATCCGCCGGCCGGTGGTGCGTTCCACCTGGGCCAGCATGCCGCGCTCCCGCTGGTCGGCGAGGGTGATCGCCACCCCCTCCCGCCCGGCCCGGCCGACCCGCCCGATGCGGTGCACGTACGTCTCGGCCATCTCCGGCAGGTGGAAGTTGACGACGTGCGACAGGTGGCCGATGTCCAGCCCGCGGGCGGCCACGTCGGTCGCCACCAGCACCCGCACCACACCGGCCCGGAACCGCTCCATCACCCGGTCGCGTTGCTCCTGGTTCAACCCGCCGTGGATGGCCTCCGGCTTGAACCCGCGGGCGGACAGGGCACCGGCCACCCCGTCGGCGTCGTTCCGCGTGCGGCAGAAGACGATCGCCGTGGCGTCCGGCTCGTACCCCAGCAGGCGGGCGAGCGCCAGCGGTTTGTCCGCCATGCGGACGTGGTACACCAACTCCTTCACCTTCGGGGTGGCGCCGGCGGCCGTCACCGGGGCGGCGATCTGCACCTTCACCGGGTTCGTCTGGTGCTTGGCGGCGATGGCGGCGATCCGCGGCGGCATGGTGGCCGAGAAGAGGACCGTCTGCCGGCCGGCGGGGGACGCCGACAGGAGGGCGTCGATGTCCTCGGCGAACCCCATGTCCATCATCTCGTCGGCCTCGTCCAGCACCACCGTCATCAGCCCGGACAGGTCGAGGGAGCCGCGGCGGAGGTGGTCGTGCGCCCGGCCGGGGGTGGCCACGACGACGTCGGCGTTCTGGCGGAGGGCCCGCACCTGCTCGGCGAACCCGGCCCCGCCGTACACCGGCACCACCTTGATGCGGTTGCCCTTGCCGTAGTTGCTCACCGCCTTCGCCACCTGCACGGCCAGTTCGCGGGTGGGCACCATCACCAGGGCGGCCGGCTTGCGGCGGTCGCGGCCTTCCATCGCGGCCAGCCGGTGAACCAGCGGCAGGGCGAACGCGGCCGTCTTGCCGGTGCCGGTGGCGGCCACGCCGACGAGGTCCTTGCCTTCGAGGAGCGGCGGGATGGCCTGCGCCTGGATGGGCGTGGGGTTGGGGTACTCGATGGCGGCACACAGATCGGCGGCCAGACCCAGGGCGGCGAACGGAGAAACGATCGGACTTTCGGTCACGAAGCGAACCTTCCCGCCGGATCAGGCAAGGGTGGTTTGCTGTAGCCGGCCTCTGTGAGGCCGGATCAGACCGGGGTCACAGACCCCGGCTACAACAGAACCAAACCCACCTTCCCGGTGGTAATCAGAGGGTGCGAACTGTAGCCCCCGGAGTGCGAACCGCAGACGTGCGGGCAGAGGAGCGTGCGTTCGACGGAAACACCCATCATACGCGGCGGGCGGGCCGGGCAAGGGGGAATCGGGCGGAAAATGCGACAGTCTGGCGAGCCGAGCGGCGTGAGCCGCCGAGTTCTTGTTCACCCGGCGGCTCACGCCGCTCGGCTCGCCCTAAAGCCGCTCACTCCGGAATCGGTATTACAGACCCGCGAAATGCCGCCCCGCCCCGCGGCGCATACCCGCACAGCCACCACGGACCCGC
>CAYMHO010000363.1:0-6477 GCA_964390195.1 uncultured Fimbriiglobus sp. | reverse complement strand
GGAACCCATCCTCGCCCGCTAACGGAGTTGTAGCCGGCCTCTGTGAGGCCGGTCGCACCGGCCTCACAGAGGCCGGCTACACAGGGGCCGACTCGGCCCCTCGACAGACGTTCGCACCACGGCCATAATTGCGGCACGCCCCAGGTGCCACGATTATGGCCGTCGCCACTCCCCCCTTCCCGTCTCCGCCCGGGTTCGACCTGCTCGGCGAGGTCGGCCGCGGCGGCATGGGCGCGGTCTTCCGCGCCCGCGACACCGCCTTCGACCGCGACGTGGCGGTGAAAGTCCTGCTCGCCGACCCCGACTCGCCGGCGGCCAAGCGGTTCGCCGACGAGGCGCGGATCACCGCCCAGTTGCAGCACCCCGGCATCCCGGCCGTCCACCAGACGGGCACCCTGCCGGACGGCCGCCCGTACCTGGTGATGAAGCTCATCCGGGGCCGCACCCTGTCATCGCTGCTGAAGGAGGAGGGGCACGGGTCGGCGAAATGGCTGGGGGTGTTCGAGAGCATCTGCCAGGCGGTCGGGGCGGCGCACGCCAGCGGGGTCATCCACCGCGACCTGAAACCCGGCAACGTGATGGTCGGGGCGTTCGGCGAAGTGCAAGTCATGGACTGGGGGTTGGCCAAGTTTGTCCCCCCCTCTCCCGCCGGGGGAGAGGGGAGCCAACACGCCGTCACCCGCTACCTGCCGCCCGACGACGGCGTCACCCGCTCGCTGGCGTCCGCGGCCGACACCGACGCCGGCGGCGGGACGGGCACGCCCCCCGGCACGCGGGTCGGCACCATCCTGGGGACCCCGGCGTACATGCCCCCGGAGCAGGCCCGCGGGGAGGTGGACCAACTCGACCGCCGCACCGACGTGTTCGCCCTCGGGGCCATCCTGTGCGAGCTGCTGACCGGCAATCCGCCGCTCGCCGGCAAGGTGGCGGACGTGCTGACCGCCGCCGCCGCCGGCCGGTTCGACGCCGCCCTCGCCCGCCTGGACGGGTGCGGCAAAGACCCGGCTCTCGTCGCCCTGGCGAAGCGGTGCCTGAGCGCGACCCCGAACGACCGCCCGCCGGACGCGAGCGCGGCGGCCGCCGCCGTCGCCCATTTCCGGAGCGAGACCGAGGCGCGGGCGAAACGGGCGGAGGTGGAGCGGGCGGAGGCGACGGTGCAGGCGGCCGAGCAGCGGAAGCGGCAGCGGCAGTTCCGCCTGGCCGCCGGGGTGGTCGGGGCGGCACTCGCCCTGGGGGTGGTGGGCACGGGCGTCGGCCTGCTGGTCGCCCTCGATCGGGCGAACCGTGAGGAGCGGGCGAAGAACGACGAGCGGGAGGCGAAAGAGCGGGAGGCCGAGGCGAAGGTGCGGGAGCGGACGGCCAAGGAGGAGGAGCGGACGGCCAAGGAGACCGCCACCCGCGCGAAGGAGGAGGTGCAGAAGGCGAACGACGAGCTGGTGAAGGCGAACGCCGCCGAGCAGATCGCCCGCGAGTTCGCCCAGAAGGCCGGGCAGGCCACCCTCGACACCCTGATCGAGGGGACGAACGACGCGGTGCGGAACCTGATCGGCTCGCGGCCCGCCCTCGGCCCACAGGAGTTGGCCTACCTGGAGGGCATGGTCAAGCGGTGGCAGCAGTTCGCCGACCGCACCGGCAACGACGACCTGAGTCGGGTGGTGCGGGCGTCCGCCCGCCAGCAACTCGGGCTGCTGTGGGGCCGCCTCGGCAGGCACGACCGCGCCGAGGCGGAGTACCGGGCGGCTTGCCAGTTGGCGGAGGACCTGCCGCAGAGCTTCCCCAACCGCCGGCGGTTCCTGATCGACTGCCTGCAGCACCTGGCGGTGGCCGAGCGGGCCCAGTTCAAACTGAAGGACGCGGAGAAGCGGCTGCGGAACGTCCTCGACCTGCTCGACCCGGCCGGCCCGTGGAAGGGCGAGGTGCCCGACCGCCTCAGCCTGTCGGCGTCCGCCCACCTGGACCTGGGGGGGGTCCTGGACGAGAGCAACAGGCGGACGGAGGCCGAGAAGGAGTACCGCCTCGGGCTGAAGGAGTGCGACCAACTGCTGGCCGCCAAGCAGGACGACCACGCGACCAGGTCGGCCCGCGGCACCGGGCTGATCAACCTCGGCCTGCTCCTGGCCGACGAGGGGAGGCCGAAGGAGGCGGAACCGTTCTACCGCGAGGCGATCAAGCACTACGAGGGGCTGGCGAAGGCCGAACCCGGCGCGCCCGACCACCTGGCCCCGCTCGCCGCCGCCCACACCCACCTGGGCCAACTGCTGCGGGTGAAGCGGGAGTTCGGCGAGGCCGAGGGCGAGTTGCGGGCGGCGCTGGCCGTCCTCCTCAAACTGGCCGCCGCCTACCCGGCCGTGCCCCCCTTCCGGGCCGAACTGGCCGTCACCCACGGCCACCTCGGCCTGCTGCTGGCCGACCGCAAGCAGGTTGACGCCGCCACGAAGGAGTACAAGGCGGCCGTCGCCCTCCAGGAGAAGCTGGTCGCCGAACTGCCGAAGGCCGCCAACTACCAGGTGGAGATGGCCGGCACCTGTTGCAACCTGGGCGAGCTGCTGCGGGCGAACGGGCAGCCGGCCGAAAGCCTGGAGTGGTTCGACAAGGCGGTGAAGGCGCTCACCCCGCTCGTGCGGGACGCTAACGAAGACCCGCTCGCCAGGCAGTTCCTGTTCAACAGTCACTGGCGACGGGCGATGGCCCGCGGGGCGGTGGGCAAGCATGTGGACGCCGTCGCCGACTGGGACCGGGTGCTCGCCCTCGTCGATCCGAGCGGCCGCCTGCCGTTCCGGGTGGAGCGGATGGCGTCGCTGACGGGGGCCGGGAAGGTGGCGGAAGCGGTGGCGGAGGCCGACACCCTGCTCAAGCGGGCGGGCTGGTCGGGCGACCAGTATTACCAGTTCGCCGCCACCTACGCCGTGGCGTCGGGCAGCGTCGAGGGGAAGGCGGACGAGTACGCGGGGAAGGCGGTGGAACTGCTGTCGAATGCGGTGAAGGGCGGGTTCAAGGGCGCGGCCGCGTTGAAAGCGGACAAGCTGTTCGACCCGCTCCGCGGTCGCGACGACTTCAAGAAGTTGGAAGCGGAGCTGGGAAAGAAGTAGGTGCCGCCTGCCGGGCGACACCCACCACCCACCGGCCGCTACCGTGTCACCACCACCGGGCTGAACCCCCACGGGATGAAGTTCAACAGCAGCATGACCAGCAGCACCACCAGCAGGACGGACACGATGCCGGACGGCGCGTACCCCCACTTCCGCGAGTACGGGTAGGTCGGCAGTGCCCCGAGCAGTATCAGCACGAGGACGATGAGGAGGATGGTTCCCATGACGCTCTCCGTTGGACGGCCGGACGGCCGATGGGAACGGCGGTGCATTCCGCGTACCATTCCCCAGACATTCGCCCCGACCGGAGACACCCGATGACCGACCTGCACGCCCGCGTGGCGGACGCGATGCGGTGCCACGCCGCCCCGGCGATGGACCTGAACCCGGCCGAGGTGGAGGTGGTGGCGGTGGCCGACGGGATCGCGTCGGTGCGGCTGGCCGGGGCGTGCGCCAGTTGCCCGGCCACCCTCCCGATGCTGCTCACCGGGCTGGAGGCCGAACTCCGCAAGCACGTGCCCGAGGTGGACATCATCGAAGCCGTCCCGTGAGCTGCCGCGGATCGCCTCGTTCTTGAATGGAACGGAAGTTGCGATGACCCCTCCGGTCGACCCGCCGGAGGTTGGTATGTCCGCCCCACCTGACCCGTTGCACCAGCGCCACTGGCCGAGGACCGTCGCCCTGGCCGCCCTCACCGTCGTCGCGGTGGTGGCGTGCGCCTGGCTGATTTCGCCCTTCCTCGCCGGCTTGACGTGGGGCATCGCCCTGGCAGTGGTCGCCCTGCCCGCGCAGCGGTGGCTGGAGCGGCGGCTGCAGCCCGGCAACCTGACCGCCGGCATCACCACCACCCTGGTGGTGATGCTCATCGGCGTGCCGGTCGGGCTGGTCGGGTGGCAACTGACGGCGGAGGCGACACGGGCGGCGGACGAGGTGAAGGCGAAGACGAGCGAGCAGGCCGAACGGGCCGGCGAACTGGCGGCGGCGAAGGCGACGAGCGAAGCCAAGCCGGACGCCGAGGTGGCCGAAGAGGCGGAAGCGGCGAAGTACGAGGTGCGGCGGTACGGGTGGCGGGAGTACGCCGAGAAGGTGCCCTACGTCGGTTCGTCACTCTCCCAGATCGACCCGGCCCAGGTGGAAGCCCGCGCCCGCGACTGGCTGGACAAACTGCTCGGCTCGTCGTTCGGGGTGGTGAAGGGGGCGGCCGACGCCGTCCTGCAATCGCTCGTGGCTGTGTTCGTCCTGTTCTTCGCCCTGCGGGATCGGGCCTCCCTGCTGAAGCAGGCCCGCGGCTTCCTGCCCGTGTCCGCCGCCACCGCCGACCGCATTTTCGCCCGCGCCGCCGATGCCATCCACTCGACCGTCTACGGCACGTTCGTCACCGCCGTCGTGCAAGGGGTGAGCGGCGGGCTGCTGTTCTGGTGGCTCGGCCTGCCCGCCCCGGTGCTGTGGGGGGTGGTGATGACCATCCTCGGCATCCTGCCGTTCGTCGGCGCCTTCCTGGTGTGGCTGCCGGCGGCCCTGTTCCTGGCAGGCAACGGGCAGTGGTGGCAGGCGGCGGTACTGGTCGGGTGGGGCGTGCTGATGGCCGGCCCGGTGTGCAACTACCTGTACGCCTGCTGCGCCGGCGAGCGGCTGAAGATGCACCCGGTGCCCACCCTGCTGGCGTTCATCGGCGGGCTGGCCGTGTTCGGCGTGTCCGGCATGATCCTCGGCCCGTGCGTGCTGGCCGTCACCGTCGCCCTCATTGACGTGTGGCGGAACCGCACCGCCGACGGCACCCCGGTGGCCGTGCAGGCGGTGCCCACGTCCGCCGCGGCCACGTCCGCCGACCCGGTACCCGAGCTCATCATCCCTTGACTCTCACCCTGGAGCCGTCATGGCCACCAGTTCCCCTTGGATGACTGACACGGCCGGCCGCCGGGCCGAACCGCTCGCCACTCCAACCTCGTGCGACGTGTGCGTGGTCGGCGGCGGCATCGCCGGACTGACCACCGCTTACCTGCTGGCCGCCGCCGGCAGGAAAGTGGTGCTGCTGGAAGCGCAGGCCGAAATCGGCTCTGGCGAGACGGCGTTCACCACCGCCCACCTGGCGTGGGTGCTGGACGACCGCTTCAGCCGGCTGAAGAAGGTCCGCGGGGCGGACACGGCGAAGGCCGCCGCCGACAGCCACCGCTCGGCCATCGACCTGATCGGACGCCTCGCCACGGCCGAGCGGATCGCGTGCGACTTCAAGCGGGTGGACGGCTACCTGTTCCCCGGCTCACAGAACGAGGGCGTCACCCTCCGTGAGGAGAACGAGGCTGTCCAGCAGTTGCAACTCCCCCACGAGTGGCGGAACCGGGTGAAGAACGGCGGGCTGTGGGAGGGGGAGTGCCTGCGGTTCCCAGACCAGGGGCAGTTCCACCCGCTCAAGTACCTGTCCGGGCTGGCCGCGGCCTTCCGCCGCAAGGGCGGGGTGATCCACACCGGCACGCGGGTGTCGCGAGTCGACGGCGGCGACCCGTGTAGCGTCACGACCGAGGGCGGGCCGACGGTGACGGCCAACCATGTCGTGATCGCCACCAACAGCCCGTTCGACGCCGGGGTGACACTGCACACGAAGATGGCCGCGTACACCACCTACGCGGTGGCGGTGGAGGTGCCGCCGGGGACCGTCCCGCACGCCCTCTACTGGGACACCGAGGACCCGTACCACTACGTCCGGGTGCAGCCGGGGGAGAAATCAGACCTGCTGATCGTCGGCGGGGAGGACCACAAAACGGGGCAGGAGCACGACCAGGGCGAGCGGTGGGGCCACCTGATCGGGTGGGTGCGGCAGCGCGTCCCGTCCGCCGGCGAGGTGAGGCACCGCTGGAGCGGGCAGGTGTTCGAGACGCCGGACGGCCTCGGGCTGATCGGCCGCGCCCCGTGGGGGAAGAACCTGTTCGTCATCACCGGCGACTCGGGCATGGGGATGACGCACGGCACCCTCGGGGCGCGGCTGGTGACGAACCTGATTCAGGGTCACGCCGACCCGCTCGCCGGGGTGTACGACCCGAACCGCTGGATGCCCGGCGCCCTGCTCACCCTGCTCGGGGAGGCGGCGAACATGGCCGCCCAGTACGCCGACTGGGTGACCGGCGGGGACGTGTCGTCCGCGGACAAGATCCCGCCGGGGCACGGGGCGGTGGTGCGGGTCGGGCTGACCAAGCACGCCGTCTACCGCGACAAGGGCGGGAAGGTGGTGGAGCTGTCGGCGGTGTGCCCGCACATGGGGGCGGTGGTGCGGTGGAACCCGGGCGAACAAACCTGGGACTGCCCGTGCCACGGGTCGCGGTTCACGGCCGAGGGGGAGGTGCTGCACGGCCCGGCGGTGTGCGGGCTGACGAATGTCGGCGGGTAACCGGGC
>CAYMHO010000362.1:0-6495 GCA_964390195.1 uncultured Fimbriiglobus sp. | reverse complement strand
TTATTGCCGGGGTCTGTGACCCCGGTCCGGCCTCACAGAGGCCGGCTTCAGTGTGGGGTCGGGGTCAGTACCGCGGCGACATCCGCTCGGCGTGGTCGAACCCGCGATACCCGCGGCCGACCCACACCTGCCAGCTCGCCACCGGCACCCCGCCCCCCGTGTGTGTCACCCGTCGGACGAACTCCAGCCGCTCGAACACCCCGTCCGGCAGCCGATCCCCGACGTACACGAACGTCCGCCCGCGGAACGCTTGCGCGTCGGCCACCGGGTTCGGCCGCCACAGATCATACTGGCTGAACCGGTCGCCCACCGCCGGGGCGAAGGTGTACACCGTCGGGTGTCCTGAGCAGTAGAAACCCAGCTCGCCGGGCACGTTCCACGCCATCGTCGCCACCACCGCTTCGTCCCCAGCGGCTTTCCGGGCTTCGTCCACCGCTTCGGCTAAAGTCCGCCACCCGGAGAGCCGACACGTCGGGTCGATGCGGCGGGCGGGTGTCGGCTGAGCGTCAGACGGAGACGACGAAACGGCGGCGAGTGCGGGACGAACGATTCCCGGCCAACGGGCGCCCACGGAGCGTGAGCGGCCGAGCAGCACGAGACCCGTGAGGCCGCCACCGTCAACGCGCGGCGACGGCCAGGGAGCGGGTGAGTCGTGTCCCGCTCCCTGGCCGTCGCGGCTCGTGAACCACCGTGCCACCAGCACCGCCCCGCTCAGGTACGCCGCCACCGGCCAGTTGAGTTCGCCCGTCGTCCGCACGCTCGCCAGCAGGAAGACCCCGAACACAGGCACGCTCAGGCACCACAGAAGGGCGGTGTTCGCGTCCGTCCGCCACGGGCGGAACCGCCACACCGCCAGCGCCCACAGCACGAACCAGCCGCCGAGAAGAAGGGCGACCTGCCCGCCGACGTACGCCAGCGGGCTGTACCAGGGGGCCGCCTCCCCGCCGTTGCCGGCGTGGCCGAACAGGTGCCGCACGCTCACCCAGTCGTGGGCGGCGTTCCACAGGACGAGCGGGATCAGCCCGACGAGCGACAGCGGGAAAAAGAACAGCACCCGCCGGCTCCGCCACTCGGGGCGGATCAGGAGCAACAGCAGCACGCACGCCGGGAACAGCAGCATGGTCGGCTTGGCCAGAGTGCCGAGTGCCACCAGCAACCCGGCCGCGCCCCACTTCCGCCGGAGTGCCGCCACCACCGCCCACACCCAGCAGGCCAGGAACGGCCCGTCGATGGTGCTCAGCACCCCGACGGCCGTCGCCGCCGGGTGGGTCATCGCCGCGAGCACCACCCCGAGGGCGGCGCGGTCGCTCGCCGTGGCCAGCTTCGTCAACCGCCACAGTCCGAGCAGCACCAGCCCGCCGCACGCCACCGCCACGCCCCGCACGCCAAAGGGAGTGTCGCCGAACAGAAGACACCCGACGCGGATGAGCCAGGCGACGAGGGGGCCTTTGCTGTAGTACCCCCAGTCGGGCCGGCGGGACCAGTCCCAGTAGTGGGCCTCGTCCGGGGCCAGGTCGTGCGGGCACCACCAGCCGACGTAGGCGGCGTTGAACAGCATGAAACAGGCCACCGCCGCCGGCCCGAGCCACACGGCGGGGAACGACGGACCGGGACCCGCCCGCGGGGTCTGTGCGACGCTGAGTAGAACAGACGACATCAGGCCGGACTTGTAAAGCCGCACGGCCAGGCGGTCAAGGCGAACGGCGGGTCCGAAAAAGCCGCACGGCCCGGCGGCCGTCCCCCGTGCTTCGGAGGGGACGACCGCCGGGCCGTGCGGTTGTCAGAGCCGGTAAACTACCGGCAGTTCGGACCCCGTCAGGAGCCGCCGACGAACGGCGACGTGACCATCCCACCGAAGTTCTGGATGGCGTTCATCACGGGCCGCGGCTGCTGGTAGTATTGCGGCTGTTGGTACTGCGTTTGCTGGTACTGCACTGCCACCGAGGAGCGGTGCTCGGTGTTCACCACGGTCTCGACCTTCTCGAACTTGGTCAGGTACTCGGACACCTGTTCCGGGGTCACTTCGCCCTCGTGCCGGAGGGCCACCAGTTTGCCGCTCCGGTCGCTGATGACCACACCCTGGGTCATGCCAAACGCGGTCGCCAACTGCTTGCCTTCTTCCGTCGTCGTGTCCACTTTCACCGGGATAAAGTTCGATTTGAGCGACTTCAGAGCATCCGACGCCAAAACCTTCCCGTTCGTCAGTTTGGTCAGTTCGCCGGCGGAAAGGAACACCGCCACCGGCCTTTGCTTCTCACCCGCCTGCACCATCGCCTTCCCATAGCTCTCCGTCCAGTCGGGTTGGCTAGCCAGCGAACCGGACGCGAACAGTCCGGCGATCACAGCCGCCGTCATCGAGGTGGTGAACATCGTGTTGCGGACTCCGTGAAGCACACCTCTGGGTGACCCGCGCAATACGCTTGACGCGGGAGAGCGACAATTTTGGACATTTCCGCAGCATCGTCAACCTCCGCACGGATAAAAATGGCTGACTTAGTTCTCTCATGTCCAAGAGCAAACCGTAGCCACTTGATGGGCAACAGGTTTCGCAGAATTGGGCGAATGGGATGCTTAAGCCGATTGGGATGATCAGGAAGAATGGCAAAGTCGAAAACACTGACAGCGACTTTCCGTTCGCCAGCGAACCGACCCCTTCGATGGCCTGTCCGTTGCTTGGTATTGGACCCTCTGTGACACCGCCATGCACCGCGAGTTGCTCCACGGCGAAGACATCTTCGTCATCCGCGAGTTCTTCCCCCCGGAGGAGTGCGCCGAACACATCCGCGTGTCGGTAGTGGCCGGGTACGACGACGCGCCGATCAGCAGCAGCCGCGGGCCGGTGATGCGGAAGGACGTCCGCAACAACGCCCGGGTGATGATCGACGACCCGACCCTGGCGGCGGTGCTGTTCGCCCGTGCCGAGCCGCTCCTGCCGACCGACTTCCTGATCTGGAAGCCGGTCGGGCTGAAAGAGCGGTTCCGTTACGACCGCTACACGAGGGGGCAGAAGTTCGACTGGCACTTCGACGGGCCGTTCACCCGCGACACCGGGGAGAGCAGCAAACTGACGTTCATGATCTACCTGAACGACGGCTTCGTCGGCGGGGAGACGGTGTTCAACCTGAAGCGGCACGGCGGGGTGCGGGACGACGACCCGCAGCTGACGGTAACACCGACGGCCGGCACCGCCCTCGTGTTCCGACACGACGTGCTGCACACCGGCGCCGTGGTCCTCGACGGGGTGAAGTACGTCATCCGCACGGACGTGATGTTCCGGCACCGCGATGCCCGAACGGGTTAGCCGCGAGGCAAGGCCGGGCGAGGTCGCTCTCGGCCTTGCCTCGCGGCTCACCGGGCCACGCTACATGTCCCACTCCTGCCTCGGGCTGTTCCGCGCCGCGATGGCTTGCCCCGCCTCTTTCACGAATTTAACGGCTACGAGCGAGCCGACCACCCCGGCCACGCCCAGTCCGATGACCATCAGGTAGAACTCGTTCTTCTTCTTCGCTTCGGCTCTGGCGGCGACCGCCGCCGGGTCGGGGGGCGCACTGCATCCCCCGGTACGTCAGCCCGCCGTCGCGTTGGCGGGGAGGGTCAGGGCGAGAGCCACGGCGGCGACCGCGGCGAGGAGCAGTCGATTCACGAAACGGTCCCCCAGTTCAGGTGACGGGTGAAAAGTTCGCCGGTCGCGGGAGGGGGAAGCCGCGACCGACTGTAGCCTAGCATTCGGCGGGGAATGCAGGGGATTTACGGTGCAACGGGCGGGAATGTTGCACGGCCCTGGGCGAACCCCGCCCGCAGTGGCAGGTTCGCCCGATATCCGCTGCCGTCTTGACCGCGTGCCCTATCCTGATGGTGATGAGCGCTGCCGTCGTCCGCTGTCCGTCGTGCGAGCAACCGTCACGGGTGCCGACCTCCGCCCTCGGGCTGGTGGTCGCCTGCCCGCGGTGTCAGCACCAGTTCACCGCCGTCGCCCTGGCCCCGCCGCTACCCCCTCCCCCGCCGCGAGCCACCCGTCCCGCCCCTGCGTTCCCGGACGACGACGTGCCGGTCGTCCAACCCCGCCCCCGGCACACCCAGCGGGCCGAACACCCGGACGAGATCCCGACCGTCCACCCGCCGCAGACCGGCGGCGGGCCGATCGCGCTCGCCCTCCTGCCGCTCGGCGTGCCACTGTTGTGGCTCATCCTGACGCTCGTCGCCCAGCCGTCCGAGTTCTCGTTCATGGCCCCGCTGGCCATCGCCCTGGGAAACGTCGGTCTGGGCTTGGGCCTGGCGATGATCCGCCGGTGGTCGATCCCCCTGCGGATGCGGCTGCTGGTCGCACTGGCGGTGCTCGGGTACGGGGCGGCCGCGCTGTTCTACTTCGCCACCCCCGGCTGGGTGGGGCAGGTGAGGGAGGTGACGGCGGTGTTCGGGCTGACGTGGCGGGACTTCCGCCCGGACGACAAGAGCTTTCGCCTGGAAGTGCCCGGCGAGCCGACCGAGACCCCCTGCCCGGTGGACGAGTGGCGGCTGACCGCCCGCCAGTTCGTGGATCAGAAGAACGCCCTCGACCTGTTCGTGGTCGCCTACGGAGACGCCCCGACGAAATACGGGAGGTGGGTGGACCAGGCGAGCAAGGACAAGTGGTTCGATGCGGCGCGGGACGCGGTGGGGGCCGCGTGCGGGGGGGCACTGACCGAGGAGCGGGTGGTGAGTGTGCCCAACTGCGACGCCCGCGAGTATGTGTTCGAACTGGGCAGCGGCAAGCGGCGAGTGGTGCGGCTAGTGCGGGCGGACAAGCGGGTGGTGTACCTGGGGGTGGAGGGGCCGTACATGACGGCCGACCAGGCGCACGTTCAGAAGTACCTGCAGTCGTTCCGCCTCACCCCGCAGAAGAAGTGATTCTCCATTCGCCGCGCCCAACGGGAGCGGACCGGCCCACTGCCGGTGGGGGCGACGAAGATCGTGTGTCGCGGGCAATTTCCGGCGGTCGGTCTTGTCGGGTTTACAACGCCCGATATGCTCATACTTTCCCAGTTGCTCCGACATTCCGCGGCGGTGTCATCATGAAGGTGCGGTCGAGCGTCAAGCGCATCTGCGACAAGTGCAAGCTGATCAAGCGGAAAGGCGTCGTGCGGATCATCTGCGAAGACCCCCGCCACAAGCAACGGCAAGGCTGACGCGTTCAGGGGTCAGCAGCCAGAGGCCCGAGGTCTATTCCCTCCGCCCGGCTTCCTGCCCTCTGCCTTCTGACTTCTGACCTCTGGGTTACCGATGCCTCGTATCCAAGGGATCGACCTCCCGACCGGCAAACCGATCCACATCAGCCTGCGATACCTGCGGGGGATCGGGCCGACCACGTCACTGGAACTGTGCGCCAAGTGCGGCATCGACCCCACCCGCAAGGCGAACAGCCTGAGCGACGACGAGGTGGCCAAACTGGCCACCACCATCGACCGCGAGTACCAGTACGTTGAGGGGTCGCTGCGACGGTTCGACGCCGGCAACATCACCCGCCTGAAGGAGATCAAGGCGTACCGCGGCGAACGGCACCGGAAGAACCTGCCGGTCCGCGGGCAGCGGAGTAAGACGAACGCTCGCACCCGGAAAGGCCCCCGCAAGACGGTCGCCGGGAAGAAGGGCGTGAAGGACAAGTAAGCGGTAGTCCTTAGTGATTCATCCCTCGTCATTCGTACCGGTGGGATCTCCTGCCGGTTTCTCTTGTGACGGGTGACGAGTCGGCTAAGCACGAAGGCCTAATGACAAATGACTAAGGACCCCGAGTGATGGCCAAGAACAAGAAGAAGAAGACGCGGCGGAACGTGGCCAAAGGTGTGGCCCACATCCAGTCCACGTTCAACAACACCATCGTCACCATCACCGACCCGCAGGGCGACACCCTGTGCCAGTCGAGCGGCGGGGCGGTGGGGTTCAAGGGCAGCCGCAAGTCCACCCCGTTCGCCGCCCAGCGGGCGGCCGAGGAGGCCGCCGGCAAGGCGGCCAAGTTCGGCGTTCGCGAGGTGGAGGTGAAGCTGAAAGGGCCGGGCGCCGGCCGCGAGTCGGCCGTCACCGCCCTGCAGGCGTCCGGGCTGAACGTGAAGGCGATCGAAGACGTCACCCCGCTGCCGCACAACGGCTGCCGCCCGCCGAAGAAGCGGCGGGTGTAGTGTGGTTGTGGTCCGGTCACGCCGTGACCGACCGTGTTTCCCGTTCGTCCGAAGTCCGTGGTCGTCCGCCTTTAGTGCCCCGCCGGCACGACGGCCGGACGACCACTCGCGTTGACCGGAAGCGTGTGAGCCGACCCTGGGGTTCGCCACACCACCGCCTCCGCGGATGGCCCGGCCGACACCACCGACCCCAGTTGGACCCGGCCGTCCGCCGGGCTGTGCCATGGCTCGTTACACCGACCCCGTCTGCAAGCGGTGCCGCCGCGAGAAGGTCAAGCTGTTCCTGAAGGGCACCCGCTGCTACACCCCCAAGTGCCCGATCGACCGGGAGAAGCCGCCGCCG
>CAYMHO010000361.1:0-6502 GCA_964390195.1 uncultured Fimbriiglobus sp. | reverse complement strand
CGGTACGACGACCTGCGGGCGACCGACTACGCCGGGTTCATGTCCGACGCCGACAGGCAGGCGGCGACGGACGCCTACGAGGCCGTGAAGGAGTTCTACCTCCAGGCGTCCGAGCAGTACGCCGTGGTGGTGGAGATCACCACCCGCCCGGAGGGGGTGGCCCCGCCGCCGGCCGACACGCCCACACCCAAGAAGGCCAACACCGTTAAAGGAGCCGCCGTGCCGACCGACTGCGAAGCGACCGACGAGATGCTCGCCCCCCTCCTGCCGTGCATGGAGGCCTACGGCACCGGCGAGGACGAGGAGTGGCCGCACAACGACCTGTCCGTCGAGACGGTGCGGTACACCTGCGGGAACATCGGCCGCGAGGGGGAGGAAATCCCGCACGACCACGACCCGGCCGAGGTGGAGCGGATCCGCACGCTGGCCGCCGAGGCCCAGAAGCGGCTGGCCGACCTCGTGCCGCCGCACGACCAGGGCGGCCCGTACCTGGCGTTCTTCAGCGCGACGAACAAGGGCGAGCCGGTGCCCGAGGCGTTCACCGAGCGGTTCGTCCGCGAGCGGCTGTTCCGCGGCACCGCCCACCCTGAGGGAGACATCTCCATCGAGCCACTGACCGGCGAGCGGGTGTGGTACTACGACGGGGCGAAGGCGACCGGGTTCGTGGACTGGTTCCGCGGCCAACCGGGGCTGCACGGGTTCGCGTACGTCAGCATCGGTCTGAGCGAGGACGTCGGCGGGGCGTGCCACCCGCGGCTGGCGGTGGCCCTCACCGACCAGGGGAGCGTGGTCGGCGTGTGCGGGTACGTGGTGTGGGCGTGACGCCGGCGTTCATCCCGGCAACGGTCGCCTTCACCAGATTGAGGGCGACCGTGTGGCTCGATCCCGCCTGCCGCGCCAGGTCCATTCTCAACGAGCGTGAGGGCGGCGACGCGGCCTTCCGCACCACGAGCACGATCGACGACGACTAACGGCAGACACTGGTGACCGCTCAACGTCAGTCGACTTCCTCGACAAGGCCCCCGGCGATCCGGCATACGGGGTGGTGCGGACGCACGCTGCTCAACACCTCAATGTCCTGCGTTGGTCTGGCACGTCGCATGCAAATCGCTTTTTCTCCTTGCGCGCGTGGGTCACCGCGACCGGGGGTTGTGACGGATAAGCCCCCCCTGCCTTGGCTCCGAGCGGGGTTGGTGCCCTCTCGACCACACGGCTTGTGCCGACACTCGCGGCGTCGTCCACACGGCGTCCGGTCGCCTCCAGCCACGAATGGCCCGGATGATCCCCCCGATCCCCCCATCCCCCACTCACTCCGCAGGGGGATCTGGGGGATCGGGGGGATGACCAAACTCCGGGATGAACCCCGCCCCGGTCGGCTACTCTCCGGGCAGGGTCACGCGGGTCGGACCGAGCCACGGCGGAAGGGCCGTGACCCTCAGCCCAGCTTGGCTGCGCCCTCGGAAGGGACGGAACACGGGGTGGCCGCGATCGACCGCCGCAACTCGGCCAATTCCTTCCTCAGGTCCGCCAACTCCCGGCGGTCGGGGCCGAACGTCTCCCGGTCCTTGCACTCGAGCAACCACCGGGCGGCGTGCCAGTCGCAGGCCTCTCGCTCGGTCACCTCGACCGTCACCGCCCCGTCCGGCCGGGTGGTGGTGCGAGTGACCCGCTCCACCCGCGGCTCGGCCGCACGGCGCACGACGGCGAGTTGGGAGGCGACGAACCGGGCCTCGGCTGCCCGCACTTCGTGGACAAAATGGACATGGGTGGGCGAACGGCCCGCCCGCCCGGCCTGCATCCAGCGGCACACCGTCTTCGCCGCGATGCCCACGCTCGACGCCGCCTTCGCGCGGGACAGCCCCGCGGTCACCGCACGGCAGAAAGCTGCGATCAACTTGCGGGTGAGCTTCGGGGGGCGGCCACGACTCGCCATAGCTCGGGTCCGATGAGGTCGTGGTAAGGGTACCCGGCGGGCGGATTCCCGTTGGTGCCGAGCGATCGGCCATGAAACCGCGCCGGCGCGGTTTAGCATCAGCTATGGTGGTCGATTCGTTTTTTTCGTCCGGCGAAGGTAGACGGCCAACGGGGACACAGCGGCCGAATTGTTGCATCCGTGATTGCGACGTTAGTCGGCAGAAAGGGAATCGAGCCGGACGCGGTGCCCGCACTTGAAGCAACTGATCGACAGCCGGCAGGCGGCCCAGATGGTCGGCCCCTCGCACTTCGCGCACTGCCATGGGGCGGGCGGTCGTCAGCTCGCCCAGCCGCATTCCTTCTTGCGGTACCAGAACCGCAACAGGAACCCGCCTGCCCGCACTCCGACGGCGTTCGGCTTGCGGCACTTCGGGCAGGTAGTCGAGGTGGGCACCTTCGGCTTGTAGCGCGGCACCTTACCGAAGGGGCAGCGAGGGCACATGGCGAAACGCTCCGGCGGCGGGTGCCTGTCAGTTCAGCCACCAACCGCCGCCGTGAAGCTTACCCCGCAACCGCCCTCACCCTTGAAGAGAGGCCATCCACGGCTGGTGAGTCGTAGCACTCGCCTATGCAGGGGAGGCGAGCAATCAACGTGAGAGGTGGGAGAGGCATTTGGCGACGATGACCAGGCAGGAGCGTTCACACACCGGCCGGTCACTCAACGGCCCGCGATGATGTTCCGACACGCAGGCCGGAACGCAGGACGCCACCCTTGAGGGGTGGCGTCGGGGACGTCAATCTCTGTTCCACATTGGCCGGTCGTCCGATCCCCCGTTACCGACGGTCGTACCCGCCGGTGCGAGCGACAGGGACCGCGAACAGGCGGAACGTCGGCCCCGCCCCGACGAACCCGCCGGCGACCGCCGCGAGCAGGGACAGGAGGGCGCCCGCGAACGTCCACCACGTCACCCGCGTGGCCACATTGGCCGCGTCACGCTTGGCTTGCTCTGCCTTCTGCCTCGTGGCCGGGTCTTCGGCCGCCGCCTTGGCGTCCGCCGGGGCCGACTTCACCCGCTCTTTGAACTCGTTCAGTTGCTGCTGGCTGTAGCCCGCCCGTCGCGCCACCTCCTCCCAATCCGCCTGTGTCGTGTTCTGGGCGGTGGTGTCGGCCACCGCCACCCCCGAGGTGGTCAGCCCGACCATCGCGCCGAACCCGGCCTTCACCCCGCCGGCCGCCAGGAACAGGAAGGCGGCCATCACCGCCGCCCACACGAACCCGCCGTACAGAGCGGCCTCCCGCTTGTTCTCGCCGGCCGTCAGCTGGCTCGCCACCACCCCGCCGGCGAACAGGGACAGGATGGTGGTGACCACGGCGAACACGGCCGCGCCAACCGCCATCCCCTGCCCGTCCACCCGGTCGCTCACCGACAGGCCGATGGCACCGCCCAGCAGTGCCAACAGGAAGGAGAGGGCGAGGGCGGTCATGGTGCCAGCCAGAATGGCCGGCCAACTCACCCGACTCCGTACCCCGGTCACGTCCTCCACCCCCACCGCCGGGTGCCCATCCATTCGGTTCGTCTGCGCGTCGTTCCCATGCGTTGCTTGCACGGCCATCAAGTACTCCAGTACGGCCGGGCGGTCGTCCGCCTCGCCCGTGACAGTAGACAGGTCCTGAATCCCGCCGGCGGCGGGAGGTTTGGCGGATGGGAAGCGCTCGCACATGTTGCGCCGGCCGACGTCTCCTTCCAATCAAACGGGAGAATTGACGCGGTCCGAGATGTTTCCAGCCTATCGCGCCTTGAGGGAACGCCATTGTGGCGGTGCGGACCGGTAGTGGAGGTGGGCACGCTCGGCTTCGGTCGCGCGACGGCGGTGGAGTTGGCGAAGAAAGGGGGCGGCGGTGGTGGTCGTCGCCCGGAGCGAGCAGACGCTCGCCGAGGTCGCCCGCGAGTGCGGGCCGAACGCCCTGGCGGTGCCGACCGACGTGAGCGACCCGGCGGCGGTGTCGAAACTGGCGGACGAGGCGGTGCGGCGGTTCGGCCACTTCGACTGCTGGATCAACAACGCCGGGGTGGCGAGCATCGGGCGGTTCGACGAGGTGCCCCTGGCCGACCATGAACAGGTGATCCGCACCGACCTGCTCGGCACCGTGTACGGCAGTTACGCCGCCCTCAAGCACTTCCGCACCCGCGGCGGCGGGGTGCTCGTCAACGTGGCGTCGGTCATCGGCAAGATCCCCGCCCCGTTCTACGCCAGCTACGCGGCCGCCAAGTTCGGGGTGGTCGGGTTGAGCGACACCCTGCGACAGGAGCTGAGCCACGAGGGGAACAAGACGATCCGCGTGTGTACTGTCATGCCGATGGCGCACAGCACCGACTTCTTCGAACACGCCGGCAACTATACCGGCAAGAAGGCCGAGCCGATCCCGCCGACCTACGACCCGAAGGTGACGATCGACGCGCTGGTGAAGCTGGTGCTGCACCCGCAGGACGAAGTCATCACCGGCTGGCAGGGGAACGTGTTCGACGTGCTGCACCGCCTGATGCCGAAGGCGGTGGAAGCGATGATGACGAAGAACACGGCCGACTCCCAGTTGAAAAACGCCGACCCCGAACCGATCACGTCGGGGTCCGTTCACACCCCGTCGGGGAGTTGAACCGGGGGTTCGCGCACGACGGCCCGCTCGCCGCCCGGCAGGCGGCACCTACTTCTGTTGCTCGTGCCACGCCAGTGCCCGCTTCAGGGTGTCGGCCGCCTCGACCAACCGGGCCGTCGCTTCTTCCACACTCAGCCTGGGTAGAGGGTCGTCCCTTGTGACCACGCTCACGCTCCCCTCGCTCTCCAGGGTGGCCCGTTTCACACGGCTGAAGTCGTCCACCCCGTTCTCGCGGAGCTGGGCGGCCAGTTCGTCGTCGCTGATCCGCTCCCGGTTCAGGTGTTCGCGGTTCACCTGCCCGTTCTCGACCAGCACCAGCGGCTTCGGCTCGAGCAGGCGGTGCAGCCACTTCCAGCGGTAGCTCATCCAGTCCACCATGTAGTTGCACACCAGCAGGGCGAGGACCGTGACCAGGCCGTTCGGCACCGATTTGGCTTCCCCAGTCAGCCCCTGGGAGGCGGCTTCTGACACCAACACCACCAGCATCACGTCCGGCACCCCGATACTCCCGCCCTGTCGCCGGAGCACCACCCGGAACATGACCAGCACGCCCAGGTACATCACCACCCCGCGGAGGAACGACCCCCACAGCGAGCCGTCGGGGGCGAACATGCTCCCCCAGTCTGGCAGTTCCAGTCCGTTCATCGGCGTTCCCCCCCAGCCCGACCGCTCGGCACCCGGCGTGCCACTTATGACGGGGAAATGCACCTCCTTCCGTCGCGGCCTGTCGGGAGATGCCGTGAACGAGCCGGCCCCACCGGCAATACCCGCACGACCGGCGGCGGTGGTATCCGCATTGCCGGGAGAACGCCCAGAACCCGAATGCCATCGCGGGTCGCTCGTCGGCCGGAGGGATCGCGGCCGCCGACCACAGCAACGATCCCGGAGTCTTCCCCATGAAGCAGTCCCTGTTGTGCGCCGCGCTCCTCTGCTCGGCGGCGGTGTCGTTCGCCCAGGCCCCGGCCCGCCCGGACGACACCCGCAAGGCCGACCCGGCCGCGAAGGCGAACCCCCTGGACGGCACCTGGACGGTGGTGTGCATCGAGAAGAACGGCGAGGCGATGAAGGACGCCAAGGACATGACGGTGACGGTGAAGGACAACACGGTGACGTGCAGCGGGAAGGACGGCAAGTCGGCGATGACGGTGAAGTTCGAGTTCACCGGCCCGGGCCAGGCGAAGGTGACGACGACCGACGGGGCGGCGACCACCGGCACCGACCGCAAGGAGGACGCGAAGGCCGCCACCAAAGCGGCCGTGTACGTGCTGACCAAAGACTACCTGGCGGTGTGCGTGCACGACGACAAGGGGAGCGGGACGGACAAGCCGGGGGACCCCGCGCGGGGCGGGTCGGGCGCCATCACCACCGCGGCCCCCACTAGCAAGTCGGCCTGCAGCATCATCCTGAAACGGGCCGAGCCGAAGTGAGTGCTGGTGCGGCGGGCGGGCACGGCCGCCCGCCGCGTCATTGGGAACAGTTCGAAACGCCGGAGTGAAGCGATGCACCCCGCCGCCCTCGACCTGCACGGCTCGGCCCCCGATTCGCACCCGACCGCCTTGCTGCTGGTGGACGTGATCAACCCCCTCGACTTCCCCGGAGCCGACCAACTGCTGCGGTTCATCCCCAACCTGGCCCGAACCCTGGCCGACCTGAAGCAGCGGGCGAAGGCGGCCGGGGTGCCGGTCATTTATGCGAATGACAACTTCGGGCGGTGGCGGTCGGACCTGTCCGCCGTGATGGAGCGGTGCATGGAGGACGGGTGCAACGGGCGGGAGCTGGCGGACCGATTGCGGCCCGAACCCGACGACTACTTCGTGCTCAAGCCGAAGCACTCGGCCTTCTTCGCCACCACCCTCGAAACGCTGCTCCGCTACCTGGGCACCGAGACGCTGGTGATCGGCGGGGTGGCCGGCAACATCTGCGTCCTGTTCA
>CAYMHO010000360.1:0-6518 GCA_964390195.1 uncultured Fimbriiglobus sp. | reverse complement strand
CCGCCGGTGCAGATGAGGTCGTTCACGCTCATCGCCACCAGGTCGATGCCGACGGTGTCGTACTTCCGCATCAGGGCGGCGACCTTCAGCTTGCTCCCGACGCCGTCGGTGCAGGTGACGAGCAGCGGGTGGCGGTACTTGCCGTCCGGGTTCAGGTCGAACAGGCTGGCGAACCCGCCGCTCCCCTTGCCCCCCTTCCGGGGCGGGAAGGGCGGCGGGAACACCCGCTTGTCCCAGGTGCGAGACAGCATCGGGGCGATGCCGGCCATCGTCTCGGCGTACTTGTGCAGGTCGAGACCGGCATCCGCGTAGGTCAACGATTCGGACATGACGTTTTCCCGTGCCACGCCGCCCACTGTACGGCTGACCCCGCCCGCCCGCCACCCTGTTCCCCCGCAGAGCGTCCGCCGAGTGAGTCTCAGTCTCACTACTCCCCCCACACCCTCCGACAACGCCTGAAACGAACTCACCTTCGGCAGTGGGTGTGGTTGACCCGGCCGATTCGTCCGCTACACTAATTCCCGCTTCGCTCGAACCCTCCCGCCGCCGAGTGGCACGCCGCTCACGACTCGTACAGCCCGCACGATCCGATCCGCCGCCCCGGAACGGAACTTTTACCCCGCCGGAACTGTCGAACTGCCGACGAGTTGAGTTGCGCGGAGCGACCGCGTCAAGCACACTGTTTCGCCGAACCCGCCCGACTGGCCGAGTTTTCCCCCGCCACCAGCTTCCCGAACGGAGACCGCCCGATGTCCCGCTTCTGCCTCGGCTCGCCCCTCGACCGCCGCATGTTCCTGCACGTCGGGGCGGTGGGTGCCCTCGGCCTGACCCTGCCCGGCTTCCTGCGGATGCAGGCGCTGGCCGCCGACCCGGTCGCCGCCAAGAAGGGGCCGAAGGCGGAGAGCATCATCCACATCTTCCTGCCCGGCGGGGCCGCCCACCAGGAGAGCTGGGACCCGAAACCGAACGCCCCGGTCGAGTACCGCGGGGAGATGAAGCAGGTGCAGACCAACGTGGAGGGGGTGCTGCTGAACGAGTGCCTGACGCAGACGGCGAAGGTGACGGACAAGATCGCCATCTGCCGGGCGATGACGCACGGCGAGGCGGCGCACGAGCGGGGCACGCACAACATGTTCACCGGGTACCGGCCCAGCCCGGCCATCCTGTTCCCGAGCATGGGCAGCGTGGTGAGCCACGAGTTGGGCGTGCGGAACAACCTGCCGCCCTACGTGGCCATCCCGAACATGCCGACCAACTACGCCGGCAGCGGGTACCTGAGCAGCGCGTACGCCCCGTTCAGCCTGGGGTCGGACCCGGCGAACGGCGGGTTCAAGGTGCAAGACCTGACCCTGCCGGGCGGGGTGACGGAGGAGCGGTTCAACACCCGCCGCAACCTGCTCGACACGGTGAACGACCACTTCAAGAGCAAGGAGAAGTCGGACAACCTGGACGCCATGGACACCTTCTACCAGCGGGCGTACGGCCTCATCTCGAGCGAGAAGGCCCGCGACGCGTTCGACATCAACAAGGAAGACGCCAAGCTGCGGGACGCCTACGGGCGGAACGCGGCCGGCCAGCGGCTGCTCATGGCCCGCCGGCTGGTGGAGGCGGGGGTGCGGTTCGTCACCCTCACCTACGGCGGGTGGGACCTGCACGGCGGCATCGTGCAAGGCACCAAGAACCAACTGCCTCAACTCGACCAGGCGTTCGCCGCCCTCATCACCGACCTGAACAGCCGCGGGATGCTGGACAAGACGATGGTGATGATCAGCAGCGAGTTCGGCCGCACCCCGAAGATCAACGGCACCGCCGGCCGCGACCACTGGCCGAAGGTGTTCAGCGTGGTGCTCGCCGGCGGCGGCATCAAGAAGGGGTTCGTGTACGGCAAGAGCGACGCCACCGCGAGCGAGCCGGACGAGGACGGGCTGACGGTGGAGGACCTGGCGCAGACGGTGTACCAGTGCCTGGGCATCGACGCGACGAAGAAGCTGATGAGCCCCGGCGACCGGCCGATCGACATCGTCCGCGAAGGGCACGTGCGGAAGGAACTGCTGGCGTGAGACGGGAGCCGCGGAGCGGCGACAGACGTTAGCCAGGGGTGAAGCGACCGAAGGGAGCGGAACCCCTGGACCCGAAGCGAAAAAGATGAAGCCCCGGAGGGGCGTCAGACGGGCTGTACTGCCGCCCCTCCGGGGCTTGAAATTGTGCGGTTTGCGTTCCAGGGGTTCCGTCGGTCACTCCGCTCCCGACTCCACCCCTGGCTAACTTCTGCCGCCCCTCCGGGGCGACTCTCCGGCCGAGGCTTATGGTCATGGTGCGTTCGCTCGTCACGGCCGTTGCGATTGTGACCCTGAGTTCGGCGTCGTTCGCCGCCTCCCCGGTGCTGTCCGGCATCAGCCCGCCGGGTGCGCAGCGTGGCACCGAGGCGGTCGTCACGTTCACCGGCGCCCGCCTCACCGACGCCCAGGAGGTGCTGTGCTACCAGCCCGGCGTGACGGTGAAACAACTGAAGGTGGTGAACGACACCGCCGTCAGCGTCACGTTCGCCATCGCCGCGGACTGCCGTCTCGGCGAGTTCCTGTTCCGCGTCCGCACCGCGTCGGGCGTGTCCGACGCCCGCACATTCTGGGTCGGCGCCCTGCCCACCGTGGACGAAAAGGAACCGAACAGCGAGTTCGCCACCCCGCAGCCGATCGCCCTGAACAGCACCGTCCACGGGTCGCTCGGCGGGGAGGACGTCGATTACTTCGTGGTGGACTGCAAGAAGGGGCAACGGTTGAGCGTGGAAGTGGAAGGGATGCGGCTCGCCCGCGGCATGTGGGACCCGTTCGTCGCCATCCTGAACGACAAGCGGTTCGAGTTGACCACCTCCGACGACAGCACGCTGACCGCGCAAGACGGCCGCTGTTCGGTCGTCATCCCGGCCGACGGCAAGTACACGGTGATGGTCCGCGAGGCGTCATTCGGCGGCGGGCCGCAGTACCGCCTGCACGTCGGCACCTTCCCGGTGCCGACGGCCGTCATCCCGAGCGGGGGCAAACCGGGCGAGGAGGTCGAGTTCACGTTCCTCGGGGCCCCCGCCGGGCCGATCAAGCAGAAGATCAAACTCCCCGCCGCGGCCGACGAGAACTTCCGCCTACACGCGATGACTGCGGACGGCATCGCCCCGACCGGGTTCAGGTGCCGGGTGCTGGACGTGCCCGGCGTGATCGAGGACGGCAACAACGTCGACGCGGCGAAGGCGTTCACCGGCACCGCCCCGGGGGCGTTCCACGGCGTGATCGCCCAACCAGGGCAGAACAAGTTCTTCAAGTTCGCCGCCAAGAAAGGCCAGGCGTTCGACATCCAGTGCTACGCCCGCCGGCTCGGCTCGCCGCTCGACCCGGTGATGCACATCCAGCAAGTGGGCGGGGCGTACATCACCGGCAACGACGACTCCGGCGGACCGGACAGCGGGTTCCGGTTCACCGCCCCGGACGACAAGGAGTACGCGGTCTACGTCCACGACCACCTACGGAAGGGCGGGCCGGACTACTTCTTCCGGATCGAAGTGACGCCGATCGCCGCCGCCACCAGCGTGAGCATCCCGAAGGTGGACGGGAACAACGTGAGCAACCAGGACCGGCAGAACGTGACGGTGCCGAAGGGCGGGCGGTACGCCACGCTGGTGAACGTGACGCGGGCCGACTGGGGCGGGCCGGCGAACCTGACCTTCCCCGGACTGCCGGCGGGCGTGACCCCGGTGGTGGACGTAGTCGATCCCGGGTTCAGTTCGGTGCCGGTGGTGTTCGAGGCGAAGGCCGACGCCGCCAACGCCGGCGGGTTGCTCGACTTCGCGGCGAACCCGGCCGACGCGACCGCCAAAGCCGCCAGTCGCGTGCGACTCGACGTCAATTACAACATCGGGCTGAACAACACCCCGTTCCACCGGCACTTCGTGGATCGCATCGCCGTCGCGGTGACGGACGCCGCCCCGTACAGCATCGAAGTGATCGAGCCGAAGGCCGGCATCCCGCAGAACGCCGCGTACAACCTGCGGATCGTGGCGAAGCGGGCCGAAGGCTTCAAGGGGCCGATCACGGTCTACCCGCTGTTCACCCCGCCCGGCATGGGCATCGCCGGCAGTGCCACCATCGCCCCGGAGCAGACCGAGACGACGCTCTATGTGAACGCCGCCCCGAACGCGGCGACCCGCAAGTGGAAGACGGCCGTGACCGCCGTGGCCGACGCCGGCAAGGGGCCGGTGTGGACCAGTTCGCAGTTGTTCGCGCTCGAAGTCGTCCCGCCGATGGTGACGCTCGCCCAGGAGCGGACGGCGATGGAGCAGGGGGCCGCCGGGCAGGTGTTCGGCAAGCTGACCGTGGCGACGCCGTTCGCCGGCGAAGCGGTGGTGAAGCTCATCGGCCTGCCGGCGAAGGTGACGGCCCCGGACGTGAAGATCACCAAGGACAGCAAGGAACTCACCTTCGCCCTGACCACCGACAAGACCTCGCCCGCCGGCAAGCACGGCACCTACTGCCAGGTGGTGATCGTGCATAACGGCGAGACGCTGTACCAGAACGCCGGCGGGGGTGAGGTGCGGATCGACGTGCCGCTTCCGCCCAAGACGGTGGTGGCCGCCCCGCCGCCGATGCCGAACACGACCACCCCGGCCCCGCCGATGCCGCCGGCCAAGCCGCCGGAGAAGCGACTGACGCGGCTGGAGCAGTTGCGGCTCGAACAGGAGGAGCGCGAGAAGGCCGCGAAGGGCGGCACCGAACCGAAGAAAGAGGAGCCGAAGAAGTGAGGCCGCTGTTGCTGACACTGCTGGTGTTGGTGGCCGTGTCGGTGTGCATGACGGTGGTGTTCTTCGGCCATGCCGTGGTCACGGGCACCGTCCTCCCGGAACCAGACGCACCGCCCGCCAAAGCCGCCTACATGGCCGAACAGTCGGGGATCGGCAGTTGGCTGTTCTTGGGAGCGGGGTTGATGTGGCTGGTGACGTTCGCGGCCGGGGTGACGACGGGAATAATGTGGGTGGCGAAACGGAAGCGGACCCGAACGGAGGAACCGAGATGAGCGAAGCGACCAAACTGTTGCTGGCGGCGGTCAAGGCGCTGCCGGTTGCGGAACAGCAAGAGTTTGCCGAAGCGCTGAACGAGTCATTGTTCGATGACGAAGACCCCGAGCTTGCGGCCGAACTGGAACGTCGCTGGCAGGGGTATCAGAGTGGCGAACGGCCCGGCATCCCCGCGGAAGAAGTCTATCGGCAACTGCGGGCCGAGTTCGGGAAGCCGACATGAGTCGCATCGACTACGACCCGGAGGCCCTTGCCGAGTTGCGACAGGCGATCGCCTTCTACGAAGGCCGCCAGCAAGGGTTGGGCCTGGACTTGTTGGGTGAGGTGGAAGTGGTCGTTGCCCGTGCCGCCCGCTCTCCGGCGACGTTCACCCGCCACCGGCCGAGTGGTCGCCGGAAAGCCCGCCCGAACCGCTTCCCGTACACGGTGTACTTCGACGAGATTCGGAACGGCATCTGGATCGCTGCCGTTCGACGAGACGGACAGAACGACTCGTGGATCAACCGCCAACCGCCGACCGCCCCCGCTTGAGGCCCGCCATGCGTTTGCCCGTTGCCCTGCTCGCCGTGTTCGCGGCCGCCGCCGTCGGGGTCGCTCAGGCCCCCCCCGCGACCACCCCGCCCGCGCCTCCGGCCACGCCCCCGGCTCCGCCGCCAGCACCGGCAGCGCCGACGGTGAAGGTGGCCGTCTACCCGCCGGACGTGAACCTCGAAACCGCCCGCGATTTCCAGTCGCTGGTCGTGCAGGTGACGCAGTCCGACGGCATCACGCGGGACGTGACCGCCGAGGCGGTCATCACGTCGGCGAACCCGGCCATCGCGGCGGTGGACAAGGCCGTGTGCAAGCCTGTGGGCGACGGCACGACGGAACTGGTCGTCACGTTCGCCGGGCAGACGCAGAAGGTGCCGGTGAAGGTGACGCAAGCGAAGGCGGATCGCCCCATCTCGTTCAAACTGGACGTAATGCCGGTGTTCATGCGGGCCGGGTGCAACCAGGGCGGGTGCCACGGGGCGGCCCGCGGGAAGGACGGCTTCCGCCTGTCGCTGTTCGGCTTCGACCCGGACGGCGACCACTACCGCCTGACCCGCGAACTGAACGGCCGGCGGGTGAACCTCGCCACGCCCGCCGACTCGCTCCTGCTCGAGAAGAGCATCGGGGCCGTCCCGCACACCGGCGGGAAGAAGATGGAGAAGGGCGACCACCTGTACGCCTCGATCTTGCGGTGGCTCGAAGCCGACTGCCCGAAGGACGCGGACGCCATCGCCACCCCGACGGGGGTTGAAGTGTTCCCGCCCGGCGCGGTGCTCGACGGCAAGGACAGCAAACAGCGGCTGGTGGTGCGGGCGAAATATTCCGACGGCACCGACCGCGACGTGACCAACCTGACCCTGTTCATGACGAACAACGAGACGTCGGCGAAGATCGCCCCAGACGGCGACGGCACCGTGACGGCCGGCGA
>CAYMHO010000359.1:0-6529 GCA_964390195.1 uncultured Fimbriiglobus sp. | reverse complement strand
CCCCCGTGCGTCGCTTCGAGACGTGTTGAAACTACTGTAAAGCGTGAACTCCAACACCGCGAACCCCACGAGCGGTTGGGGTGCCGCACGGCTCGGGGCACCTACCTTTCGCGCCTCACACCGGGGGCGAGGACTTCCAGCACCTCGATTGCCGGCCCGCCGTCGGTGTGGAGTGACCGGCCAACCATTGAGCCGACTCCGCGAGGGGTCGGGTGATGCGGAACCCGACCCCTCGCGGGGCCGGCTCACACCGGGGCGAGGATTTCCAGCACCTCGATGGCCGGCCGGCCGTCGGTGTAAATGATGCCGAGTCGGCCGTAAGTCGTGATCGGAGTCTTCAGACCGAACCAGCGGCACATCTCGTCGCACGGCTCCACTCGCAGGTAGCCGGCCGGCCGGATGTGCCGCAGCACATCGTGCTCGATCAGCACCCGGCCGAGTGGCGTTTTCCCCTCGACGATCCGGTCCCGCACCACCGGGCTGAGCAGGCTCAAATCGATTTGCACGATGCCGGACTGCACCACCCGCCCGCCGTCCCGCAGTTTCAGCAGGATCTTGCGGGCGTACTCGTCGCCGTCCCGGGCCGTCTCCAGGACGTCCACGTCCACCGGCCCGCCGTAGTGCCGCTCCACCGTCACCGTCATGTGGTGGGTGTGGACGAGCAGCGAGCGGTACGGCTCGGGCATCTGGTCGCCGCGGATGGGCGTGCAGGCGGGGCGGTCGGCGGAACCGGGGAACAGGGCGTACAGGGATTCGACGGTCGGGGCGGGGATCACCGCGGGCGTCCTCGGTGTGTCGGACCTCACCCCCCGGCCCCCTCGCCAGGACATTGAGAGGGGGTGTTCAACAGGCAAGCCGGGTTGGACAGTCCCCTTTAGCATACCCGACTCCGTGAGTGTAGGGCGGTCGGTTCGGTGTTCGTTCCCCGCCGCGTGTGTGTGGGGGAAGTGGTGGGACTGAGACTCACTCGTGGTGCGGGAGGTACGCCACCGGACGGCTACAATCTCCACTGTCATACCTCCCCCTCGCACCTCGCTTACAGGAACCCTCCCATGACCCGCCGCCTGCTGGCGTTCGCCGTCGCGTTCGCCGCCGCCCTGCCGGCCGTTGCCCAGGATCCCAAGCCGAAGGAAGGGGCCACTGCGGACCAGATCACGGAACTCGGGTTCGACCCCTACGACCAGTCCAAAGTGAAGCTGGAGGAGTTGCCGCCAAAGGACTTTAAGGGGAAGAAGGTGGTGCTGGTGGCCGGCACCAAGAGCCACGGCCCGGGCGACCACGAGTTCTTCGCCGGCACCGCCATCCTGTGCGACCTGCTGAAGCAGAACGGCGTGTGGCCGGTGATGGTGCGGGACGGCTGGCCGAAGGACGAGAAGGTGTTCGACGGGGCGGACGCGATCGTGTTCTACGCCGACGGGCGGGGCGGACACCCGGCGGTGCAGAAGGAGCGGCTGAAGCTGCTCGGCGGGTACATGGACAAGGGCGTCGGCTGGGTGAACTTGCACTACGCGGTGGATTACACCCCGAAGCACGGCGAGACGGTGGTCGGGTGGATGGGCGGGTTCTACGAGGACAAGCTGTCCACCAACCCGCACTGGGAGGCGGCGATCCGTGAGTTGCCCAAGCACCCGATCGCCAGCGGGGTGAAGCCGTTCAGCATCACCGACGAGTGGTACTACAACATGCGGTGGGTGGGCGGCGGGGACGACGTGCGGCAGGCGAAGGGGGTGACGCCGATCCTGCAGGCGATCCCGCCCGAGGACAAGCGGAACAACGACGCCACCAAGCTGCACAAGGGGCGACTGGAGACGATGGCGTGGGCGTACGACCGCGCGGACGGCGGGCGGGGGTTCGGGTTCACCGGCGGGCACAACCACCGCAACTGGGGGAACGAGAGCTTCCGCCGGGTGGTGGTGAACGCGGTCCTGTGGGCGGCGAAGGCGGAGGTGCCGAAGGACGGGGCGAAGGTGGAATTCGACCCGATCGACCTGAACCGGAATCTCGACAAGAAGGGCCAGCCGTTCAAGAAGATCACCCCGCCGAGCAAGTAGGTCGCGGTCGAGCAGGTGCGAAGGACCTGCTCGACCGCGTCCTTCCTGTGTCGGCTCACGGCACCATGGTGGTGTTGTTCAGCGGCACATATTCGGTCTCGCCCACCTGGTAGGCGGCCGGCTTGCCCCCCTTGGTGAACTGGGCCGGGGTGTACGCCTGGCGGATCTCCCGCACCGACCCGCCGAACTCCTTCATCTCGTTGTTCATCGAGTCCCGCATGGCCACCATCCCGGTGGCGCTGCCGGCGGCCACGATGCTGCCCAGCATCAGGTACTCGATGGCGATCACCGACCCGCACTCGTCCGCCCAGAACCGTTTGAGAAGTTCGATGCACATGGGTGTCACTCCGGGTGTCGTTTCGTTGGTGTGTGTTGCCCTTGCGGGCGTGGGTGGGTTGTGCAACGCGGGTGCCCGACCCGCTTGTCGCGGGCGGCGCGCGCTGCCGCTTGTGGGTTTCGGGTGGCGGAAAATCCGCCGGGTCGGCGTGAGGTGGGGGTCGGGCCGGGACGGGTGGCCGCGGGGTTGGGGGCCGCGGCCTGCGGCTCGGGACTCACGATCGGTGTCAGACGCTCAGTAAGTAGGTCACACGCGAAGGGGTGTCAAAGGGGGTTGTCAATTTGCTCGCCCGGCGGAAATGTGCGGCCGCCCGGCGCGCGCGGCGGGCTGAAAAATCAGGGCGAAATGGAAGGACGCCGTGGCCAGGCAGGCTGGCGAAGATACGGCGTCCGGTGGCGGTCTCGGGATCAGATCAGCCGGCCCGGTGCTGTCGCTCTTCCTCGTACTTGTGCAGCTTGTTGTAAAGCGTCTTCAGGCTGATCCCCAACTCGTCCGCCGTCCGCTGCTTGTTGAACTTGTTCTTCGCGTAGGTCTGGAGGATGTACTCCATCTCGATGTCGGCGAGCGTCTTGGTCGGGGCGTCGGGCGGGGGCAGCGGGGAGGCCACCGCGTAACCGGGCATCGGCGGGTACTGCGGGGTCAGCGGGATGGTCGCCGGCGGGCCGTACCCCTGTTGTTGCGGCATCGCGTACCCGCCCGACCGCCCGGCCCGCACGTCTTGTGGCAGGTGGTCCGGGCCGACCGGTCGGCCGCCGCACACGATCCAGGCGTAATCCATCGCGTTCGCCAGCTCCCGCACGTTCCCCGGCCAGTCGTACGCGAGCATCGTCTGGACCGCTTCCGGGGTGAGCAGGTCGGCGACCATTTCCGGCGGCCGTTTGGCGGTGCGGGCGAGCAGGTGGACGGCCAGGCCGGGAATGTCCTGCTTGCGGTCTCGCAGCGGCGGCAGGTGGATGGGGAACTGGTTCAGGCGGAACAACAGGTCCTCGCGGAACCGCCGTTCGGCCACCATCTGCTTCAGGTTCTTGTTGGTGGCGCAGATCACCCGCACGTCCACGATGATCGGCTGGTTCTCGCCCAACCGCTGGATCTCGCCCGCCTCCAGGAACCGCAGCAACTTCGCCTGCACGTTGATGTCCAACTCGCCCAACTCGTCGAGGAACAGGGTGCCGCCGTTGGCCACCTCGAAGAACCCCTTGTGGTCGCGGTCGGCGCCGGTGAACGCACCTTTCTTGTGGCCGAACAGTTGGCTCTCGACGAGCGTGTTTGAGAGCGCCCCGCAGTTCACCGGGATGAACGGCATTTCGGCCCGGCGGCTGTGGGTGTAGACGGCCCGCGCCACCACCTCCTTGCCGGTACCCGTCTCGCCGGTGATCAGGATGCGGGCGTCCGTCGGGGCGAACTTCTCCACGAACTGCAACACCGGCAGCATGGCCGGGCTGCCGCCGATCAGGCCGCCCGGCCCCTCCGCCGCCTGCACCCGCGCTTCCAGTGCCGCCGCCTTCGATTTCAGCCGCTTTTTGTCCGCCGCCCGCAGCAGCACCGCCTCGATTTCCGACATCTTGCACGGCTTGCGGAGGTAGTCGCACGCCCCCAGCCGCATGGCCTGCACCATGCTCTCCTCGCTGGCGTAGCCGGTCATCATCACCGCGTCGGTGTCCGGTGACACCTGCTTCAGCCGTTGGAGCACGTCGATGCCGGTCATGTCCGGCATGCGGATGTCCAGGATGGCGATGTCGAACGTGTGGGCGGCGATGGCCTGTAGGGCGGTGGTGCCGTTCGGGCAGACGACCACGTCGTGCCCGAGCCGCGGCAGCTCGGTCCGCATGAACTCTTGCAACGAGCGTTCGTCGTCCACGAACAGGACGCGGAGCCGGTTGTGAGGCGGGGTCGCCGATTGGTGTGCCAAGACTGTTCTCCGAGGTCCGTCTCGCCTGTGTTCCGAGTCCACTCTTCGCCGCGACCGTCTGGTGCGGGCGCGTCCTGCGCCCGCACGGCCTGCGGCGAACGCCACGTCGTCAGGCCGCCGCCCGCGCCGGCCGCGGCTTCGCGACCTCCACGTGCGGCTTGGGTGGGGCGGCTTCCGACCGCACCGGCAGCTTCACCGTGAACGTGCTCCCTTTCCCCGCCCCCGCGCTGGTGGCGACGATGCTGCCGCCGTGCTGGTCCACGATCTGGTGGCTGATGCTCAGCCCCAGGCCGGTGCCGTTGCCCGTGCGGCTGCGGGTGTAGAACGGCTCGAAGATGTTCTCCAGCACCTCGGCCGTCATCCCGCACCCGGTGTCGGTGAACACCATCTCGGCGTGCGTGTCGCGGTCGATCAGGGTGGCCGTCAGTTTGCCGCCGTCGGCCATGCTGTCCAGGGAGTTCACCACCAGGTTGAGCACCACGCTCTTGATGTCCGGCCCGCTCACGATGGCGTTCAGCGGGCCGTCGGCGCGGAACTCGACCGTCTTCCCCTTGGCGTTCGGCAGGTGCTGGGCCACCTCCAGCACGTCGGCGATCAGGGCGGTCAGGTCGACCGGCTCCCGCCGCCCACCGCTCCGGCTGAAGTCGAGCAGCTTCTGGGTGATCTGCTTGCAGCGGAACGCCTCCTGCTGCACCATCTTCAGGTACTTGGTGATGGTCTCGGCGTCGGCGGGCGACTTCGACAGCACGTCTTGCAGGCGGCGCTCCAGGGCCTCCGAGCAGAAGGCGATGCTGGCGAGCGGGTTGTTGATCTCGTGCGCCACCCCGGCCGCCAGGAAGCCGACGCTCACCATCCGCTCGGACCGCACGAGCTGCCGCGTCCGCTCGTTCACCTGCTGGGCCAGGCTCTTGTAGATGTCCCGCAGCCGCACCGTCATGGCGTTGAACTCGTTCGCCAGGTCCTCCAACTCGTCCTTCGAGCTGAGCGTGATCGGCTGGTCGAAGTTGCCCCCGTGGACGCGGTGGACGCCCGCCTGCAGTTCCTTGATCGGGCGGAACACCCACACGCGGAAGTAGTACAGGAGCGTCAGCACCAGCACGAGGGCGAGGGTGGTGGCGGTGCCCGTGATGACCAGAGCCCGCCGCTGGTTCGCCTTCGACGCCTCGTAGCTGTCCCGCACGTCGTCGAACAGGTGGGCGTGCAGGTCGGTCGCCTGGCGGAACAACCGGCCGTGGGCGGTGGCCACGTCCTTGTCTTGCATCACCCGGTTGAGACTGGTGGCGTTCACCGCGGCGATCGCCTCTTCCAACGCCGCCAGCGTCTGCCGCATCTGTTCGATCTGCCCGGCCTCGAACTCCCCGCCGTCCGGGTCCAGCCCCTCCTCCTGCATGCCGGCGTGCGTCGCCTGGTACCCGAGGAACATCTTCTTCGCCTCGCCCAGCCTGTCGGCCACGTGCTCGCGGTCCGCCTGCAGGACGTCCGCCCGCGGCGGGGCGGGGGTGTTGATCTCCAGGATGCTGTCGCGGAGCAGGCCGACCGCCCGCATCTCGTGCAGTTTCCGGTCGTTCGACCGGGCGGAGTCGTACAGCGAGGTCAGGCCGAACACCGCCCCGCCGAGCAACAGGCCGACGCAGGCCACCACCAGGGCGAGGCCGAACACCAGCTTGTGCCTGAGTTGCCACGGTCGAGACACGCCGAGCCTCCCTGCCCGCCGGCCTTCCCGCCACCGGGTGTGGTGGAGGGTGCGGGACTCTACCAGAGGCGTTCTTACAAAGGGAGGGCACTTTTTACCGGCCGGCCTGACTGACCGGACGCGGTTGGGGTTGATTCTTTTTCCCCCTTGCCACTCCGCCGCCAGCCGAAATCTCCGCCCCCCACCGAAAACGCCCTTCCGCCCGCTCCCGACGGCATTCGCACTCTACAGTTGGGACGGACCACCACGGCCGGACTGAGACCACAGCCGATGATCGGTCGGACTATCCTCGGGCGGTACGAGATCCAGCGACTGCTGGGCGAAGGCGGCATGGGCCGCGTGTACCTGGCCAAGCAGACCGACCTCGGCCGCCAGGTCGTGGTCAAGGTGATGCACGAGCACATCGCCAAGGACGCCAAGTTCCGCGAGCGGTTCCAGCGGGAAACGCTCCTCATGGCCCGCTTCCAGCACCCGTACGCCGTCACCCTGTACGACGCCGCGCTCAACGCCGACGACGGCTCGTGCATCGTCATGGAGTA
>CAYMHO010000358.1:0-6547 GCA_964390195.1 uncultured Fimbriiglobus sp. | reverse complement strand
TCCCGCCGGTGGTGGACGACCCGTTCGTGTACGGGCAGATCGCCGCCGCCAACGCCCTGTCCGACGTGTACGCGATGGGCGGGACCCCGCTCACCGCCATGAACCTGGTCGGCTTCCCGGACGACAAGCTGGAGATGGCGATCCTCGGGAAGATCCTGGCCGGCGGGGCGGACCGGTGCGTTGCGGCGAAGTGTACCATCGTCGGCGGGCACACGGTCCGCGACGCCGAGATCAAGTTCGGCCTGTCCGTCACGGGCACCGTCCACCCGGACAAGGTGCTGACCAACGCGAACGCCAAACCGGGCGACGTGCTTGTCCTCACCAAGCCGCTCGGCACCGGGTTCGTGACGACCGCGAACAAGAAGGAGCTTTGCCCGCCGGACGTGCTGGAGGCGGCCTGCCGCGGGATGGTGCAACTGAACGCGGTCGGCGTCGGGCCGATGCAGGCGTGCGGGGTGAGCGCGGCGACGGACGTGACTGGGTTCGGGCTGGCCGGGCACGCCTACGAGATGGCCGACGGCAGCGGGCACACGATCGTGCTGGACTCGAAGGCGTTCCCGACGATACCGGGCATCGAGCAACTGGACGTGACCCAGTTCCGCACGCGGGCGGTCAAGTCGAACCGCGAGTACACCCTGCCGCACACGCACCTGGACGGCACGCCGGACGTGTACAAGATGGAGTTCTTCTACGACCCGCAGACGAGCGGCGGGCTGCTGATCTGCGTGCCGGCGGACCGGGCGGACGAGTTGTCGCGGCAACTGCTGGCGAACGGCGCCCTGTGCGCGGCCGTCATCGGCGAGGTTGTGCCGAAGCGAGACAAGAGCTTGTGGGTGAAGTGACTGCCACACGTCCGCCGTCCGAGATTCAGTTCGCGAACTGCCAGACACACACCGAGCGTTCCGCAGTCACCGCCAGTTGGCCGGACTTCTGGTCCCAACTCATCCACCGGGCGCCGGGTGCCCAGGCCACGTCCTTGGCACCCGGAACCGGCAGGCGAAGCAGCACTTGACCGGAATCCGGGTCGATCACCCGCGCGTGATCGATGGCCCGCACCACCAACCGCTCGGGGGTGCCGGCGAATTCGACTTGCACCGGCAAGTCGGGCTGTGGGTGTGTCCGGAGTGGGGTGAGGGAGTCGGTATGCCAGACACGAATGGTGCCGTCGGCCGAACAGGAGACGAACCGTTCGCCATCCCCGGACGGGGACAGCCACAACAACCCGCGGCGGGTCGGGTTGTCGACGGCGAGTTCACTCGTCATCTTGCCTCCCAACCGGACCGCTAACACTTGAAATGCCCGAATGCGGCTCGACAACGGGGCGAGGGTGGAGTACGAGGTGATCAGTTCGTATCGCCCCCCCCGGCGGTCGTCTACAATCAGAGGGTGGTAGTATCGGTTGCCCACCCGTTTCTCGAGCTCTTCGAGGGCCTTCTCCTTTTTCACATCGGCGAACGCTTCGAACTCCCCGAAGGGGGATGCTTTGAGAGCCTCGATCTGGAATAACTGCACTCGGCCGGAGGCGGTTTGGAGCGCGAGGACCCGGCCGATCATCCCCCACCCGACCGCACTGATCTGGGCGCCTCCAGGCGGGTTGGCCCACGGCAGTTCTTTCACCCGTTCGGCGGTGGTGTGGACGACCCACAAGTGTGCGGACCCCTCGACATCGGTCGACACCAGCAGCACCCCATGCGGGTCGAAGTTGACACCCGACACCCCAGCGGGGTGCACGTTTTCGAGCCAGTCGGCGGTGCGGAAGTCGGCCGACCGGAGCACCAACCGGTTGCCGTTCTCAACGGTCAAGAGTTGCTTCCCCCCGGGGCGGAAGAGGACTGCATCGACATCCCCTTCGACATCTTGCTTCCGGGATGGTGCGACGAGGCCCCCCCTCGGGTCACGGTCAGAGTTCGCCTCGCACTCCTTCAGTCGGCGCTCCAGGTAGGCAAACTCGATCCCCCGGTCGGCCGGGCGGGTGAGGGCGAGCAGGTCGCGGGCGGTGACGTATTCCCGCTTCTCGGCCGCCTCCCGTGCGGCGATGAACAGTTTCGAGTAATCAGCCCCCGCCCGGAGCATGTCGGTCCGTCGGCCGAGGGCGTGGAGTTGATTCCTCTGGTCGTCGACCAGTGCCCGGAGGGCGGCCACCTCCTCGTCTCGTGCGAACCCGGTGGGCGACGGCGGGGTGGCTGCCGTGCCGAGCAGGGGCGGGATGAGTAGACCGGCGAGCGCGGCCAGCAGCACGACGACCAGCCCACCGGCCGCCCACACACCGGGCTTGATGGCCGTTCGCCTTACCGCTTGCTGGGCGGGCTTCCACGAATCGGTCTCCACCCCATTCGCCACGGCCTCGGCGAACTCCCGACACGACGGGAATCGGTCTTCGGGCTGTTTGGACAGCGCACGGGCGACGGCGGCCCCCTCGTTCGGGCCGAGGGAACTCACGTCGATGGCATTCTCGACGTGCGCCAGGATGAGTTCCGCGGTCGTCGCCTTCTTGACCGCACCCGCGTCTCGCCACTTCTTGAAGGGCAGGTGGCCCGTACGCAGGAGGTGGTAGGTGACGGCGAGCGAGTACTGGTCGGAGGTGTACGGCCGAGACCCCCCTTCGCCCTGAAGAAATTCCGGGGCGGCGTAGAGGGGGGTCCAGCCGATCGACTGTTCCGTCACAGGAGGGGTGAGTGGTTTCGACAACCCGAAGTCGGTCAACTTCGCCACCCCCCCGACGAGGACGACGTTCCCCGGCTTCACGTCGTGGTGGACGAGGTGATAAAACCCGAGAAAATCCAGCCCGTCGGCCACTTGCTGGGTGAAGAAGGTGAGCCGGCGGCGCCGCGCGCCTTCATCGAGGTTCTGTCCCCGCACCCGGCGGTCCCAATCGGCCAACGACTCCTGGGCCAGTTCCATGATGACCACCGGGCAACCCCAGTCGTCCCCGACCTCCTTCACCCGGATCAGGTTCTGGTGCCCCCCCACTTTCCGCACGGCCTCGATGACGTCCAACTCCCGCCGTGCTTGCGCCTCGCTCGGCCCTCGCACGTCGAGAAACTTCGCCGCGAACTTCAGTCCGGTGTGGGCCTCTTCGACTTCGTAGACAACTCCGAACTGCCCGCGGCCGATTTCACCCGTCTCGCTGACCTGATACCGCCCTTGGAGGATCTTCCCACCAACGGGCAGTTGGGGCAAAGACATGGCCGATCTCTGAAATGTGTGTGCCGGTATGTTACGGATCTGACTTGAGTGAGGGGAGACTGCCGTCCGCCGAGGGCGGGTTTCAACTCGCCCGCGGGAGGGTGCAGGCGTTCGCCCCGTGGGCCACACCGGTTCGAACGCCGAACCGGCGGGAGTGGACCATCCGAGTTGACCCTCCGGGTGGGGTGGCGGTGTGGTTCGGCGGCCCCCTGACGGGACTACTCCGGGCCGACCCGCCGCAACCCGCCCTCCAGCCCCCACAGCCCGAAGCCGCACGCCGACACCAGCCCCACCCCGGCCAGCGCCACCACGAACGAAGTCAGGTAGGCGGTGGAGGCACCCGGCTCGGCCAACTGGTAGTGGCGGGTGACCGTCATCTCCACGTCCACATTCTTGAAGCGAGACCCGAACGCGGTCGGGTACTCCATCGACATGTCCACCCGAACTTCGAGAGTCGTGCCGGCCAGACGAGGGTCATCGGGCAACTTCACGTCAGCCCACGGCCACGTCACCTGATTGTTCACGCTCTTGCCGCTGATCTTCTCCCCCCAGGTGTCATTTTGCGCGCGTGCCGGCAGGGCGGTCGGTCCGTCCGGCCCGGTCAGCACCGCCTGAGGGCTGCCACTCCAGTGCCCGTTAACGGCGTTCACCTTTTCCGGGAACCACACGCGGACGGTGTCACCGGGCGAGACCACTTCCGGCACGGTGTCGGCCGACACCGGCCACCCCTTGACCACCGTCAGGGCGAGTGGGGCGAGGGTCAGGAGGGTGGCGGCCGCGCCGACCGCCAAGAATTGAGCAGCCCCCCGGTTGGTTTGCGGCGGGGTGGCGTCCACCAACTCCGCGTCGGGGTCGGACACCGTCTCCAGCCAGCCCCGGTCGACCAGCGCGTTCGCCCGCTGCAGGTTTCGGGCGGGGTTGCGGTTCGGGTCGGAAAACGCGACGGCCGCGTGCGAAACGAGGCCGACGACCGCTCCGCACCCCAGCAGCACCCCGGCCCACGAGTAGCTGATCCTGGCGACCCCCGGCAGGAGGCCGAGCAGCCCGACCAGGACGAACCCGACGAGGAGCGAGGCGCCGAGGCCGGCGTGCCACAACCGCTTCCGCTTGGCGGCCGTCGCCCGCGGGACGCACCCGCACTCCGGGCACGGCGGGGTGCCCGACGGCCCGAGCAGGTCGGCCACGAACACTTCGAGCGGGAACAGCGGGCCGGACTTGGCGGGCGACCGGGCGCAGCGGGCGGCGAATCGGAAGGTGCACCCGCAGGCGGTGCAGTCGCGGTACTCCCAGTTCCTGGGCATCGCCGAACCCCCCGAGACCGTCGGCATGATACGGTGGGAATACGGGCGTGTCCTACACTTCCACATCACTCCGCGGTTTCGCCCATGCCCTCCGCCCTTGCCCCCGCCCGGTTCGACTGGCCCCGCTTACTCCTGTCGCTGCTCGCCCTTGCGGCCGCCGGTTGGGCCGCAGCCGGCACCCCGTTCCGCGGCGATCAGGCGCTGTTCGTCGAATACGCCAAACGGCTGGCCGACGGGGCGGTGTTGTACCGCGACCTGTGGGACGTGGCCAACCCCGGCGTGTTCTGGTTCTACCAGCTCGCCGGCACCTGTTTCGGGTTCACCGAAGACGGCGTCCACTTGTTCGAGTGGCTGTACTGGGTGGCGTTCGTCATGACCCTGTCGGTCGCGGTGAGGCGGGCTCACGGGTTGCCCCGCTGGCCGCTCGCCCCGGCCGTGTTCGTCGGCGGGGTGTACTACCTCACCTCCTGTTCGGACCCGTCGCACCTGACCAAAACTGAAGGACTGGTGGCATTCCCACTGTTCCTGGCCGGGTGGCTGGCGTGCCGGGCGGTCGGGCTGTCGCGGGCGAACGGGTGGCTGTTGCTGGCCGCCGGGGTGGCGGGCGGGGTAGCCGTGCTGTTCAAGTTCGCGTTCGCCCCGTGCGTGGTCGCGGTGTGGCTGCCGCCGGCGGTGGTCGCGGTGCGGCGGAAGGAGTGGCTGAAGGTGGTGGCGTTGCCGCTCGGGTTGTTGCTGATGCTGGCAGTCGCCGCCGGACACTTCGTCGCGAACGGTGCCACCGAACCGGCGGTCCGCGCCCTGTTCGTCACCCCGCGGCAGGTGCTGGCGGCGGCGGAGCCGGCCGGGTTCGACCGCCTCGCCAGTTCCGTCCGATGGTTCGCCGAGGTGTATTCGCCGGTGCTGGCGGTGGCACTGGCCGGAACGTTCGTCGCCCTCGCCCGGCGGGGCGATCCGTTCGTGGTGTCGATCGGCCTGACCGCGGTGGCGGCGGTGCCGGTGGTGCTTGTGCAGCGGTGGTCGTGGTGGTCGTACCACTTCCTGCTGATCGCCGTGCCGGCGGCGGTACTGGCGGCCTACACGTGGCCGGCGCTGGTGCGGGCAGCGGAAGGACGGCTGAGCCGGCCGTTCACCCGCACCGAGAGGTGGGCGGCGGGGGTGGTCGGGTTGACCCTGTTCCTGCCGGCGGTCGGGCACGGGACGAACGCACACCTGCGGCTACTAGCGCACCGCGGCGGGATCACCCCCGAGGACCGCGCTGCCGCCCGCGCCGCCGCCGGCCGAGCGTACGCCGAGGCGACGGCCGAAACCGCCTGGCTTCAATCGCCCGAAGCCCGGCCCGGACCCATCTTCGTCGCCGGCGACCCGCTGTTCCACACCCTGAGCGGCCGGCCGACGTGTACGGCGATTCACGGCTGGTCGCTGGAGTTGCTCACCCCGGAACTGTGGGACGAACTGGCGACTCAGCTAAAGGCCGCCCGACCGGTGTACATTTTCGTGGCCGCCGATCCGCACCACTACGACCGCCTGACCAACGCCCGCGGTCCGGCCGTGCGGGGGTGGCTGACGGCCGGCTACCTCGAACGCCGCCGATCTCCCCTCGGCGTGTGGTACGAGTTGAGGGAGTAGCACCGGAAACGCCCGCGGGGCGGGCGGGGGCTTTCGCCCCCGCCCGCCCCGCTGTGGTCTCAACCCGGCGGCTCACGCCGCTCGGCTCGCCCGGTCGGTTACCTCGTCTCGGCCACCACCGGCTCGGCCACGCCGGTCGCGTCGAACGTCAGCCGCTTCTCCCCGTCCTCGCCGTCGCCCACGTTCACCGTGATGGTGTCCTTGCCGGTGAAGTCGCCCTTCAGCAGCGACTCGGCCAGGGTGTCCTCCAGGTGCTGCTCGACCGCCCGGCGGAGCGGACGGGCGCCCATCTCCAGGCTGCTCCCCTTGTCGATCAGGAACTCCTTGGCCGGCGAGAACGTCTCCTCCTTGCCATCCTCACGGGTGCGGGTCTCCTCGGCGAACTTGAGGGTGAACCCCCGCTCCTTCAGCCGCTTGCCCACCTTCGTCAGCTC
>CAYMHO010000357.1:0-6577 GCA_964390195.1 uncultured Fimbriiglobus sp. | reverse complement strand
TGCCCCGACCGCCGGGCTGTCCCTCAACACCCCCGAATGCTACCATGTGAGGCGCCGCAACAGACCGGGGCCGCCTCATCGGTTCTGGCGGGTGATTGTCGCTCGGCGGCCCCGGCTGCTGAGTTGGGTCGTTCGACCGCTGCTGCGTGTGACTTCGCGTGGGCGGGGTGGTCGGCGAGGCTGACGCCGCCCGCATCTTGCTGAAGGCGTCCGGCGAGGGTCACACCGATCCGTGTACCCTGGTGTGCCTTTACTTTTGGGGCACCCCACCCCCGCCGTCCACGCTCCGCGGGACGGCGACCCCTCCCCAGCGGGGAGGGGCGTGGGTGATTGCACGTTCCGAGATGGCCAACCACCCCCGCCCCTCCCCGCTGGGGAGGGGTCGCCGAGGGAACGCAGTTCCCCGGCGGGGGTGGGGATGCCCCACACGAACGGGACACCCCGTGTGCCCCGCTCCGCAGAAAGTCCGACACTATTTCTTCCGGCTGAGGGTAGATGGTTCCGGAGGGGGTGTGGGTGTCGGCCGGAACAATCGACCGGCAGTCGGTCGCTCAGGCCGGGAAGAGGAACCGCAGCACGTCTGGGAATCGCATCGCCCACGCCCACTCGTTGTGCATGCCGCCCGCGGAAGTGGACATGAATCCCACACCCGGCGACGGATTTCGGCACTGAATGGCTCCGGTCGCTCACGCTCCCGGCTCAATTTTTTGTCCGGTGGCGGGGGTGGCGTTACAACCATTCGGCCGGGTGCGGGGGCAAGAGGTGAGACGGGAACTCACTCGCCCGGTGGCGGTGGGCACGCGGCCGGTCTCGCGGCTACGATGACTCCACCCGCCCGTCCGACGGGACGACCTGCCGACCTGACCACCAGAGGGCTTGATGACCGGCATTCTCCTGCTGCAACTCGGCACCCCCGACGCGCCGACCGCCGCCGGCCTGCGGCCGTACCTGAAACAGTTCCTGGCCGACCCGCGGGTGATCGAGACCAAACCGGCCGTGCGGAACTACCTGACGCCCGGCCTCAGCCGCGTCGCCCGCAAGGCCCCGCCGCAACTGCTGTGGGACCTGGTGCTGAACGGCGTCATCGTCCCGTTCCGCTCGCCCAAGTCGGCCGAGAAGTACAAGCGGATCTGGAGCGCTGACACCGGCTCCCCCCTGCTGCACTACACGAAACGGCAGACCGCCCTGCTGCAAGAGCGGTTCCCGAACGCGAAGGTGGCGTTCGGCATGACCTACGGCAACCCGTCGGTGGAAACGGCGGTGACGCAGATGGTGGCCGCCGGGGTGGACCGCATCGTCGCCGTGCCCATGTACCCGCAGTACTCGGCCACCACCACCGCCGCCAGCACGGACGCCTTCTTCAAGGTGCTCATGCGGCTGCGGGTGGTGCCGGCCGTCCGCACCGTGCCCCCGCACTACCTGCACCCGGCGTACCTGGACGCGATGGTGGCGAGCGTGAACGACGACCTGGCCAAGCTGGGCTGGCGGCCGGAACACTTCCTGTTCAGCTTCCACGGCATCCCGCGGAAGTACGTGCAGCGGGGCGACCCGTACGCCACCCACTGCGTGCGGACGACGCTGGCGTTGGTGAAGCGGTTCGGGTTCGGCAAGTCGCAGTGGAGCCGGTCGTTCCAGAGCCGGCTGGGCCGCGAGCCGTGGCTGACGCCGTACACCGACGACGCGGTGAAGGGGCTGGCCAGGAGGGGGGTGAAGAAGCTGGCGGTGATCCTGCCGGGGTTCACCGCCGACTGCCTGGAGACGGTCGACGAGATCGGGAACGAGGCGGGCGAGGAGTTCCACGAGGCGGGCGGGCAGGAACTGCGGAGCGTGCCCTGCCTGAACGACCACCCGCGGTGGATCGACGCCCTGGAGGTGATGGTCCGCGAGGAGGCGGCCGGCTGGGTGTGACGGGGCGGCGGGCGGCACACCCGCCCGGTCGCACCCCGCGCGGATGTAAGATGACGCGGCCGGCGGGGTAACGCTGGTATCCGATCCGTCGCCCGGCACACCACTTGCACAAGCCACAGCTCCCGCCACCGGAGGCCACCATGACCCGGACGTCCCCTTCCGCCCGTCCCGCCGTGATGGCGGTCGCCGGCGTGACCGTTGCCGTCGGCCTGGTGGTCGGGTGCAAGCCGCCCCCGCCGACCCAGTCGCCCCCGCCCCCGGCGGCCGTCACCGCCGCCCGCCCGGCCCTGTTCCCGGTGCAGAACTACTACGACTACAACGGCTACCTGGAGGCGGTGGAGGCGGTGGAGGTCCGCGCGCGGGTGAAGGGGTATCTGGAGAAGGTGCACTTCAAGGAGGGGGACGAGGTGACGAAGGGCACCCCGCTGTACGACATCGACCCGCGGGAGTACCAGTCGGCGGTGGCCAAGAGCAAGGCGGACATCGCCCGCGCGGAGGCCGACGCGGCGAACGCCGGCGCCCAGGTGAAACTGGCCCAGTCCGAACTGGACAAGCTGAAGCGGCTCGGGCCGAGCGCCGCCAGCAGCGAGCTGGATAAGGCGGACGCCACCCTGGCGGCGAACAAGGCGGCGGTGGACGTGGCGGCGGCGAACAAGCGGTCGGCCGAGGCCGCCCTCCGCAACGCCGAGTTGCAGCTCGGCTACACCGAACTGAAATCGCCCATCGACGGCCGCATCAGCCGCACCCTCGTCACCCCCGGCAACCTGGTCGGCGGGGCCACCGCCGACACCCTGCTCACCACCATCCTGAGCGTGGACCCGATCTACGTGTACTTCGACGCCCCCGAGCGGGACCTGGTGGAGTACCAGCGGGGCGTCGGGGCGATCGGGGCGGCGGCCAGCGCCGAGACCCGCCCGGTGCAGGTCGGGGTGGCGACCGAAGTGGGCTTCCCGCACGTCGGGCAGATCGACTTCCGGGAGAACCGGGTGGACAGCGGCACCGGGACGGTGCGGGTGCGGGGGCGGCTGCCCAACCCGAAGGGGGAGAACGGCGCGCGGGTGCTGTACCCCGGCCTGTTCGCCCGCGTGCGGGTGCCGCTCGGCCCGCCGGCCGACCAACTGGTCATCCCCGAGGAGGCGCTGATGACCGGCCAGGAGGGGCGGTTCGTGTACGTCGTCGGGGTGGAGAACAAGGTGGAGAAGCGGACGGTGAAGGTGGGGGCGACGGTCTGGCGGGCGCCGCCGCCGGAGGAGAAGGACGCCAAACGCTGGCAGTTGACCGCCGACCAGCCGGGCAAGGACGGGAAGGTGCCCCCGCCGGGGGTGGTGCGGTCGGTGGTGGCGATCGAGAAGAACGGCGGGCTGAAGGCCGACGACGTGGTGATCGTGAACGGGTTGCAGAAGGCCCGCCCGGGCGCCCCCGTGACGCCCGACGTGCGGCAGTTCCAGCCGCCCAAGTGACGGGTTCCATTCCGGCCTCACCGAAACAGCAACCACCCCCCACCTCTCCCCGCCGGGGAGAGGTCGCCGAGGGAACGCAGTTCCCCGGCGGGTGAGGGGTGGTGATGTGACTCAAGAACCCCTCACCCGGAACGCAGAGCGTTCCGTCCTCTCCCCGTCGGGGAGAGGTGGGGGTGGCTGGCGTGACCGCCGTCGCCCCCCGACCCCGCACACTCCGGTCCCCCCATGATCTCCCGCTTCTTCATCGACCGGCCCATCTTCGCCAACGTGATCGCCGTCGTCACCCTCCTGTTCGGGGCGGTGGCGCTGGTGCGGCTGCCGGTCGAACGGTACCCGTCCATCACCCCGCCGACGGTGGTGGTGAACACCGTCTACCCCGGGGCGAACGCCGAGGTGGTGGCGAACACGGTGGCCGCCCCGATCGAGCAGGAGATCAACGGCGTCGAGCGGATGATGTACATGTCGTCCACCAGCTCGGCCGACGGGTCGTACTCGCTCACCGTCACGTTCGAGATCGGCACCGACCTGGACAAGGCGCAGGTGCTGGTGCAGAACCGGCTGAGCGTGGCCGAGCCGCGGCTGCCCGAGGAGGTGCGGCGGCAGGGGGTGACGGTCAAGAAGCAGTCGCCGAACATCCTGCTGGTGGTGTCCCTCACCGCGCCGGGGAAGGCGGAGATCGGCGGGCAGCCGGTCGGCCTGTTCCTGAGCAACTACGCCACCCTGCAACTGCGGGACAAGCTGAGCCGGGTGGACGGGGTGGGGGAGGTGAACGTCCGCGGGGCCGGGGCGTACGCCATGCGGATCTGGACCGACCCGGACAAGCTGGCCAGCAAGCGGCTGACCACCGCCGACGTGCTGGCCGCCCTGGCGCGGCAGAACGTGCAGGTGGCCGCCGGGCAGGTGGGCCAGCCGCCCAACCCGTCCGGGCAGGCGTTCCAACTGACCGTCACCACCCTCGGCCGGCTGACCGCCCCGAGGCAGTTCGAGGAGATCGTGGTGAAGAGCGGGGAGGGCGGGCAGATCGTCTACCTGCGGGACGTGGCCCGCATCGAACTCGGGTCACAGGGGTACGACTCGTACACCGAGAAGAGCGGGGAGGAGTCGACCAACATCCTCGTCTACCAGTTGCCCGGGTCGAACGCCCTGGACGTGGCCAACCGGGTGCGGGCGGCGATGGAGGAGTACAAGGCGTCCCTGCCGGACGGGGTGGAGTACAGCATCCCGTTCAACACCACCAAGTTCGTCGACAAGTCGATCGAGAACGTGTACCACACGCTCGTCGAGGCCGGGGTGCTGGTGCTCGTCGTCATCCTGGTGTTCCTGCAGAGCTGGCGGGCGCTGCTGGTGCCGGCCACCACCGTGCCCATCACCATCATCGGCGCGTTCATCTTCCTCTTCCTGTTCGGCTTCTCGGTCAACCTGCTCACCCTGTTCGCCCTCATCCTGGCCATCGGCATCGTGGTGGACGACGCCATCGTCATCGTCGAGAACGCCAGCCACCACATCGAGAAGGGGATGAAGCCGCGGGGGGCGACCATCAAGGCGATGGGCGAGGTGACCGGGCCGGTCATGGCCATCACCGTCGTGCTCATGGCGGTGTTCGTGCCGACCGCCTTCCTGGGCGGCATCACCGGCCAGATGTACCGCCAGTTCGCCCTCACCATCGCCGCCACCGCCGTCATCAGCGCGGTCAACGCCCTCACCCTCAAGCCGGCCCAGTGCGCCGCCTGGCTGAAGCCGGCCGGCCGGAAGAACCTGTTCAGCCGCCTGTTCACCGGCATCTTCGACTTCTTTTACAAGCCGCTGGAGGGGGTGTACGCCTGGTGCGTGAAGGTGCTGCTGCGGGTGTGGTGGCTGGTGCTGCTCCTGTTCGTCGGCCTGCTCGGGTTCACCGGCTGGTTCTACCAGCAGATCCCCACCGGCTTCCTGCCGACCGAGGACGAGGGGTACGTCATCTGCGCCATCCAACTGCCCGACTCGGCCTCCCTCGACCGCACCCGCGAGATCACCGACCGCATGAACGTGGCCCTCGCCCGCATGAAGGCGGAGGGGAAGGTGGACGAGTGGTTCACCATCGGCGGGCTGAGCCTGCTCGACGGGGTGAACGCGTCGAACGGGGCGACGGTGTTCGTCGCCTGGACGGACTGGAAGTACCGCACCACCCCCGAGCTGCGACAGGAGGCGTTGAAGAACGCCCTCCAGGGGGAGCTGGCCGGGTACCAGGAGGCGAACATCTTCGTCATCGTCCCGCCGAGCATCCAGGGGCTGGGGTTCGCCGGCGGGTTCGAGATGAAGATCGAGGACCGCGAGGGGGTGGGGCTGGACATCCTGCAGGAGCGGACGCAGGCGGTGATCGACGCGGCGACGGCCGACAAGGACGGGCCGATCGCCCCGTTCCCGGCCACCCGCACCACCTTCCGCGCCGGGGTGCCGCAGATCTACCTGGAGATCGACCGGGAGAAGTCGGAGAAGCTGGGGGTGAAGGTGGACGACGTGTTCGCCACCCTGCAGGCCAACCTGGGGTCGGTGTACGTGAACGACTTCAACCAGTTCGGGCGGACGTACCAGGTGCGGATGCAGGCGGACGCCCAGTACCGGGCCGACCCGAACCTGCTGCGGCGGCTGGAGGTGAAGAACCGCACCGGCGGGAAGGTGCCCCTCGGCACCCTGCTGACCGTCGAGCCGAAGGTCGGCCCGCCGGCCATCGCCCGGTACAACCTGTACCCGGCGGCCACCATCAGCGGCACCACCAAGCCGGCCTTCAGCTCCGGCCAGGGGCTGGCGGCGATGGAGAAGGCGGCCGAGGAGACGCTCCCGCGGAACATGGGGTACGAGTGGACGAGCATCGCCTTCCAGGAGAAGCGGACGGCCGCCCAGCCGGTCAAACTGCTCGGCCTGGAGGCGGTGTTCGCGGACACGTTTGGGGTGCCCCTGATCGTGCCGGAGGCGCTCGTCGTCGGCCTGCTGGCGGTACTGCTGGTGTACCTGGTGCTGGCCGCCCAGTACGAGAGCTGGCTGCTCCCGCTGGCCGTCATCCTGGTGGTGCCGCTCGGCCTGCTCGGGGTGGTGGGGGCGGTCGGCCTCCGCGGGCTGGAGAACAACATCTACACCCAGATCGGGGTGGTGCTCATCATCGCCCTGGCGAGCAAGAACGCCATCCTGATCGTCGAGTTCGCCCGCGACCTGCGGCTGCAAGGCCGCACCATCCG
>CAYMHO010000356.1:0-6611 GCA_964390195.1 uncultured Fimbriiglobus sp. | reverse complement strand
CGCCCCGTTCGAGTACTCCGGCCCGCTGACGGAGATGGTGCTGCTCGGCTGCCTGTCGACCCGCTTCCCGAAGACGGCCCTGAAGTGGGACGAGAAGAAGATGCAGTTCACGAACAACGAGAAGGCGAACGCGTTCGTCAAACGGACCCCGCGGCAGGGGTGGGAGGAGAAGGGGATCTGACCGGCGGAAGCCGCGGCGGGGTTGGTCTTCAGGGGAGGCGGTCCACCCGGGTGACCGTCATCCCGTTCAACTCCGCCACGGTGGCCGCGTCCACGGCACTCTCGGCCTCGACCTCTCGGACCACCGCCACGCCGGTTTTCGCCAGCACGCCCGTCACCCGCCAGACCGGAAGGGCCGCCGCGGGCTGTTCCGGCGGAACCGGCCGCTCGGTCGGCTCCGCCGCCTCGGGCGGGGGTGGCGGTGCGGCCGGTGGGCGGTAATCCAGTTCCGGGCGTTCGAGTAACGGCGCGGGGTGGGTCAGTCGGAGTACGGCGTACACGAAGCAGATCAGCCCCCCGACGAAGGCGACCGCGCTCAGACACGAGAACCCCCATTCGAAAAAACTCCAAATCAGGGACCCGGCCCCGACCGGCACCATCACCAACCCCAACGTCATGACCCCGGCGTAGAACCACCCCGATCCCCGCCGCCGCAGTTTCTGCGAACAGTGCTCACAGACGTACCCCGGTTTCGGCTCGATCCCGTTCGAACCGAGTGATCGCAAGTTGTCCGAGCCACAGGACGGACAATACAGTCGACGCTTGGGGGGCATCCGCAACCTCCGACGGGCCCCCCTACCGTACGGACCGGCGGGTCCGCTTGAAGTCGCCGCACGCTCCGCGGGCGGTCCGGAGTGTCGCCGTTCGCTCCGCGAACGATCCCGGTCCTCTGTGGTCATCAGTGGTTGGGATCGTTCGCGGAGCGAACGACGACTTTGGGCGGTTCGTACCCGCCCGCGGAGCGTGCGGCGACTTTCCGGCCCGGCTCACAGCTGCGTCAGCGGGTTCACCCGCGTCTTCAGCGGGAACGGCACCCGCTGGCCGCCCTGGCGGTGCGACTCGAACACCGCACAGATCATCTCGACTGTCGTCGCCGCGGCGACCCCGTCGCACACCGGCGAGCGGTTCTCGGTCATCGCCGCTAACAAGTCCCGTCCGGCGATGACGTGAGCGGCCAAATCAGATGCCATCGTCGCCACCGGTTCCGGCTTGCCCACCCCGGCACTCGTGATCGGCACCCACGCCCGCGGGTCCTTCGTCGGGGTGAACGGGTTGCCCTCGATCAGATGTGCCAGCGGCTCGCGGTCAGTCCGCAGGTCGATCACCCCCTTGCTGCCGATCACCTGCAACCCGAACCCGGCCCCCTTCGCGTCCGGGTTGACGACCGAGTCGAAGTAAAACGGGAACCCGGCCTCCATGTCGAAGCGGGCGTGGACCTCGTCCCCGGCCAGCGGGCCGACACCCTCCGCCCCGTCCTTCACGTCCGTCTTCACCACCGGCTTGCCCTTCTGCATCACGCTCGCCGAACACGCCACCGGCTTACCGCCGAGCACGTTGGCGATGTTCACCACGTGCGACCCGAGCACCCACAGGTCCAGCGACCCGCCGCGGGCGTCCTCCTTCCCGCGGCCCCGCAGCTCCAGCACCTTGCCGACCGCCCCGTCGGCGATCAGCTTCAGCACCACCGCCATCGCCGGGTGGTAGGGGTTGCGGTGGGCGACGGCGACCTTCACCTTCTTCTTGTCGGCGGCTGCGAGGATGGCGTCAGCCTCGGCCGGGGTGCGGCAGAACGGCTTCTCGCAGTAGACGCCCTCCGCCCCGGCGTCGATGGCGGCCAGGATCATGTCGTGATGCTGATCGACGTGCCGCGGGCAGACGGCCACCACCTGTGGTTTCGTCTCCTTCAGCATCGCCTTGAAGTCCGCGAACCCGGTGTCGATCTTCAACTTCGTCCTGGCGGCGGTCAGACCGGCCGGGTCGGCGTCGGCCACCCCGACGACCTCCGTCTCGGGCAACTTCAGCCACATCACGTCGAGGCCGTGGCCGTAGTCGCCGCGTTTGGTGTGCCCGATGACGCCGACGCGGACCTTCTTCTTCGGCTCGGCGGCGGGGGAGAGGAGGGCGGCGGACACGGCGGCCGAAACGGCGAGGAACTCGCGGCGACGCATGGGGTTTACTCCGGGAGGGGGAAGGCGAGCGTACCCGGCGGCCGGGCCGCCTGCAAGAATGACCCTTCCGGCCGATTTGTCACACCCGTTAACCCCCGCAAAACCGTTTCGTCTTCCCCCGCTTCTTCGGTCGGTTTTCTCATGACTTCCACGCGGTGACGCGTCAGAGTAGTTCCGTCCCGCTTCATTCCGGCTCCCCCCTCCCCCTCTTTGCCCGGAGGCTTCCTCCCATGTCTCGGGTGAAACAACTGCTCGATTGCCTCGGCCTCGCCCTGTGCGACAAGGCCCGCAAGGCCATGTTCGGCACCGTGCGGTTCGGCGACGTCATCCAGGACGTGGCCAAAGCGACCCTCGACAACGCCCACAAAGAGCTGCCCACCGCCGAACTGCGGCAGGCCATTGCCGAGATGGTGTCCCTGCCGCCGGTCCAGTACTCGGCCCGCGTGAAGGAGACGGTGGACGGGCTGGCCCGCGTGCAGGCGGTGCCGTTCAAAGCCGAGCTGACCGACTACCTGTCGCACGTGCCTTCGTTCGCCCGCCGGTTCCTCATGCGGCCGGGCGACCCGACCGGGAAGACGGTGCCGGAGCAGTGCAACTTCTTCAAGTCGGACGAGCTACTTCCCATGCTGCCGCCGCACCGGCCGAAACTTGGCGTCGGCCGCGAGCCGGCCGGGCTGGACAACTGGAAGCTGCAAGAGTTGCTCGGGGTGGGCGAGACGGCCGAGACGTGGCTGGCCGAGGATGCCACCCAGCCCGGCAGATTCGCGGCCCTCAAGTTCGCGGTGGACGACGACACCAAGAAGGCGGTGGTGGCGCAGCAGCAGTTGTTCCACGAGGCGTTCAAGCTGAACGACGAGCCCGGGGTGATCCCTCTGTCGTCGGTCTACCTGGAGACCGACCCGCCGGGGCTGGAGTCGGCGTTCGTCGGCGGGTACGACCTGGCCTCCCTCATGTGGGACTGGAAGTGGCGGTTCAACGTGCCCAAGCCGGAGGCGGCGATCAAGCTGCTGCGGCGGATCTGCGACATCGTCGCCCACGCCCACGCCAAGGGGGTGGTCCACCGCGACCTGAAACCCAGCAACGTCCGCCTGCACCCGACCGAGGGGGGTAAGTTCACCCTGTGGGTGAGCGACTTCGGGTGGGGGCAGATCTCGTCCGCCCGCTCGCTCCTGTTGTCCAAGAACAGCACCCCGCGGGGGGAGCAGCAGTGGCTCGCCCTGCGGGGCGCCCACTCCCCGCTGTACGCCAGCCCGCAGCAGATGAAGAAGGAGCCGGCCGACCCGCGGGACGACGTGTACGCGCTCGGCATGATCTGGTTCCAACTGCTGCAACGCGACCCGCACGCGGCCGCCCCGGTGGGCACCGAGTGGGCGGAGGAGGTGCGTCCGCACGGCGTCACCGACTCCCAATCGCGGCTGCTCACCGCCTGCCTGGCGGTGCGGGCGGACAAGCGGCCGAAGAACACCCGCGAGCTGGCCGAGTACCTGGCCCAGGTGGCGGTGGAGCCGAAGGCGGACGACGGGTCGAAGCTGATGTCGCTCAAGGGGCACTCGACGGTGAAATCGGCGTTCGACCAGGCGTTGGCCGCCAGCAAGGCGGCCGCCCCGAAGTTGAGCACCAGCAAGAGCACGGCGGGGTACGGCGGGCTGCCGCGGGGGGTGAACAACTCGGCCGGCATGACGTTCGCCCTCGTCCCGCCGGGGCGGTTCACCATGGGGTCGCCGGAGGGCGAGTCCGGGCACCGCGAGCACGAAGGGCCGGCCCACCCGGTGGCCGTCAAGAAGCCGTTCTACCTGAGCGTTTACCCGGTCACCCAGGCGCAGTACGAGCGGGTGATGGGGCGGAACCCGTCGGCCTTCACCCGCGGGCACGGGGGCGGCCCGGACCACCCGGTGGAGATGGTGAGCTGGGACGACGCGGTGCGGTTCTGCGAGCGGCTCGGTCGCCTGCCGGACGAGGAGGCGAACGGCCGGGCGTACCGCCTGCCGACCGAGGCCGAGTGGGAGTACGCCTGCCGGGCGGGCACCAGCGCGGCGTTCAGCTGTGGCGACAAGCTCGGCCCGAAGGAGGCCCACTTCGCCGCCCCTGGGTCGTTCGGCAAGAGCGGCGGGAGCGGGCACACGGCCGCCGCCGGCGGGCGGGAGCCGAACGCCTTCGGCCTGTTCGACATGCACGGCAACGTGCAGGAGTGGGTGAGCGACTGGTACGACGAGTACTACTACCACGACAGCCCGACGGAAGACCCGCCGGGGCCGGAGCAGGGGACGCTGAAGGTGGTGCGGGGCGGCTGCTGGACGGCCTTCCCGGCCGACTGCCGGTCGGCCGCCCGCCGCGGGCACGCCCCGAACAGCCCGACCAACACCATCGGCTTCCGGGTGGTCATGGTGGTCGGGTGAGGGGAGGCGAGCCGAGCGGCGTGAGCCGCCGGGTTCTTCATCCACCCGGCGGCACACCGAACCGTTCCAAGGAACCCGCCGTGTTCAAGGACCACTTCTCCGGGCACGCGGCCGACTACGCCGCCCACCGGCCGACCTACCCGCCGGAGCTGTTCGCCTTCGTCGCGTCGGTGGCACCGGCCCGCACCCTGGTGTGGAACTGCGGCACCGGAAGCGGGCAGGCGGCAATTGCGTTGGCCGACCACTTCGACCGCGTGTTCGCCACCGACGCCAGTTCCGAGCAGATCGCCAACGCCCAGCCACATCCGAAGGTGGAATACGCCGTCGCCCCGGCGGAGGCGTGCCCGCTGCCCGACGGTTCGGCCGGCCTCGTCACCGTCGCCCAGGCGCTGCACTGGTTCGACTTCGATCGGTTCTACGCCGAGGTGAAACGGGTGCTGCGACCGGGCGGGGCGATCGCCGCGTGGACCTACGACTTCCACTCCGTCGGCCAGGACATGGACCACCTGCTGAAGAAGCTGAACGACGAGTTCGTCGGCCCGTTCTGGCCGCCGGAGCGGAAGTACGTCGCGGCCGGGTATCGCACCGTCCCGTTCCCGTTCGCCGACATCCCCGCCCAGCCGTTCGAGATGCGTGTGTATTGGACTCTGGCCGAAACGCTCGGGTACATGAACACATGGAGCGCGACCAAGCGGTTCACGAAGGAACACGGGTTCAACCCGGTCGAGAAGCTGACGCCCGAGTTCGCCGCCGCGTGGGGGAACGCGGACGACCGGCGGGAAGTGATGTTCGAGTTGTCGCTGCGGGTGGGGCGAAAGTAGTAGGCACACTCCGTGTGCCGTTCGGTGACGGCACACGGAGTGTGCCTAACACTTCTTCTCCGTCAGGAACCCGCGGTCGAACCCGTAGGGCAGCAGTTCCCGCATGGTGAACGTTTGCCGCTTGCCGACCAGGTTTTCCAGGATCACTTCCGCGTCCGGGGCGAACTCCCAGAGCAACTGCCGGCACGCTCCGCACGGCGGGGTGGGGTTGTCGGTGTCGGCCACCACCGCCACGCAGGTGAACCGCGTTCGCCCCTCGCTCACCCCCTTCACGATGGCCACCCGCTCGGCACAGATGGTCAGGCCGTAGCTGGCGCTCTCCACGTTGCACCCGGTGACGATGGTGCCGTCGGCCGCGAGCAGCGCCGCCCCGACCTTGAACCCGGACTCCGGGGCGAAGGCGAATTCGCGTGCCGCCTTCGCCGCCGCGACGAGCGTGTCGGTCATCGCAGTTCCTCAGTGAGTAGCAGGCACACTCCGTGTGCCGTCCGCGGACGGCACACGGAGTGTGCCTGCTACTTTAACTCTTCCAGGATCAGCGGGTTCACTGACGGCGGGGTGTCACTGACGCGGAAGCAGTATGTCAACAGGTCCATCGCCTCCCGCACGCCGGTGTCGCCGTGGTGAACCTCGAACACTGTCTCACCAGCTTTCACCGCCTCGCCGCGTTTCTTGTTGATGACCACGCCGACGCCCAGGTCGATGCGATCCGCGGCGGTCTTCCGCCCGCCGCCCAGGTGGGCCACGGCGATACCGACCGAATACGGGTCGACGTCGGCGACGAACCCGTCGGTCGGTGCGGGGATGACTGTGCGGTGCGGTGCCGTCGGCAGTTGGGCATAGTCATCCACCACCCACGGATCGCCACCCTGTTGTTCGACCATCTGCCGGAACTTGCCGAGCGCCGCTCCGTGACGGAGTGCCTGCCGTACTGTTGCCGCCGGGTCGGCGATCCCAGCCAACTCCACCATCAACACTGCCTGCTTCACGCACAGTTCAGTCGAATCATCCGGCCCGTTCCCCTTCAGTGTCTCGATCGCCTCGATCACCTCCAGGCTGTGCCCCACGTTCCGCCCGAGCGGGGTGTCCATGTCCGTAATCAGCGTCCGCACGGTGAGGCCGTTCTCGGTGCCGACTTGCTGAATCGACTCGGCCAGCGCCTTCGCTTCCGGCAGCGTCTTCATGAACGCCCCGCGGCCGCACTTCACGTCCATCACCAGCGCCGA
>CAYMHO010000355.1:0-6675 GCA_964390195.1 uncultured Fimbriiglobus sp. | reverse complement strand
AACCCGACCTCTCCACCACCGAAAAACTTAAGTGCGCAACTTGACCGACACTACCGGTGTGACCTCGCACCACCTCTCCCACCCCCCGCCGACGGGCGTGCCCGTCTGGGCCTGAACCGCCACCACAAGCCGGCGACTGGTCGGTCGGTCGCGGCAGATCGACACCCCTTCGTCACCTCGGATACGAGTGGGCGAAGGGTCCCCTGCTCGTACAGTTCGCTTGGCCGTTCGGCAGAGTCGCGCTACCCGGCCCTGCTTTCGAGCTCCAGGATCGGCTCGCGTTGCACGTCCGGCGGGGCGTTGACTTCAGCCACTTGCTCGGCTCATTCGTAGAGGGTCTGGAAAGTCGAGGGCGAAATGACGGCAGGCACGACGGCCCCCCCCGAGGTGGGCCGTGTCGAGGTTGCCCTTCAACTCGCATCGACAGTGACCCGCTCCGTTTTCCGCCTTGAGCATTCCGCCGGCCGGCCGACAATGACCGGGTCATGCCGAGTCGCACCCTCAGCCTGTTCGCCCTGCTCGTCGGCCTGTCGGTGGCGGTCGCCCAGCCGTCCGGCACCCGCCTGCGGGGGGAGTCGGAGAGCGGACGCACCCGCAAGCGGCTGACCGAGGCCCAGCAGAAGTTGATCGCCGGTCAGCCAGTTGCCGACGAACTGCAAGACATTTTGGATCAGTCCGGCGATGACCTCGTGCTGGTGCGGGACAACCAGTACCAGCCCGCCCGCCGGCTCGTTCAGCAGTACCTCGCCACCCTGCCCGACAAGCAACTGGAGACGTTCCGCGACCGCATCGAGGAGCCGGCGAAGAAGCTGCTGGAGCAGGGGAAGAAGCGGCGGGACATGAAGCCGCTGCGGGAACTGGTGGAGCGGTACTTCGTCAGCCGGCCGGCGGAGGAGGGGCTGCTGCTGCTCGGCGAGTTGGCGATGGAGCGGGGCGACTTCACCGCCGCCGCTCGGTCCTGGCGGATGCTCCTGGCTGATCCCGGCGACGGCTCGACGGTGTACCCGAAGCCGAAAACCGACCCGGCCGGGGTGAAGGCCAAGTTGGTGCTGCTGAAGGTGGTGAGCGGGGACAAAGCCGGGGCGACGGCCGACCTGGAGCAGTTCAAGAAGGACCACCCGAAGTCGAGCGGGGTGCTCGGCGGGACGAACGGGGTGTACGCCGACACGCTGGCGAAACTGGTGGCCGCACCGCCGGCGTTGTCGCCGGTCTCGGCCGGGTGGACCAGCTTCGCCGGCGGCCCGGCCCGCGACGGCCGGCCGACCCCCCCCCTGCCCCGCTACCTCGCCGGTCAGCGGCCGGTGCGGGTGGCCATCCCCCGCGACCCGAAGGACAAGGACCGCACCCCGGCCGCGTCGGTGCCGTCGGTCAAGTCGCTCGCCTTCCACCCGATCATCCTGAACGGCTCCGCGTACATCGCCGACGCCGGCCGGGTGATCCAGTTCGAGTTCGCCACCGGCACGGCGCGGGTGGTGTACCACGCCGCTTCGCTCGACCTCGATTTCGACCCGGCCGACTTCGCCCTGCCGTGCCAGCAGGAGGCCGACTTCACCCTGACCGCCGCCGACGGCAAGCTGTTCGCCCGCTTCGGCAAGTCGGCCCTGCCCACCGGCAACGACACGACCAAGCCGCGGAGCGTCATCGCCTGCCTGGAGCCGAAACCGGACGCGGCCAAACTGCCGTTCACCGAGTACCCGCTGACGGCCAAGTGGAGCGCCGCCCCGCCGGTGCCGAAAGACGTGTTCGCCGCCTGGGAGGGGGCACCGCTGGTGGCCGACGGGCGGGTGTACGCGGCGTTCCTCCGGGTGGACAACAACCGGCTGACTCACGCCATCGCCTGCTACCCCGCGGCCGGCGGGCAACCGGTGTGGGTGGCCGACGTGTTCGACACCGACCCGCCGGCGGCCGCCCGGCACCGGCACGAACTGCTGACGCTGGCCGGCGGGAACGTGGTGTACTGCTCGCACGACGGGGTGACGGTGGCGGTGACCGCGGCCACCGGCAAGCCGGCGTGGGCGTACCGCAACCCGCCGGCCGACCGCCCGCCGGTCGTGCCGTTCCGCGACCTGTGCCCGGCCGTGTACCACGACGGGCGGGTGTTCATCGCCCCGGCCGACGGAGACGCGATTTACGCCCTCGACGCCGACACCGGGCGGAAGGTGTGGGCCACCACCAACCCGGTGTACCCCGAGCAACTGCTGGGGGTGAGCGACGGGCGGTTGGTGGTGACGACGCACGTCACCCGCACCGGCCCGCAGGTGGCCCAGAGCGGCGGGGTGCGCGGGTACGACGTGGCCAGCGGGTTCGACAAGGCGCCGGTCGGCTGGCAGAACCACGAGGACGGATCGCTGAACGGCCTCGGCCGCGGGGTGGTCGCCGACAATCTGATCTTCTGGCCGACCGCCGCCGGCACCAAGATTCTCGACCCCGCCACCGGCCGGCTGGCCCGCCCGACGAACACCCCGCTGCCGGGCAACGTGGCCGTGGCCGACGGGCACATCGTGTGTGCCACCGCCACCGAGGTGTGGTGGTACCAGTACGACGGCGACGCGATGGTGCCGCTGCCGCGACCCGGTTACCCGCTGGTGGGGGCGAAGGGCCCGCCGGCGTTCGACCCGAAGGCGAAGGTGACGGCGAGCGAAGGGGAGTTCGGACTGCCCGCGCCGGCGGAGGAGCGGAAGGCGGTGACGCTGCCCCCGTTCGCCCGCCCGCTGGTGCCGCTGCTCCCGGCGAAAGATGCGCCGCTGGTGCTGTGCGACGGGAAGACGCTGTTCGCGCACGACGCGGAGGGCGGCAAGGAACTGTGGCGGACGAAGCACGGCACGCCGGCCGTGTTGAAGCGGGTGGCGTTCACCTCCGTGTTGGTGCTGGCGGTCGGCGACTTCGCCGTGATCGCGGTCGATGGCAAGAGCGGCAAGATCGCGTGGGAGTTCCACGTTCCGCCCGCCGACCCGACCCCGCCGCTGTCGTCGTTCGTGTTCACGGGCAACAGACTGGTGGCGAGGCTGGGTGACAACGCGTTGATCGCGGTCGATTTGGGAAGCGGCAAGGTGGCGTGGGCGAAGAGTGCGGCGAACGAGTCCGCGGCGGAAGCGTACTCCGGCCCCACCGCCCCGAAGTTCGGCCCGCACATCGGGGCGTTCGGCGGCCGTGTGTACGCGCAACGGGGCGACGAGTGCTGGCAACTGGACGCCGCCACCGGGGAGCAACTGGAGGTGACCGCGACCAGCGTGCAGGAGTGGACCGCCCCGCCGGTCGTATCCGGCGTGCGGGCGATCATCCCGAATGCCAAGGGGGAGTTGGTGTCGGTGAACGGCGATCAGTTGGGCCGCTTCTTCACCCCGAACGGTGGAGAGGCCAGTCGCACAGGAACGCCGCCGGCGGCACGGACGATTGGTCAGGCCGTGGTGGTGGTGGTGTCGAAGAACGTCGGCGACGAGGTGTCTCAGTTGACCGCTGACCGCCGGCCGCCTTCGCGGTTGTTGCCGAGCGGTGTTGATCTGGCGAACGCCGACGCCGACGACGAGCGGGTGTACCTGCCGGGCGGCGGCAAGGTGTTCGCCCTGAACCGCGAGACGATGAAGGAGAGTTGGCGAACGACGCTACCCGAACTGCCGGACGGAACGCGGTGGGCGGTGCTGGCCGGCCGCACCACGCTGGTGGTGTACCCGCCCGAGGCCATTCAAGTTGAACTGTGGACGATGTCGGACGGCGTGCGGAGCGCGGCGTACCACCCGACGCCGCTGCGGTTGCTTGGCACCACGCTGAACGCGCTCGACGCGGCCACCCGCTTCACCTTCCCGGTGCTCATCCTCGACCCGGCCACCGGCAAGGTGCGACAGCGAATCGACGTGAGCGTCGGCGGCCCAGCGGTGGCAGTGTTGCCGCGACCCGACGGCCTGCTGGTGGCCGGCACCGGCCGGGCGGTGTGGCTCGGACGCAAGTAGTTCCGGGTTTCGAGTTCCGGGTTCCGAGTCGAAAGACTGGGGACAGGAGCGCGACCGACCTCGGAACCCGGAACTCGAAACTCGGAACTTTGGAGGCGCCGTGTCCGACCTGAACCCGATCATTCTGGACGACGACGAAGTGGCCACCGCCGAGAAACTGCGGTTCGCCTGCCAGCGACTGCTGGGCGAGTGCGGGAAGGTGATCGTCGGGCAGGAGGAGGTGCTGGAGCAGTTGCTCCTCGCGGTCCTCGCCCGCGGGCACAGCCTGCTAGTCGGCGTGCCGGGGCTGGCGAAGACGCTTATGGTTCGCACGCTGGCGGACGGCATGAGCCTCAGCTTCAACCGCGTGCAGTTCACCCCCGACCTGATGCCGACCGACATCACCGGCACGGAAATCCTGTACGACGACAAGGCGAGCGGGCAGCGGGGGTTCCGGTTCGTGCCGGGGCCGATCTTCGCCAACATCGTGCTGGCCGACGAGATCAACCGGACGCCACCGAAGACGCAGGCGGCACTGCTCGAAGCCATGCAAGAGCGGCAGGTGACGGTGGCCGGCACGCGGCACAAGCTGCCCGACCCGTTCTTCGTGCTGGCCACGCAGAACCCGATCGAGCAGGAAGGGACGTACCCGCTGCCGGAGGCCCAGCAAGACCGGTTCATGTTCAACATTCGGGTGAACTACCCGACCGCGGAGGACGAGTTCAAAATCATCGACAGCACCACCAGCGCCCACCGCCCGCAACTGGAACGGGTGATCACGGCGAACGAAATCCTGACCATGCAGGAACTGGTGCTGAAGGTGCCGGCGGCGCAGCACGTCATCCGGTTCGCCGGCAAGTTGGCCCGCATCACCCGGCCGAAGCCGAACCCCGGCGAGCCGGTGAGCAAGGACATCCCCGAGTTCGTGAAGAAGTACGTCAGCTTCGGGGCCGGCCCGCGGGCCGGGCAGAGCCTGATCCTGGCGGCGAAGGCGCGGGCCATCCTGCACGGGCGGACGTACGTGGCCATCGACGACGTGCGGGCGGTCGCCCCGCCGGTGCTGCGGCACCGCATCATCACCAACTACCACGCCGAGGCCGAGGGCATCACCAGCGACGAGATTATTGCGCGGCTGCTGCCGCTCATTCCGCGGGACGGGGAGTAGGGATGCGCGGGTTAGCCGCGAGGCAACGCCGAGCGCGACCGTGACGCGCTCGGCGTTGCCTCGCGGCTAACCTCTCCCGCACAACCCTCATTCCCCCGCCCCCACTTCGCCGATACCATCTCATCCACTTCGCAGAGCCGCCAGGGACGTGCCGATGACGCCGATGATGCAGCAGTTGCAGGCCGCCCGTGACGCTCACCCCGGCATGGTCATCCTGTTCCAGAACGGCGAGTTCTTCGAGCTGTTCGGGGACGACGCCGAACTCGGCCACCGGGTGCTCGGGCTGACCCTCGCCCGCCGCGAGGAGAGCCAGCCGCAGATGGCCGGCTTCCCGCTGCACAAACTGGATCACTTCCTGCGGCAGTTGCTTTCGGCCGGGCACCGGGTGGCGGTGGTCGAGCAGATGGAAGCGCCGAACCCGGCGATTAAGGCGCCCATCCGTCGCGAGGTGACGCGGGTCGTCACGCTCGGCACCGTCACCGAAGACGAGTTGTTGGATCCCAAGCGGCCGAACCACCTGGCCGCGGTGTGGCGGAACAAGGCCGGCGTCTTCGGCGTGGCGTGGGCGGATCTGACCGCCGGCACCTTCGCGGCGTCGGATCTGGCCGCGAATCAGGTGTCCGACGAACTCGCCCGCCTGTGCCCCGCCGAGTGCCTGCTGCCCGATTCGGAGTTGGACGAGTTGAAGCCGAAGCTGGGCGGCGGCCCGCGGAGCGTGACACCCCGCTCGGCGTGGACGTTCGACCCGACCACCGCGCTCGACGTGCTGAAGACGCACTTCCAGGTGGGCACCCTCTCCGGGTTCGGGTTCAGCGACAAGCAGCCGTGCCTCGTCGCCGCCGGGGCGCTGCTGGCGTACCTCCGCGAGACGGTGAAGACCGAACTCGGCCACCTGCGACGGCTGATGCCGCACCGCCCGGACGCCTTCCTGATTCTGGACGAAGTGACGCGGCGGAGTCTGGAGTTAACACGCACCCTCCGCGAGAACCAGCGGGACGGGTCGCTGCTGTCGGTCATCGACCGCACCGTCACCCCAATGGGCGCGCGGTTCCTGCACGACAACCTGCTCGCCCCGCTGATCAGCATCCCCGCCATCGATGCCCGACTCACGGCGGTGGAGGAGTTGCTCGGCGAACACAGCCTGCGCGCCCACCTGCGGGAGTTGCTCGAAGCGACCGGTGACATGCACCGGCTGACCACCCGCGTGAGTACCGCCCGCGCGACACCGAAGGATTTGTCCGCGGTCGGGCGAACACTTCGCCTGCTGCCGAGGTTGAAGGCGAAGTTGACCGGCCGCAAGGCGCCGCTGTTGAACGAACTGGAATCGAAGCTGGAGTTGGTGCCCGACCTGCGGCAGTTGCTGGACGAATCATTGGTGGACGACCCGCCGTACTCGCCGAAGGAAGGCGGCATCATCCGCGACGGGTACAACGCCGAACTGGACGAACTGAAGCGGCTCTCCCGCGACGGCAAGGACTGGATCGCCAAGTTCCAGGCGGCGGAGATCACCCGCACCGGCATCAACAGCTTGAAGGTCGGGTTCACCGACGTGATGGGGTACTACATCGAGATCACGAACGCGAA
>CAYMHO010000354.1:0-6682 GCA_964390195.1 uncultured Fimbriiglobus sp. | reverse complement strand
GCCCCGAAGAACTGCTTCGGCTTCTGCATGGCGTTGCTGTCGAGACCGCCGGAGAGCAGCTTGCCGCCGCCGGGAGCCTCGGTGTTGTGCGCCCGCGCCAGGCGGGTGATGCTGTCCAGCAGGATCACCACGTCCCGCCGCAGTTCCACCATCCGCTTCGCCTTCTCCAGCACGATGTCGGCGACGTGGATGTGCTCCTCGCTCGGCTCGTCGAAGGTGCTGGCCACCACCTCGGCGTTGGTGCCCTGCACCAGCCGCTGCATCTCCGTCACCTCTTCCGGCCGCTCGTCCACCAGCAGCACGAACACGTAGGCTTCGGGGTGGTTCTTCAGGATGGCGTTCGCCATCTTGGAGAGCAGGATAGTCTTGCCGGTGCGGGGCGGGGCGACGATCAGCCCCCGCTGGCCCTTGCCGATGGGCGTGACCAGGTCCACGATCCGCATGGACAGGTCGTCGGGCGACTCCAGCCGCAACCGACTGTTCGGGTGCAGCGGGGTGAGGTCACCAAAGCTGGTCACGTTCACCGTCTCGTCGGCCGGCTTGCCGTTCACCAGCGCGATCTGCATCAGGGCGAAGTTGTCCTGGTTCTCGATCGGCAGGCGGATCGGCCCCTCCACCATGTACCCGGTGCGGAGGCTCATCCGGCGGATTTGCGACGGCGAGACGTAAATGTCTTCCGGGCTGGCCAGGTAGTTGTGGGCGGCGGACCGCAGGAAGCCGTAGTTGTCGGGCAGCACTTCGAGCGTGCCGCTCCCGTACACCACCTCGCCGCGTTCGATCTGCCGGCGGACGACGCCGACGATCAGTTGGGCGCGGTTCATGCCGGTGATGTCCCGCATGCCGTACTGCTCGGCCTTGGCGAACAGCTCGGGCATGGGCATCCGGTACAGGTCGTCCAGGCGATAGATCTGCTGGCCGGGCACGGCCTGCCGGGACTGCGGCACCTCCGGCCGGCCGCGGTAGTCGCGGTCGGCCGGGCCGCCTTGCGGCGGGCCGCGGAACTCGCCCCGCGGCGGGGGCTGGCGGTCGTCGCGGTCGCGGAAGTCGCCGCCCCGCGGGCCGGGGGTGGGAGCCGGCTGACGGGGTTCGCGGTACTCCCGCGGGGCGGGCGGGGCGGCGGGGGCCGGAGCGGGTTCCCGCTCGGCCACTGGTGCCGGCCGCACGGGGGCGGGGGCCGGGGCCGGGGTGGGGGTCGGTTCGGGAGCCGGGGCGGGTTCGGCCGGGGCCGGGGCGTCGGCGGTTTTCTTCACGATACGCTTGCGAATCAGGGGCTTGGGAGCGGCCCCTTCGACGCTCTTGGCGTCGGGCATAACAGTCACCTCAGGGAAGTGTCGGAACGTCGGGTGCGAACCCAGGAACAGGAACAGTGAACCAGTGAGTTTGGCCGTCGGCCGCGGGCGGAGTGCCCTGGCCGCCGATCGGAGCCGCCCACCCGCGGGCCGGTCGTGGCACGAACGATCACCCCGCGAGAGTTCGGAGCCTGCGGCGGGGAGGGTGGGATGGCTTTGGTCGGTCGAGAGGGCGGTCACTTCGCGGTCGAGCGTGGCTCGGGGGTCTGTCGCATCCGGTGTGCCGAAACGGTCGTGAACGAACGGGTTCACGAGTCCGGTTGCACCACCACATGGTGCGGCAGCACGGGTTAGAATGAGCGGAGGCGGATCAGACGGAACGACTCGCGAGGGAAGCGCCGATAACTGTGCCGGACCGAATCGACGGTCAATGGTTGATGGGAAGTATAGCGGGGGTTCCGGCGGAATCCAGCCCGTTTCTCCCCGCCCGCCGAAATTCTCGGTCCGGCTGTGCGGCCGCGACGGACCGGACGGGGGGCCGGCGTGTCGGATCGTCAGGCGGGTACGCCCGCCGGCGGGTTACCATCCGGACGGGCGGGTGACATTCTCATTAACCGCTCACCCCACAAGTGGTACAAGCAATTTGTACGTTCGCGTCCGGACGGGGAGTTGCATCGTGAGAATCCTGCTCGTCGAAGACCAGTTGCAGATGGCCCGGATGCTCCGCCAGGGGTTCGAGGAGGAGGGGTTCGCGGTGGACACCGCCACCGACGGGGACGAGGCCGACGTGAAGGCCCGCACCACCCCGTACGACGTCATCCTGCTCGACGTCATGCTGCCGAAAGTGGACGGACTGACTCTTCTGAAGCGGTGGCGGGAGTCGGGCATCACCACCCACATCCTCATGCTCACCGCCAAGGGCGACACCACGGACAAGGTGCACGGGCTGGACAGCGGGGCGGACGACTACCTGTCGAAGGCCAACCTGTCGTTCGACGAGCTGCTCGCGCGGGTGAGGGCGCTCGTCCGCCGCGGGCACCAGAAGAAGGACCCGCTCATCCGCGTGCACGACCTGACGCTCGACACCGCCGCCCGCAGCGTCACCCGCAACGGGAAGAAGATCACCCTCACCCCGCGGGAGTACGCGCTGCTCGAGTTCCTCGCCTTCCACGCCGGCAGCGTGGTCACCCGCACCATGATCTGGGACCACCTGTACGACGAGTACGACGAGAACACGTCGAACGTGGTGGACGTGTACATCCGCTACCTGCGGAACAAGGTGGACAAGGGGCACGAGGTGCCGCTCATCCTCACCAAGTGGGGGGAGGGGTACATGCTCCGCGGGAACGAGGACCTGCCCGAACCGGCCGCCGTGGCCGCCAAACCGGATAAACTGAAGAAGAAGTGACCGTCCCCCAGGCGGGTCGGAGGTCCCCCGCCATGCCGTCCATCCGCCGCTCCCTGATCGTCTACTTCCTCCTCCTGCTCACCCTCGCCCTGCTCGGCGTCGCCCTGCTGGCCGACGGCGTCACCGGGAGCGCCCTCGACCAGAAGGAGAAGGCGGGCGTCGACCTGATCCACCTGGGGGCGATCGACAAGGAGCGGGCCGCCCGCGACAAGTTCGACCGCGAGCTGCTCACCCAGGCCCGCGACACCGCCCGCACCGCCATCGGTGAGTACGCCGTCCTGGTGGACCAGACCAACCGCCGACTCGGGATCGAATTCCCACTCGCCATGTTGGCCACCCCCGCCTCACCCACCCCGGGCGGCTGGCTCGTCCCCGTCGCTTTTCAAGCGGTGCAGCCGGCACACCCGAGCCGCGACTGGGGGCGGTGGTTCAGCGGGCGGTTGTGGGGGGCGGTGTCGAAAGCTTACGAGCAGGCGAACGCGGCCGAACTGCGGTACACCGACTTCCTCTCCGCCCACCTGGACGACGCCTCCGACCAGGACGCCCCGCTGGTGCAGATCAACAACTCCCGCCAACTGGTGTGGAAGTCTGCCCGCCTGCCGGCCGACGGGCTGCCGTTCGACCGCGAGCTGTGGGAGCGGGAGAAGACCCAGAAGTTCGGCGACGACTGGCGGTACGACACCCTCTCCCTGAGCGACGGGGAGGTGCGGCGGGTGATGTACAAGCCGAACACCGGCGGGTTCCGCTGGGGCGGCGGCCCGCGGCCCGAAACTCCCGGCGGCCGCGGCGACACCCGCCCCCCGCCCGCCCGCGAGCCGGGGCCCAGCTTCAGCAACATCTACCACGTCGCCCGCCCGACCACCGAGCTGGAATCGGAGGTGGCCGCCATCCACCGCGACGCCGAGCGGCAGCAGGCGGAGGTCCGCACGGCCACCGCCGGCACCCGCTCGACCGTCCGCCTGGTGCTCTCGCTGGGCAGCGGGTTCGCCTTCGTCGCCCTGCTGGTCGGCGGGTGGGTGCTCGTCACCGTCGGCCTGCGGCCGCTGCGGAAGCTGACCGACGCGGTGGCGAAAGTGAACGAGAACGACCTGCACCTGCCGGTGCAGGCGGGCGAGCTGAGCCACGAGCTGGTGCCCATCCACGACCGCCTGGTGCACACCCTCGCCCAGCTCCGCGAGGCGTTCGAGCGGGAGAAGCAGGCGGTCGCCGACATCTCGCACGAGCTCCGCACCCCCGTCGCCAGCCTGCTCGCCACCATCGACATCACCCTGCGGAAGCCCCGCACGGCCGAGCAGTACAAGCAGGCGCTGGAAGACTGCCGCGTCCTTACCAAGCAACTGGGCGGGCTGGTCGAGCGGGTGATGACCCTGGCCTACCTGGACGCCGGGCAGACGCAGATGACCTCCGCCCCGACCGACGCGGCCGAACTGGCGAGCGGGTGCGCGGCCGTCATCCGCCCGCTGGCCGAGTCGCACGGGCTGACCCTGAACACCGACCTGCGGCCGACCCCGCCGGTGGACACCGACGCGGACAAGCTGCGGGAGGTGATGATCAACCTGCTGCACAACGCGGTCGAGTACAACCGCCCCGGCGGGAGCATCACCCTGGCGGTGCGGCGGGAGGTGAACGGCGGCCCGCTGGTGGTGGAGGTGAGCGACACCGGCATCGGCATGACGGCGGACGTGCGGGGCCGCATCTTCGAGCGGTTCTACCGGGCGGACGCCAGCCGTACGGCCACCGGGGTGCACGCCGGGCTGGGGCTGGCCATCGTCAAGGAGTACGTCACCCGCCTGGGCGGGACGATCAGCGTGGAGAGCGAACAGGATCGCGGCAGCACATTCCGCGTGACCCTGCCGGGGGCGTAGCGGTGTCCGGCCGGGCGGGGCGGTAGAATCGCCGAGACGGTCGCCGCACGCCCCGCCCGGAGTGAGTGACATGTGGTCGGCCCGGAGTGAGCGACTGCCGGACGACCGCGGGGTTCGGTTCGCCCTCGATTTCGACGCGCGACCGGCCACGATCGCCGAGGTGATCGCCGGCTGGCGGACCGACCCGGCTTTTCGCACCTTCTTCAACCGGCTCCTCGCCGACACCCCGTACGCCGCATTCCGGTGGGAAACGCCGGGCGTCACCGCCGCCACACAAACCCACCCGTTCGAGTGCGTCATCCTCGACAGCCCCGGCCTCGCCCGTCGACCGGACCCGCGAGCGTTCGCCGATCACTTCACCGCGACTGAGGTGGCGGTGTTCGCCAACCTCGGCGGGGACGCGGTGCTGGTGGTGCCGAGCCCGGCGGCCGAGCACTCCGCCTACGGGCACCTCGCGGCGTTCGCCCGGCACGCGCCCGAAGGGCAACGGGACGCCCTCTGGCAGGCGGTGGGCGAAGCGATGGCGAAGCGGGTGGGCGACCGCCCGGTGTGGCTCGGCACCGCCGGCGGCGGGGTGCCGTGGTTGCACGTGCGGCTGGACGACCGGCCGAAGTATTACGGGTACGCCCCGTACCGCCCGGAGGGGGCCTGATGGGACTGGTGCAGGCGTTCGTGACCCGTTGCCTGCCGAAGCGGTGGGCGGCGGCGATCGAGGACGAGTCGCGGCGGTGGCGGGTCGTGTGCCAGACGTGCGGCACGGAGTCGAACGTGTGGGACGCCGGCGGGGTGCGGTACAAGGCGGCCGGCAACCCGGTGAAGCTGTTCCGCTGCCGGCACTGCGGGCCGACGTGGCACCGCCTGCACCTGCGACCGGCCGACCCGCCGCCACAATGAACTGGAACCGCGACCGCCCATTGAAGCCCCGCCCCACTTCGCGCATACTCTCCGTAATCCCGCCTGCGCTCCTCTTCCCCTCGGAACGACACTCCATGCCGTCGCTCTCCCGCATTCGACTCCCGCTCGCGCTCGCCCTGGCCTGCGGGCTGCTCCTGGTCGTGGCCGACGACGCCCGCTCGCAGAAGAAGGAGGGGCCGTCCACCGCCACCGCCGAGAAGCTGATGAAGCCGCCCCCGCGGCCGAAGAAGGGGCCGCTGCCCGAGAGCAAGTTGCCCCTGGAGTTCGTGAAGGGCGAACGGATCGCGTTCGTCGGCAACACCACCGCCGAGCGGATGAGCCTGTACGGCCACTTCGAGACGATGCTGCACCTGAAGCACAAGGACAAGCAACTGGTGGTGCGGAACTTCGGCTTCCCGGCCGACGAGGTGAGCGTGCGGCAGCGGTCCGCCGACTACACCCACCTGGACGACCCGTTGGACGCCTTCAACGCCGACACCTTCGTCTGCTTCTTCGGCTGGAACGAGTCGTTCAAGGGGAAGGACGGCGTTGCCAAGTTCCAGACCGACTACGAGAAGTTCATCGACGACTACACCGCCAAATACCCGCGGGACGACGCCAAATCCCCGCCGCGGTTCGTGCTCGTGTCGCCCATCGCGTTCGAGAACACCGGCGACAAGTTCCTGCCCGACGGCAAGAAGGAGAACGAGAACCTGAAGCTGTACGCCGACGCGGTGAAGGCCGTGGCCGACAAGCGGAAGCTGGCGTTCGTGGACGTCTTCACCCCCACCCTGGCGGCGTTCGAGAAGGGCGGCGGCAAGCTGACCGTCGGCGGGTTCCAGATGAACGAGGCGGGCGACAAGGTGCTCGGGGCGGCGCTGTTCAAGGGGCTGTTCGGGGCGGAGCCGGACGCCAAAGTGGGCACCTCCGAGTTCGAGAAGGTTCGGGCGGCGGTGAACGACAAGAGCTGGCACCACAGCCAGGACTACCGCATGGTGAACGGCTGGTACGTGTACGGCGGGCGGCGGACGTTCGACACCGAGACGTTCCCTCGCGAGTACATCAAGCTGCGGAACATGGCCGCCGTGCGGGACCAGTACATCTGGGATATGACCGCCGGCAAAGCCGTGCCGGACAAGCCGGACGACAGCAAGACGGGTGAACTGATCGTCCCGCCGACGCGGTTCGGCGGGCCGGACCGCAAGTACAGCGAGAACCCGCCGGAG
>CAYMHO010000353.1:0-6685 GCA_964390195.1 uncultured Fimbriiglobus sp. | reverse complement strand
GCGGTGTGCGAGGTGCCGTTCGGCAGCTACCCGGGGAACATGCCGGGCGAGTACTTCTCCGACGAGCAGCACCTGAAGCAGTGGCTGACGGTCGAACAGGACGAGGCCGGATTTCTGAAATTCCTGGACGAGTACGTGTACGGCCTGCCCGACTTCGCCGCGTACATCGACAAGTGCGGCGGGCTGAGGCGGATGCAAGCCCTGCGGCAGCGTGAGGTGCTGGTGGGGGATACCCTTTGATCTCCGCCGCCCGCCTGTCGAAGACCTACGGCACCGGCAGCACGGCGGTGTCGGCGCTCGTCGACGTGTCGTTCGCCATCGCGGCCGGCGAGCGGGTGGCCATCCTGGGCAAATCCGGGTCCGGCAAATCGACCCTCATGAACCTGATCGGCGGGCTGGACGTACCGTCCGCCGGCACCCTCACCGTCGCCGGGCGGGAACTGGGGGCGATCTCCCGGACGCAACTGGCCGACTACCGGTTGGCGTGCGTCGGGTTCGTGTTCCAGTCGTTCCACCTGATCCCGAGCCAGACGGTGGAGGAGAACGTGGGCCTGCCGCTGGTGCTGGCGAAGGTGGGGGCGAGCGAGCGGAAACGGCGGGTGCGGGAGGTGCTGGAGGCGGTGGGGATGAGCCACCGGCTGGGGCACAAGCCGACGCAGTTGAGCGGCGGGGAGAGGCAGCGGACGGCGGTGGCGCGGGCGATCGTGGGTCGGCCGGGGGTGCTGCTGGCCGACGAGCCCACGGGGAATTTGGATTCGGCGACGGCCGGCGGGGTGATGGAACTCTTGGGCGATCAGGTGCGGCAGCGGGGGATGACGCTCTTGCTGGTGACGCACGACGAGGAACTGGCGAGGCGTTACACCGGGCGGACGATCCGCATGAAGGACGGGCGGGCGGAGTGAAAAGCGGGTTTGCCGCGAGGAGCAGACGAGCGGGCCGGCCCGCTCGTCTGCTCCTCGCGGCAAACCGATGTGGTCAAACTCAGTCGCTGCTCAGGTTGCCCAGGTAGTCCTCGTACGCCTTACGGGCCTTGAACTCGTCGGCCATCAGCTTCTTCTGCTTGTCCGTCAGGGTGTCGATCTCCTTCTCCTGGTCGTCCAGCTTCTTCAGGTACTTCTTGTACACCTCCGCCGCCTCCGGCGTCTCCCGCAGGTTCTTGCGGATGCGGTCCTGATCGGCGTTGATCCGCGCCAGGTCGGCCTGCAACTGGGTCAGGTCGCGGCGGACCACGTCCCACTCGCCCTTCTTCGTCAGCGCCACCTTCAGCATGTCCTTCAGCGTGCTCGACGACTCGTTCAGGTTGATGACGAACCGCATGGTGTCGTCCGGGCTGTTCGACAGGAAGATCTGCTCGCCCAGGTCCCGCTCCTCCATCACCTTGAACTCGGCCGACTGCTTGGCCGCCACCTTCGTCTCGAACCGCCACAGGGCGGCGGTCTCCTCCACCGGCTTGGCCGTCTCCACCAGCTTGAACTGCTGGTTGGTGCGGTTCGGGTGTTCGACCAGCAGCGTCCGGTCGGTGTCGGACTTGTTGCTGATCTTGTACACCTTCTCCTCCCGCGTGCGGCGGGTGATGTGCACGATCCCCTTCACCGCCTTCACGCTGGTGATGCGGCTGCTGCCGGGGCCGGTCTGCGGGATCACCTCGGTGCCCAGGTCGATGGCGTAGGCGAGCAGCCGCTCGTCGCCGGCGCTCACGTCCTGAATGCGGCTGTCGCCGGCGTACACGCTCTGGTCGATGACCGTCACCGGCCCCTGCGGCAGGGTGGCCTTGGTGGTGTTCTTGAAGCGGAAGCCGAGGAGCGGGTGCTTGCCCTGCACGACCGGGTTGTAGATGCTCACCCGGGTGCCCTCGATGTCCTCGCCGATGATCGGCAGGAGGGCCGACTTCTGGCGGGCGAGCGACACCGGGTGCTTGATGCCGTACTGGAAGCTGTCCCCGAGTTTGCTGGCGGTGGCCGAACTGTTCACCGCCCCGCCCAGGTTCATCTTCCGCTGCATCTCCTCGGCGAACTCGGCGGCGAACTCTTTGTCCGCCAGCCGATCGACCGAATCCTTCATCGCCTTCGCGTCGCCTTTGCCTTCCGCCCCGAACGCCGGCCCGCCGCCCGGTCCGGCCGGGCCGCCGAACCCGCCGCGACCGCCACCGCCACCGCCCGGCATGCCCGGAGCCGCCGGCCGCGGGGGAGGCGGCGGGGCCGCGCCGGCCACCGCTTTCTCTTCCCGCCCGCGGAACCCGCCGTCGTACGCCGGCGGCCGCAGGCTGGCGAACAGCTCCGGCTCGACCGTCGGCCGCTGCACGTACAGCGGGTTGTACAGGTCCATCTTGAAGCTGATCGGCCGCCCGGAGACGAGGGCCATCTTCACCCCGCCCCAGTCCTCGTCCGTCGGGTTCTCGACGATCGCCCACCCCTGCAGGTACGGCTTCTCGTCCTTGTCCAGCACCAGCCGGTAGCTCGTCTTCCACACCGGCGCCTCGATCACGTACCCCACCTTCACCTTCCGCTTGCCTTCGCCGCTGAACTGGATGCTGACCGCCTTCTTCTGGGTGTCGTGCGACAGGGCCAAGGTGTCGAGCGCCCGCTTGAGTTCCGCTTCCAACACCGGGTTGAGGAACCGAACCCGCTGGATGTCCATCATCTTCAGGCTGCGGAACCCTTCGGTCGTGCTCAGGTTGAGCACCGTGCAGTCGAGTTGGGCGGTGCCGACGGGCACCTTCTGCAGCTCAGTGCCGATAATCGTCCCCTTGACGGTGCCCGGCTGGGTGGTGACGGTGGTGTTCATCACCACCTCCACCTGCTCCCCGCGGGCCTGCCCGAGGATCTTCGCCAGCGTCGGCTCGCCGTTCAGGTTGATGGCGTAGCTGGACAGCGTCCGGGCGACCGGCTCACGGCTGTCGTAGCTGACCGCCGAGATGTGCCCGTTGTTGAAGTCCTGCAGGGTCATCGACTTGAGCAGGTCGTTGATGTCCGTCTCGGGGAAGCTCAGATCGACCCGCGACTCGCCCTCCACCTCGCCCGTCCGCCCGAAGTACCCGACCCCGCTGTTGAACAGCACCACCTGCTTGATGGGCAACGACACCGTCTGTTTCGGGTCGCCCTCGGCCTTATTGGCCGCGTCGGCCGCCGGCACCAGGGAGTTGGCCAGGAACCCGACGCCGGCGGCCCCGACCACGGGGGCGGCCCACAGGACATGACGCAGCCGCATGAGAGGAACCTCATGAGAGGGAGGTGGATTCGGGGCGAGTGTCCCGAACACGGCAAGGACTAACCTACAGACGGGGGGAGGCGGGCGGCGGATTGGGCCGTTCCGCGGCTGACACAAGATCTAACCACAGAGGCACAGAGACACAGAGAAGACAGGAGGGGGTGTGAAGACACACCCTGCCCTCCTGTCTTCTCTGTGTCTCTGTGCCTCTGTGGTTAGTCTGCGGTGTTATCCCATCGAGCTGGCCCGGCCGACCCGCTGTTCGGCGGCCACGGTCCAGATCTCTTCCAACTTCGTCGCCAGGGGTGCCCAGTCGTACTCCCGCAGCACCAGCCGGCGACCTTCGTCCGCCTGATCGGCCGCGGCGTCCGGGTCGCGCAGCACGCTCAGGATGGCGTCGGCGATGCCGGTCTCGTCGTCGGTCACGGTGAGGTGCTTCTCGGGCGTCAGCCGCAGCCCCTCGGCCCCGACCCGCGTGCTGACGACCGGCGTAGACGTGGCGAGCGATTCCAGGATCTTCAGCCGGCTGCCCCCGCCCACCCGCAGCGGCACGACGGTCAGGGCGCAGGTGGCCAGGTGCGGGCGGACGTCCGGCACGCTGCCGAACACCCGCACCCCGCGCATGCGGGCCGCCGCGTCGGTCATCCACTCGGGCGGGTTGCGGCCGACGACGCTCAGGGTGGCTCGCGGTTCGGCCGCCTTCACCTTCGGGAAAATGTCCTCCAACAGCAGCTTCACCGCGTCCTGATTCGGCCGCCAGTCGAGCGAGCCGATGAACGCGATCTTGTACGGGTCGCGGTCCACGTCCCGTTGCGGGCGGAAGTGGGCGGTGTCCACCCCGTTGTCCACCACCTCCGTCTGCTCGCTGCCGCCCATCTGCGTGCGGATCAGCTCGGCGTCCGGCTCGCTGACGGCCACGCTCCAGGTGGCGTGGGCGAACGCCCACCGCTCGAACCGCTCGAACTTCAGCCACTGCCGCTTGACGTACCACCGCTTCACCGCGTTCTCTTCCGTCTCGGTGTACCGCTTCCAGATGAGCGACTCGACGTTGTGCGCCATCACCACCCACGGCACCCGCCGCAGTTTCCCCCGCAGCCCCTTCCGCAGCACCTGGGCGTAGGGCGTCCACTCGCAGTGCCACAGGTCCACCGGGTTCTCGGCCGCGTGCCGCTCGACCGCCGCCACCAGTTCCGGGCTGGTGTGCGTTTCGACCGAATAGGGCAGGGGGGAGAGCAGGTTGCCGGCGAGGCGGGCGTAGAAGCCGGGGCCGGACTTGGTCGGCACCGCTCGCGGCACCACCACCGTTTCGACGCCCAGCTTGCGGAAGGCGGCTTCGGCGGCCGGCACCTCCGCGGGGTCGGCGTTGCGGTGGCAGAGGAGCGTGATGCGGTGGCGGCCGGCCAAGCGGGCGAGCAGGTTGAACGTGCGGAGCCGCTTGCCGGAGGTGAGCGGGTAGGGCAGCTCTTCGTCGAGTACGGCCACGCGGAGGGTGCGCATGGGGGTATCCTTTCCGGCGAACTCGGGGCATCCGTGCGGGGGGTATTGTGCGGTCCGCCCGCGGCGGTTGCAAGGCGGGGTTGGGATCGGGAAAAGTCGCCGCACGCTCCGCGGGCGGATTCGCGGACCGCCCCCGCGCGGGCGGCGACTTTCGGTTCGGTCACTTCTTCGGCGGCTTGTCGTCCCCGGTGGCGGTCCACTGGCGGCCGATCGCGTCCACGTCCTTCGGCAGCGGCACGTTCGGCGGCTCCATCCCGAAGTGCTTGACGCGGGCCTCGCGGACCTTGGCCGTGTCCACCTTGAACTCCTTGTCGCGGGCGGCCACCACCTTCTCGTCCGCCTGCCCGTCGCCCATCAGCGACCAGATGAGCAGCGGCTCGCCGACCGGCACGCTGGTGCCCGGGTCGGGCCAGGTGTGCCACGCCTTGCCCCAGGTGGTCATCACCACCTTCATGAACTCGTTCTCCTCCTTCTGTTCCATCGTCGGGGCGATCAGCCCGCCGCCGAGCACCTCGTAGGTGTGGGCGTGCCAGTACTTCTTCTCCGCGTCGGGCAGCTTGCGGTACGCCTCGTCCGAGATCAGGTACTCGACGCCGACCAGTTTGGCGTTCGCCCCGGTGCCGTCGAACAGCACGCACTGGAACACGTCGCCGTCCTTGCCGCCGGTGTGGGCGGCGCAGTAGTGCTGCGTGACGAACTGGATCTTCGGGTTCTTCTTCGCCATGTGGATGCCGCAGAAGTGCAGGTGCGGGCCGGTCATCGGCCCGGCCCCCGGCTTGTGCCCATGCTGGGCGGCGGCTGGGGCGGTGCAGGCCAGCCCGGCGCCGACGGCCCCGAGGGCGCCGAACAGTTCGCGACGGTCGATCACGATGAGACTCCGGAACGTGGGCGGGGCGGGAGAGGCCCCGGGGACCGCCCGCGGAGAGGTGCGGGCGGTGGTGGACAGCATATTCCGCCGACCGTCCGCGAGACGGGTTTGCTACACTTCACCCCATGCCGTACACCCCCATCCTGGCCACGCTCGGTTACATCTTCTCCCCGGACCGCTCGCGGGTGCTGCTCGTCCACCGCACCGCCCGCGGGCCGACCGACCCGCACTTCGGCAAGTTCAACGGCCTCGGCGGGAAGGTGGAACGCAACGAGGACGTGTACGCCGGCCTCTGTCGCGAACTGCACGAGGAAGCGGGCATCACGGTCACGGATGCCGAACAGGCCGGGACGGTGTCGTGGCCCGGGTTCGGCAAGCACGGCGAAGACTGGTTCGGGTTCGTCTTCCGCGTGTTCGCCTTCACCGGCACCCCGCCGGCGACGAACGAGGACGGCCCGCTGGAGTGGGTCGAGGTGAGCCGCGTTCTTGACCTCCCCCTCTGGGAAGGCGACCGCTTCTTCCTCCCGCTGGTGTTCGACTTCGCCGCCCGCCCGTTCCACGGGGTCATGCCGTACCTGCACGGAAAGCCGACGGGATGGGTGTACAGTTCGGTCGGCAAATGAATTCGGCGGCACGTCGTGAACGGTGTGCTACAGTTCCGGCGAGTTGAGGGCGGGTTGACCGTCCGAATTACGTTCGCCGCGCCGACAGGCAGTCCAACCGGGGTGACGTGTTGAGTTCCCGGAGTTCCAAATCGCGGGCCATCGCCCTGATGCCGGGGTTCTCCCCCGAGGCCGGGGCGGTGCCGTTCCCCGGCTACCGTCTGACCCGCCTGCGGGGGCGGGGCGGGTTCGCCACCGTGTGGGAGGCGAGCGGGCCGGACGGTGAGGTGATGGCCCTCAAGTTCATGTCCAGCCACAACGGGGCGAGTACCGTTCGGGAGTTGCGGGCGCTGCGGGCGTTCGCCGCCCTCGAGCACCCGTACCTGTTGCCCATCTACGACGTGTGGAGCATCCCCGGCCAGATCGTTATTGGCATGGAGTTGGCCGAGGCCAGTATGCTCGACCTGATGCTGCTGTACGCCGACGAATTCCAGAAGCCGATCGAGACCGA
>CAYMHO010000352.1:0-6796 GCA_964390195.1 uncultured Fimbriiglobus sp. | reverse complement strand
ACGAACGCGCCGAACGGCTGCAGGTTCCGCACCAGGCCCGTGCGGGTCTGCCCCACCTCGATCTCGCTCCAGAACTTCTCCTTCAGCGCTTCCCGCTCCCGCTCCTGCAGCGCTTTCCGACTGAGGATCAGGTTCCGCTCGGCGCGGTCGAGTTCGACCACCTCCGCCTTCAGCGTCTGGTTGATGAACTGCTCCGGGTTCTCGACGCGGCCGAGGTCGATCTGGCTGATCGGCATGAACCCCTTGATGCCGGCCACCTCCACCAGCAGGCCGGTGCGGTTCTTGTTCACCCCCGTCACCTTGCACTCGACGACCATGTGCAAGGCCACGCTCGACCAGTCGGACACCGCCTGGACGGCGCCGGTCATGGTGAGCATGAGCAACCCGTTCGCCGGGTCGTACCGCTCGACGCTGAACTCCACCTCCTCGCCCACCTTCGGCAGCTTGCCCTCAAACTGCTGGAGGGGGAGCATCCCCTGGCTGCGGCCGCCGGGCACGTCGATGAACACGTCGTTCCCGCGGATGCTCACCACCCGCCCCTTCTTGCGGCCCTGCGGGTTGCTGATGGCCTGCGCCTGCGGGGTCGGTTTCTGCTGGGCCTCCTGGGCGGCGAGCGCCCCGGACAGGTCCACCGCACCCATCGCGGCGGCCAGTTCGGCCTCGATGTCGGCGTCGAGCGCCCGCTTGTTCGGCTTGGCGGCGGCGAAGTCCTTGCGGTCGAGCGGCATCGGCATCGAGCCGTCCACCCGCGGGCGGTCGCTCCGCGGGCCCTGACCCCCGGTGCGGTTCTGGGGCATCGGTCGCGGGCCGGGGCCGCCGACCGGCCGCGGTGGCGGGTTCGGGGCGGGCCGGGCGGCGGGGGCGAACGGGTTGCCGGCGTTGACCGGAGGTTTCGGCTGGGGAGCGGGTTCCGGAGCCGGGGCGGGGTTCGGGGTGTCGCTCATCGGATCGTCCTGAGTGTCGGCGTGAACTGTTGATGGTATCAGCGAGGCGAAGTGGGACAACTGCGCTGTCTTCGCCGCGGGTGTGCCGCCAACTTGGGGCACCGGCCGGGTGAGTCTCAGTCTCACCACTTCCCCCACACCCCCGACGGCCACCTGCCCCAACCCACAGGGACCCCCGTTCGCCGTGGGTCTGCGAGCTGGTATACTTCCCGCAGGCGGCGGAGGGACGACCCGTGTGCGAACCGACGTGGTGGCAGATCCTTTCCCCGGTGTGGCTGTACCGGGCGAGGCCGACCGATTTTGAGGATAACGGCAGCATCTGTGCCGGTGTGATGTTCATGCCGGGGTTGCTCTCCCTCCTGGCGTTTCACATCGCCTTCCTGGGATTCCCCGTCGCCATCCTGATCCGGGTCGAGTGGCAGCCGGCGATTCTCTGGCTGACTGTCCCGGTGCTGCTGCTGTGGGCCGTCCTCATCCCCGCCGACATCAAGTTCCGCCTTCAGGGGGCGACGCGGGAGCAACGGTGGCTCTTCGACCTGGAGTTCATCAACTGGTTCGGTCTGGTCACGTGGCCGGTGGCCGCGCTGGCAGGCGTGTTCGGTCTGGTGTGGTGGGTGGTGTCGCTGTGCGTGTGAAGGAGTCGCCTCATGCCGATGCACGACTGGACTCGCGTCAGGGTGTAATTCTAAGCCCCTGGCAGGCGAAGGGGCGGTGAGATCACCGTGCCGGGACCGGGCGGGCGCGGTCCATACAATCCCCTCCTATGTCCCCGGCCCGCAAGCGACTGTTCTTCGCCCTCAAGGCCGTGCTGGCGGTGGTGGTGATTGGTGCGGTGGCGTGGCACTTCTACGGGCTGCTGACCAACGACGGCGTGGAGAAGTCGCTCGCCTGCAAGGTGGAGTACCTGCTCCCGGCGGGCTTGCTTTACCTGTGCTGCCACACACTGTGGGGCACGTTCTGGTGGCAGTTGCTCCGCGGGCAGGGGGTGAGCGTGGGCTGGCTGGCGGGGGTGCGGGCGTATTTCGTCAGCCAGTGGGGGAAGTACATACCAGGCAAGGCGCTCGTCATCCTGCTGCGGGTGGGGCTGCTGAAGGGGAAGGTGGCGTCCCCGACGGTCGTCATCGTGACCGGCACCTACGAGACGCTCACCAACATGGCGGCGGGGGCCGTCCTCGGGGCGTGCCTACTGCCGTTCTGCGGCCAACTCGACAGCATCGACCCTCAGTACCGCGACGTGGTGCCGTACTCGGTGGTGCTGCTCGCGTTCGTGCCTCTGGTGCTGTTCGCCCTGAACCGCCTCGTTCACCGGGTGGCGAAGAAATTTCGCAAGCCGGACGCCGAGCCGATCCCGGTGCCGTCGGTGTGGCTGATCGCCCGCGGGATGCTCCAGGCGATGGTCGGCTGGTGCCTGTTGGGGTTGAGCGCGTGGCTGGTGGCGTGCGGGCTGTCGGCCGAGCCGGTGCCGCTGACGCCGGCCACCTTCGCCCAGTACCTGTGTGCGGTGTGCGTGGCCTACGTCATCGGGTTCGCGGCCATCTTCCTGCCGGCCGGCGGCGGGCTGCGGGAGTTGGTGCTGCAGTGGATGCTCTCACCCCCGCTGGGTGGGGTGTCGGCGGCGGTGGCGGTGGTGCTGCGGATCGTGTGGACGTTGGCCGAGGCGGTGGCCGCCGTCGGGCTGTATTTCACCCCAATCAACTCTCCCCCCTCACCCCCGACCCCTGTCCCGCGAGGGGAACGGGGGGCCGGCGTGGAGGTGCCCGCGTGACGGAAGCTTCGCCCCCGCAGCCCGGCCTGTTGTCGCTCGTCGTGCCGGTGTTCAACGAACACGAGAGCTTGCCCCAACTGGTCACCGAAATCGAAGCCGTGGTGAACGGCCTGCCGGGGTGGGGGCACGAGGTCATTTTCGTGGACGACGGCAGCACCGACGGCTCCTGGGACCGCATCCGGGAACTGACCGCCGCCGGGCCGGTCCGCGGGCTGCGGTTCCGGCGGAACTTCGGCAAGGCGGCGGCGCTGGCGGCCGGGTTCGCCGCCGCCCGCGGGGAGATCGTCCTGACGCTCGACGCCGACTTGCAGGACGACCCCGTCGAGATCCCGCGGTTCCTCGAAGCGATCCAGGGCGGGTTGGACGTGGTGAGCGGGTACAAGCAGGTGCGGCACGACCCCTGGCACAAGGTGTTCCCGAGCCGCGTGTTCAACAAGATGGTGAGCACGGTGACGGGGGTGAAGCTGCACGACCACAACTGCGGGTTCAAGGCGTACCGGGCGGCGGTGGTGCGGGAGGTGAAGCTGTACGGCGAGCTGCACCGCTACGTCCCGGTGCTGGCCGCCGCCCGCGGGTTCACGGTGGGCGAGCTGGTGGTGCACCACCGGGCGCGGAAGTTCGGCCACTCGAAGTACGGGTGGAAGCGGTTCCTGAAGGGGTTCCTCGACCTGCTCCATGTGAAGGTCACGACGGCGTTCGGCCGGCGGCCGATGCACCTGTTCGGCGGACTCGGGGTGCTCGCCGGGGCGATCGCGACGATTGCCGGGGTCGGGGCGGCGGTGCTGCTCACACTCGGCGGGTGGGCGGGCACGTTCTTCGGGGTGCTGTTCTTCCTGTTCGCGGGCGCAAGCGGGGTGTTCGGCGGGCACTGCTTCTTGAGCGGGCTGCTGGCCGAATTGCAGGCGGCCAGGCGGGAGGACGTGCCGTTCGTGATCGCCGAAGAGACCTCACCCCCCGTCCCCCTCTCCCAGGGGAGAGGGGGTGTTCAAGAGGGGAGCGTGCCCGAGTCACCCTCATGACCACCGTCCCGTTCGGCAAAACGGCCGACACCGCACACACCTTGAACACCCCCTCTCCCCTGGGAGAGGGGGACGGGGGGTGAGGTCCAAAATGCAATCCCCCGACCCGACCGCCGCCGTCCGCCGGTACGCCTACCTGCTCATCGGGGCGGTGGCGGTGTTCATCGTCGTCGGCAAGATCGTCGGCGGGGAGAACGTGGTCGAGCCGAGCCGGTACGCCCCGCCCCAAGGCAGCTTCGACTTCGACCGGCCGGACAAGCCCACCCGCAAATGGCCGCCCGCACGCCCCGAGCCGTCGCCCTTCTACAGTTCCAATGACAAGTCCCGGTGGGCGACCGTCCGCACCCTCGGTGACGGCGGGACCTACGTCGTCGGTCAGCGTGGCCCGGACCCGATGTTCGAGCCGGTCGCCGGTCTGGTGGGCGTGCCCGCGCACACCGCCGGGCGACTGAAGGCGGCCCCGAACACCCCGCCCGGTCTGCTCGACACCGGCGTCATCTTCGAGCCGGAATACCAGAGCCTCGACAAGGTGATGAACCCGGACACCGGCGAGTTCTACTCGAGCAAGCCGCCGCTGTTCGCCACTGCGTTGGCGGGCGAGTACAAGCTGCTCAAAGCCCTCGGTTGGGACATGGAACGGGACCGCTGGCCGGTCACGTGCGTCATCCTCGTCACCGTGAACGTGATCCCGTTCGTCGTCTATTTGTGGTTGCTGGCGAACCTGATCGACCGCACCGGGCGTACCGACTTCGGCCGCCTGTTCGCCTTCACCCTGGCCGCGTGCGGGACATTCCTGACGCCGTTCGGGATGACGCTCAATAACCACAGCCCGGCGGCGTACTGCGTGCTGTTCGCCCTGTACCCGTTGCTGTGGAGGGGGGCGGGCGCTCGGGGCGAAACCCCGGCAGAGTTGACCGCGAGCGGGTTCTTCGCCGGGCTGACCGCCTGCCTGGATTTGCCGGCGGCGGCGCTCACGGCGGCACTGCTTCTGCCGTTGGTGTACTCACGCCCGGTCCGCACCCTGGTGTGGTTCGTGCCGCCGCTGCTGGTGCCGGTGGCGGCCTTCCTCGCGTGCAACTACGCGGCCATCGGCCAGTTGAAGCCGGCGTACAGCGAGTTCGGCGGGCCGTGGTACGAGTACGCCGGCAGCCACTGGTTCAAGCTGAAGGACGCGCAAGACGGGAGGTTCGTCCCCGGCATCGACTTCGCCCAGGAGCCGAAGCATGTGTACGCCTTCCACCTGCTCCTCGGCCACCACGGGTGGTTCAGCCTGACCCCCGCGTTCCTGCTCTCGCTCGGCGGGTTGATCGCGTGGGCGTGGCAGAGCCGCGGCGAGGTGGGGCGAATCGTCCGCCGCCGGGTGGCGTCTACAGAGCGAGTGTTCACGCCGGCGTTGGTCGGCCCGCTCACGCTCGTCGTCAGTGCGGTGCTGGTCGGCTTCTTCGTGCTGAAGACGAACAACTACGGCGGGAACACGAGCGGCCCGCGGTGGCTGTTCTGGTTGATCCCGCTGTGGGTGCTGGGGGCGGTGCCGGCGGCCGACTGGGTGGCGAAGTGGCGGACGGGTCGGGTGACGGCGGCGCTGCTGTTGGGGATGTCGGTGTTGAGTGCCTTTTACCCCGCCTGGAACCCGTGGCGGAGTCCGTGGGTGCAGCAGTTGTGTGAACGAGCCGGTTGGGTCAGTTACGATGTACAGCGGTAATTGTCCGCCTCTCCCCCTTGGGTCGGATTGATGACACCCGATGCGACCGGCTTTTTGGTGCTCAAGCGGCCCGACGGGTTCGGCGACGTGCTGCCGCTCGTCGGCGACCGGCGGTACACGGCCGGGCGGGCGACGGACAGCGACCTGGTGCTGCGGGACGACTTGTGCAGCCGCCGGCACGGCGAACTGTTCCGCACCGGGGCCGGGTGGAGCGTGCGGGACATGAACAGCATGAACGGCTGTTTCGTGAACGACTCCCGTGTCACCGGCACCCACCCGGTGGCCAGCGGAGACGTCGTCCGCTTCGGCCGCACCGAGTACCTGTTCCTCGACTCGCTCGACCAACTGCCGCCGGTGGAGGAGGGGGCCGACGAGGCCACCCTGACCGACGCCGGCGACGGGTACCACATCACCCGCCGGGCCGACCGCACCAAGTACCTGCCCCCGCACCCCGCCCCGGCCGCCTCCGCCGCCCGCCTGAACGCCCTCGACACCGTCGGCGTGCTGTACCGGCTGGCGGTGGACACCGCCGCCGCCCGCACCGAGGAGGAACTGGCCGGCATGGTGCTCGACGCCCTGCTGCGGGGCACCCCGGCCGAGGTGGGGGCGGTGTTGGCCGTCTCGGACGGCGGCGAGGTCCGCACGGTCGTCCACAAGCTCCGCGGGGCCGGCCCGCAGACGTACCACCAGGTGAGCAACTTCGTCACCCGCGAGGTGCTGTCCACCCGCCAGGCGGTGATGGCCGAGAACGTGGCGGACGAGAAGCACCTGCGGAACCGCGAGAGCCTGACCGAGATGCGGGCGACCAGCCTGATCTGCGCGCCGGTGGCCAGCGGCGAGCGGATCCTGGGTCTGGTCCACCTGTACAGCACCGGGGCGAGCGGGCCGCTGGCGAGCGACGACCTGGAGTTCACCCTGGCGGCGGCCAAGCAGTTCGCCGACGTGTGGGAGCGGTTGCGGGGGCGGGTCGGCCTGACGGCCGAGAACGAGAGCCTGAAGGCGCAACTGCGGATCGACACCGAGTTGGTCGGCAAGAGCGACGCCATTCAGCGGGTGGAGGAGCAGGTGGGCCGGGCGGCCGGCACGAAGGCGACGGTGCTCATCCGCGGCGAGAGCGGCGTGGGCAAGGAACTGGTGGCGCGGGCCATCCACCTGCACAGCCCGCGGCGGGACCGGGCGTTCATCTGCCTGAACTGTGCGGCCATCACCGAGAGCCTCCTGGAATCGGAACTGTTCGGGCACGAGAAGGGGGCGTTCACCGGGGCGACCGAGCGGATGATCGGCAAGTTCGAGGCGGCCGACACCGGCAGCATCTTCCTGGACGAGATCGGCGAGCTGACGCTCGGCGCCCAGGCGAAGCTGCTGC
>CAYMHO010000351.1:0-6869 GCA_964390195.1 uncultured Fimbriiglobus sp. | reverse complement strand
CGGTTCAAACCCACCGAGCGACCTGCGGAAACGCGGCCCGTCAGGGCCGCGTCGGCATTTTTCGGCAACGCGGCCCGGAGTGGGCCGGGCGGCGAAGCCCGCAGCCCGCTCCGTCGTGACTCCGGGCACGTCTTGCCGTCCGTTCAGGCCGCCGGCGGGTGCGACCGGCAGACGCCGCACTCCGTCAGATGACGGCCGAGACAGGCGGCGTGAACGCCGCCGCAGAACGTCGAGACCTCGTCCCCCGGGGACACGTCCTCGCCGCACGCCGCGCACGGGTGAACGGGGCAGCGGCCCCGTTCACCCGTGGCCGAGTCCTCATCTCGGAACATATCGTCCGCGAGGGCCGGTCGGTCGCTCAGGACTGCCGCCCAGAGCCTCTCGCCGAGTTTCTCCCGCCAGCGGGCTTCGACCCGGTCGTACGCCGCATCGACTTCGGCCTGGCCGATGTGGCCGGCAATTTCCGCGAGTTGCCGCTCGTACCGAACGACGCGGACCGCGTCGGACAGCAGCCCGTAGCCATAAAGGGTGCGGTCGGCGACCAGGTCGAGGAACTCGTCGATGCACCGTTCGGCGAAGGCGATCCATTCCTCGCGGGTGCGCTCCTCGCTCGGCGTTGGCGTTATCGGATTGCTTGATAGTGGTTGTGATGGTGACATGGTGTGTTTCTCCAAATGAGGCCCCGGCCGCCCCTCGCGGTCGCGGGGCGGGGGTCGTTAGTATTCGCTCGGCAAGAGGATCGCGGTACTGCTGCGGTCGGCCTCGGTGATGATCCAGAACGTGACGCCCGCGGGCGTTTGGTAGACCGACAACAGGCGGAAGCCCTCCTTCAAGGAGAGTTCGTTTTCCGCCCAGTCCTCGGGGCCGGTGTCGCCCCAGTCGCCGCGGGCGTGCCGGGCGAGAGCGTCCCGGCGGTCCTCGTCCGCCAGTTCGGCGAGCGCCCCCGGCGTGGCGACGAGGACGCCGAGCGGGAAGAGCGGCGACGGCTTCGGGGCCGGCGGGGTTTCGTCGTCGATCATCGAGCGGGCGATTTCACACCAATCGACTTCACCGAGGGCGGCGTTCATGAGGTCTGCGGCCAGGCTCGCCTTGTCGATGGCGCACGCCTCGTGGATCGACTCCTTGAGTTCCTCGGCGAGCCGCGACAGCGCCGAGCGGTCGGCGTCATCGTCTGCGCATTCGGCGATGACTTCGCGGGTGCGGTCCGTCCAGTAGCGGTAGCTCCCCTCCTCGTTGGTGAGCCACAAATTGACGGCCCAAGTTTCGTAGTTGGACCAGCCGTTGTAGGTGGGTTTTTCGTCGTGTTTCATGTGCCTCTGCGTGTCGTGGCCCCGAGCGTCGGCCCGGGACCGGGTTAATGACCCCTGCCCCCAGACATCGTTCCGGGAGGAGGGGCGGTTCATGAGTCCCACCGGGGCGAACCGCCCCTCCGCCCGGAACGAGTCGTCGCCGAGGACCGCCGGAGCCGACCGGAGGCCGGCGGGGTCGGGGTGGGCGGAGCGGAGGCCGGTCCAGGTGGAGAAGGAGCGGAGCGACTGGACCTTGACGGGCCTTCGCGGAGCGAACAGGCGGGGCCGGAGGGCGGTGGAGGCGGGCCGAGTCAACCCGCGGGCCAGGCGCGAGCCTGGCGGGGGTGGGGTGGGATCTCCCCGCGGTGCGGGGATAACGCGGCGACCTCCGGACGGGGCGACCGGAGGCGGGTGACGCCGACCCACAGGGTTGGCGTGGGGCGGGCGGAGCGGAGGCGGGTCAAGGTATTAGAGAGCGGAGCGACCGACCCTTGAGGCGGCTTCGCGGAGCGAACAGGTGGGGATGCCGCAGGGCGGCCCGGCCGGAGGGCGTCACTCGGGCGGTCTTGGAGAGGGGCGGAAGAATTCTTCCGCGGGCGAGACGGTCTCGGCCGGGGTTCTCGGCGGCCGGAGGCCGTCCTCGTTTCGGGCGGTGCTGGGATTCGTCCGATCGACAGTCACTCGGCTGCGTGGGGAGTTTGCCGACAGCGGGCACCTGTCGGCCGTCTAACGGCGGGCGGAATCGGCCGGGAAAGAACTTGACCGGCTTACGCTCATTTATCGCCTTGCGAGTCGGTTGCCTCGGACGAGTGGATCGGTGCCGGACACCCGCCTCGAACGCGATTCGAGACGGGTCTTCGCTCGCGCGGAGGAAAACCCTGGGACTGCTCTCACCCGGCCGCCGTCTTCTGCACCTTCTGCACCGCGGCCAGAGCGACGATCCGGACGTCTCCGTTTTCGTCGTCGGCCGCTTTGGTCAGCCCCGGCACCGCCTTCGCCGCCTTCGGTCCGATGGCCCCGAGGGCATTGCAGGCCGCCCAGCGAACGTCCGTGTCCGCGTCCGCCAGCAACCCGATGAGGGCGGGCACCGCCTTGACCGCTTTCGCGCCGATGGCTGCCAGTGCGGTAGCGGCCACCCGGCGGATCTCGGCGTCCGGGTCGGCCAAGCCCTCCACCAGTGCGGGCACGGCCTTCGCCGCCGCCGGCCCGATCTTCTTGAGGGCGTGGGCGGCCACCCGGCGGACCGGCGGCTCGCCACCCCCGAACGACTCGATCAGCATCGGCAGCACCGGCTGGGCGGCCGGACCGGCCGCCCGCAAGGCTTCGCCGGCGTGGTGCCGCACCTCCCCGTCCGGGTCGGCCAGGGCGTTCAGCAGCGCGACCAGCGCCTTCTTCGCCCCGCCCCCGGCCGTCCCCAGCCGGACGGCGGCCCGTCGCCGCTCCTCCGGCCGGCGGGCCTTCAGCCCGACGATCATCAGGTCCACATCGTCCATCGCAACCCCTCCGGTTCGGTACGGGGTAGCGGCCCTCGGGGTGAGTCCCGAGATCGGCCGCCGCCCCCGCCCTGGGCGGTCCCACGGCGGAGGCGGCGGCCTAAAACCTGTCGCTCGCGCGAGCGTCGATCCTGGCCGACCGCACGGGCGGCCACGACCGACGGAGAGGAATGACGCGGGTCAACGGCCCGCTGCGGACGAGGCCCGAGGCTCGTCGCGCGGAATGGGATAGCACGATTCGCTGGCCCTGGCGACTCCTGGAGAACGAGGGCGGTCGGCCGATGGTCGGGAGCGACCGGCCGCCGGAAAAACCGTGCGGCGGCAAAGGCGGGATTGTGGCACGGGTCTGGTCAGTCGCCCGCCGACGCCGGCGTCGTGCGGGATCGGATCACCTCGGCCGCGTGCCGGAGAGCGGACTCGATTTCGGCGTCGGTCAATAAACGACCCGCAGACACGACGACTCGCACCCCGCCCGGTGCGGACACGCTCTCGCGGGTGCCCCGCACCCGCCGCGAGGACTTGCCCCGGCGGCGACGGACCGCATCGCGGGTGTCTTCGACCGTCAGCCCGCGGTCTTGGACTACATCCGCCAGGTTGCGGCGTTGGGCGTCGTCGGGGAGTTTGGAGATCTCGTAAGCCGCTCGGGCCGGCAGGTCGCCGGCCTCGACCCGCCCCTGCAAGTCGTCCGGCAGGTCCAACAGGGCGAGCGTGCGTGACACCTTCGACGGCGGCACGCGGAGCGCGTCGGCGAGTTGCTTGCCGGTCCAGCCGTTGAGGGCGATCAGCTCCCGGAACGCTTTCGCCTCCTCGATCGGCCGCAAGTCCTCGCGGAGCAGGTTCTCGATCAACTGTTGTGAGAGGAGTTCCCCGCGGGAGAGTTCGCCGTCCACGAACACGCAGTCGATGGTCGTCAGCCCGGCCCGGCGGGTCGCCCGCCAGCGGCGCTCGCCAACGACGATCACCCACTTGCCGAGGTCGGCGGCCCAGCGGACCCGGATGGGGGCGAGTTGCCCGTGGTCGCGGATGCTCGCGGCCAGCCGGTCGAGGGCCTCGTCCGAGAACTCGGCCCGCGGCTGGTCGGGGTCGGGCACCACCTGGCTCACGTCCACCCGGCCGACGCTGCGGAGCGGTCGGCGGCCGAGGTCTTTCGGATCGGGCACCGGGGAGAGTGTCGGGCGGAGGTCGGTGTCGCGGACCCCCATCGACTCGTCGAGATTACCACCGAACCGGTCGAGAATGCTTCCGACACTGGCCATCGCTACCCCACACCCATCTGCTTCATTCCGTCCCACTGCATTCCGCCGCCGATCCGGACCAGTAACTCTTCGCCGACCGCGGCCATGACTCGTGCCGCCTTCGACCCCGGCGCGTGGTGCGACACCGGGGTGCGGCAGGCGAGCGCCACCTTGAAGGCCGACGCCTCGGGCACGACCGCGTCGAACACCGTGTCGCGGTAGAGCGATCTCAACTTCTGCTCGTAGGCGCGGTGGACAACGAGCCGACCGTCGTAGCGGGTCACTAAATGCCCGGCGAGCCGGAGCCGCGGGTTCAGCCGGCCGGCGTGGGCGATGGCCTGGTGGACGACCCGCAGCCCCTGCGCCCCGAAGTCCTCGGGCGGCACCGGGACGACGACGTAGTCGGACGCCAGCATGGCGTTCCAACTGGCGAGGTACAGGTTCGGCGGGCAGTCGATCAGGATCAGTTCGTAGTCGATGAAGTCGGTCAGGGCGTCGCGGACCAGGAACTGGTTCAGCCCCTCGCGGTCCGGTTCCGGGCGGTTGTACGGGGCCAACGTCTGGTTCGCCCGGACGATGCTCAGCCGCTCGAACCCGGTCGGCACGGCCAGCCGCGCCGGGCGGTCGAGCACGGCGGCCGAGTCGAACACGGCCGCCAGCGTGTCCCGCGCCGGCAGGGTCTCGACCGCGGCCGACCCGAAGAACGCCTGGCTGAGCGACCCCTGCGGGTCGCAATCGACGAGCAGGGTGTGGCGGCCGGCCGCCGCGATCGCCCCGCCGAGGTGGTAGGTCGAACTGGATTTCCCGCACCCGCCCTTCTGGTTGATGAAGCAGACTGTCGTCGTGGGCATGTTCCTCCGGTGACTTCGCGGGAGGCCGGATTGCCCGTGGCAATTCCCGGCCAACCCGCGGATTCGACTGGATGAACGCTCCCACGCGGGGGCAGCATCCGTCAAGCAAAACAGTGCCCCGTCTGCGACTCAGCAGGTGCGACTTTCGGTGTGGTGTGTTACCTCGATCTCACGAGCAATCACAAACCGGACCCGGCACCGCATGGCCCCGACACCGCCACCCGACGCGAACACGAAAGCCCGCACGGACCGGGCCGGGCCGGCCGCGGTCGGCCTCGGGCAGTTGACCCTGGTCGAACACGCCCTCTGCCCGCTCGACACCGGCCGGTCCCTGCGGGACAACCTCGTGTTCGAGACCGGCTACTTCTACTCCGACCGCAACCGGCACCGGCGGAAGGCGACCGTCCGGGTCACCTGCCCCGGCGGCCTGTCGCCGGCCGACGAGTTCTACCTCTGGGGGTTGCTGGCACTCACATTCGCGGACTTGGCCGTCGGCGGGGACGGCCCGGCAGACACCGAATTCCACGCGACCCCGCACTTCTGCCTGCGACGACTGGGACTCATCGACCCGCACGCCAACCGCGGCGGCCGGCAGTATCAGCAGTTCGCCGCCGCCCTCGACCGCCTCGCCCAGGTGAGCTACGCGAGCGACGCCTTCTACGACCCGGTCCGGGCCGAACACCGGCGGGTGCGGTTCGGGTTCCTGAGCTACAGCCTGCCGCTCGATCTGGGGAGTTCGCGGGCCTGGCGGATCGCCTGGGACCCGATCTTCTTCGACCTGGTGCGGCCGCTCGGCGGGCGGTTCCGGTTCGACCTGGACACCTACCGGCGGCTCGACCCGGCCGCCCGGCGGCTGTTCCTGCTGGTCAGCAAGATTTTCGACCGGCGGGACACCACGCCCCGGTTCCCGGTCGATCACCTGGCCGTCGATGTCCTCGGCTTCTCCCCCACCCTGGCCCCCCGGCACCGGCGGCAGAAGCTCCAGCGGGCCATCGCCGCCCTCGTCGCCGCCGGCGTTCTGGCCGACGTCCCGGCGTTCGAGACGCGGACCGGGTGTCAACGGGCCGACGGGTCGGGGACGGTCGTGCTCACCCGCGGGCCGCAGTTCCTCCGCGCCGCCCCGCCGCCGAGGGTAGCCGCGAACTCGCCGCTCGCGGACGGGTTGGCGTCTTTGGGTTTCGATGCGGTCGCCGCCCGGCGGTTGCTGAAAAAGTATCCTCGGCCCCTGGTCCGGGAGTGGATCGACATCACCGCGGCCGCCCGCGAGCGGTTCGGCCGGTCGTTCTTCACCCGCAGCCCGCAAGCGTTCCTGGTGGACAACCTCCGCCACGCCGCGACCTCCGGCCGCACGCCGCCCGACTGGTGGCACGAGTTGCGCAGTCGGGAGCGAGAGGGCACCTCGCCGCGGGCCGGCGGTTCGGCCGACGAATCGGGGAGTCCGGTTCGGCCCGACGAGTCGGCGGCCGTCCTTCGCCGCATCGCGGACGCCGCGTTCCCGCGGCCCGCGGACGAATCCGCAGTCGTGGCTCATCCCATCCCGATGCTCGCCGACATCCTCCGCCCCCGGAAGACGTAACTCTCACTCGAAAGCAGTTCCTTCCCCTTTGTTTCCAGTGATCTTTGATCTGGATTTCTTTGCAGCCAGAACCTTCTGGGGACGGCGAGTGCCGAAGGGGAGTGTTTCCAACTGCTTACCCGGAAATTGCCACGGGCAATTCGGTTCCGGGCGGAACGCGAGCGACACGCCCCCGCGAACCAAGCGGAACGACACCGACACGCCCGAGGGCGGCCGGGCGGAACGCGAGCGACACGCCCGACGGGTGTGGCTTACCTCGATACCCGTCACGTTCCCCGAGTACCCGCACTGTGATCGAACGGCCGACGTGCCGGGCAGGTGATTTCGCGGGACGACCGTGCTACTCGTCGCCCCGCTGTGGTTTGTCCACGGCGGTCGTCAGGAACGACAAACGTTGTTCATGGCGCTCATCGGATCGGCGGTGA
>CAYMHO010000350.1:0-6901 GCA_964390195.1 uncultured Fimbriiglobus sp. | reverse complement strand
GCATGGCAGGCAACACGTTCGGCAAACTCTTCCGCGTCACCACCGCCGGCGTCAGTCACGGCCCCGGCTACCTGTGCATCATCGACGGCTGCCCGGCCGGGTTGGAACTGTCGGTCGAGGATTTGCTGCCCGACTTGCGGCGGCGGAAACCGGGGCAGTCGAAACTGACCACCCAGCGGGACGAGTCCGACACGCCCGAAATTTGGAGCGGCGTGTACCAGGGGAAGACCGACGGCACCCCGATCGGGATTTCCTTCCGAAACGCCGATCAGCGGAGCCACGACTACGGCGACATCATCGAGAAGTACCGGCCCGGCCACGCCGACTACACGTTCGACGCCAAATACGGCTTCCGCGACCCCCGCGGGGGCGGGCGGAGTTCGGCCCGCGAGACGGTCTGCCGAGTGGCCGCCGGGGCGGTGGCGAAGAAGCTGCTCGCCCGTCACGGGGTGCGGGTGCTGGGCTATGTGAAACAGGTCGGGAGCGTGATCGCCGACATCCCCGATCCGACGGCGGTGACTTTGGAACAAGTGGAAGCATCACCCACCCGCTGCCCGGTCCCCGAAGCCGCCGCCGCGATGGAACAGTTGATCGACGACGTGCGGAAGGACCGCGACAGCATCGGCGGGGTGAGCGAACTGGTGGCGGTGGGCGTGCCCCCGGGGCTGGGCGAACCGGTCTTCGACAAGCTGAAGGCGGACCTTGGGAAAGCGTTGCTGAGTTTGCCGGCGGTGACGGCGTTCGAGTACGGCAACGGGTTCGCGGTGGCGACCATGCGGGGGAGCGCGAACAACGACACGTTTATCCCCTCTCCCCTTGAGGGAGAGGGTGGCGAGCGGAGCGAGCCGGGAGAGGGGTTGGCTTCGAATACCCCTCACCCCCAGCCCCTCTCCCTCAAGGGGAGAGGGGTGCGAACGAACACCAACCTCCACGGCGGGATGCTCGGCGGCATTTCGTCCGGGATGCCGATCGTCTGCCGGGTGGCCGTCAAGCCGACCAGTTCCATCCCCCGCCCGCAGCCGACCGTCACCCGCACCGGCGAGCCGACCGAGATCCTGGTGAAGGGTCGGCACGACCCGTGCCTGCTGCCGCGGTTCGTGCCGATGGGCGAGGCGATGGTCGCCCTGGTGCTGGTCGATCACCTGATGCGGGCCGGGGTGAGCCGCGTGTAGTGGTCGGGGAAAGTCGCCGCACGCTCCGCGGGCGGTCCACGCTTCCGCCCGCGGAGCGTGCGGCGACTTTGGGCCGGGGTGAGCCGGGTTTAGCCCGCCAGCGCCCCGCCGCGGTGGAGCAGTTCGAGGACGGCGTTCAGCCCGGCGGCGATCAACTCCCGCCCCTTCGCCTCGTCGCGGACTCGTTCGCCGTTCTGGTGCAGGGTGAGCCGGCCGGTGCGGAACTGGGTTGCCAGTTCGTCCACCACCGCCGCCCGCGTCCGCTTCCCGTCGAACAGCGGCACCACCCGCCGGCCGAACTCGTCCAGCCTCAGCACCGTGTGGCGGAAGGTCGGCATCCACCCCTCGGCGGCGGCGAAGTGGCGGGCGAGCGGGCCGATGTCGGGCGTGTCAGAAACGGCCGCCGCGCACCGCGCCGGCACGACCGACGCCGTCACCGCCCCGTTGAGCAGCAGGTTCAGCAGCCCGCCAGCCAGGTGCTTCCGCGCCGCCCCGTCGGCCGCGGCCACCGCCGCCTCGAACGGCACCGCCGACGGCCACACCGCGACGATCGCGTCGAGCGCCGCGGCCATGGGCGGGTCGGCCACGGTCATCGTCACCCCGCCGTCGAGCGCGTACTTCGCCGGCCCGTCGCCCGCCTCCCGCTTGGCCGTACTTGACAGGTACAGGTCGTCGAGCACGCTCACGTCGATATTCCGCACCAGCGGCACCCGCGTGTGGCAAACCACCGACGCGCGGAAGGTGCGGTTGCGGACGAAGTCCAGGTACTGCTCCATCTGGATCTGGTCGCGGCACAGCCGCCCGAGGGTGTCCGTCACCTTCGCCGGCAGGCCGAGCGGGAACATGCTGCCGACCGCCGCGTCACCCATGTACTGCAGGCCGGCCGCCTTCACCCGCCCGGCGAACTCGAAGAAGTAGCACGGGCTGTTGAACTCCTCCAGGTGCTCGTGGTACAGGTACGAGTCGCTCTGCTGACCGAGCAGTCGCGTCTCCTGGGCCAGCGCCAGGGCGTGCGGGGTGTTCTGCCCGGCGCTCGTCTCGGCCAGGAAGGCGAGCAGGTCGCGGGCCTCCTTCACCTGCTCCTCCGGCTGGGTGAAGCGGGCGGCGTGGAAGCACATGATCTCCCGCAGCATCCCCCGCATGTGCCAGCCGGGGTACGTGTTGTAACTGACGTACCCCACCCCGTCGGCCGACAGGTTGGTCCGGCACACCTGCAGAATCTTCGCCTGCACCTCGTCCGGCACCCACGAGTAGACCCCGTGGCAGAGGATGTAGTCGAACGTGCCCCAGTCCGGGCCGACGTCCGTAATGCTGGCCGCCCGCAGGTCGAGGTTCTTCACCCCGAGGGTGCGGACGGCCTCGCGGCCGAGATCGATCTGACGCGACGACAGGTCAAGACCGACGAAATGAGCATCCGGAAACTCGACAGCCATCGGTAACAGGTTTCCACCTGCTGCACACCCCAGTTCAAGAACCCGACACCCGGCCAACTCCGGCGTCCGGTGGCCAAACAGCCTGGCGACCGTCGCCAGGTGGGCCGGGTGCGATTGGGCGTATGGGAAACTTGGGTAAACGATGGCGTCGTAAGTCGTTCCCACGCGGCCCCCTAGGTGGAGTGCAGTGATTTATAGTGTGTGACGCTGTTCGGTGGTTGACTCGGGGTCCGCAGAATCTGTCGTTGTAGCCGCGAGAGTCGTCACTATCTGATAAAATCGGAAAACTGATGCAGTCGCATCTGGGCGTGTCGGATTTTCCGGTTTACAACGCTTCTGGACGCCGTCGGATTCGCCTGCGGTTCTCCACGCCCCTTCGTAGCTACCTTTCTACCCACTGGATCGACAGCATGGCTCTCCTCAAACTCGCCCGGCGGCTGCTCTCCCTGAAAGATGCCCGCGAATTCTGGTCGGCCTCCCCGTCGGCCAAACTGGGCGTCGAGCAGATGGAAGACCGCACCACGCCGACGTTCACCCTCACCAACGCCGCGAACGCCGCGACCGTCGAGATCACCAGCGATAATGCCACTGATACGCTCACGATCGGCGTGTCGGCGGGCTTCATCACCTTCGCCACCCCCGTATCGGTTCACACGCGCGGCGGGACCGTAGTCAACGACGGCGGGAATTCCAAGGTGTCCCTGGGCGGCATCAAGGCGATCAACGTGGAAAACATCGGAGCAGGGACGCTCAACCTGACCATGAACAGCGTGGCCGCGGCGACCGACCTGCGGCAGATCAGCTACATCGGCGGCGCGGGGAACGAGACGGTCGATCTGACCGCCGGGGCGAACCCGAACGTGTACTACTTCGCGGACCTGCTCAGCGGGGCCAACACCTACAAGGCGGCCGACGCGGGGGTGAACGTGTTGGCGTTCTTCCAAGGGGCGACCGGCAGCGTGGCCGTCACCCCGAGCGCGACGAACAACAAGACCGCCCTCAACTTCGCCAACCTGGGCGCGACCACGCCGGTGTCGGCCAACCTGAACGTGGGTGTGGGCGGGTCGCTGGCCAGCTACACCGGGATGAACGTCACCCTCGCCGGCGGGGACAGCACCAAGATCATCGGGTTGAAAGGTTCGCCGGGGAACGACACCCTGATCGGGAACAACGCGGACAACATCCTGCTCGGGTTCGGAGGCGATGACACCCTCATCGGCAACGGCGGAAACGACCAGCTGAACGCCAACCGCGACTTCGCCCCGGGCATGCCTGGTGGGACGAACGTCGGCGGGGTGGCCACGTATCCCGTCGAAGCCATCATCGACATCAGCCAGTTCGCGGCCATCGCCGCGGCGAACGGGGCCGTCACCGGGGCGAACCCCACCGCCAGCGCCCTGTACACCAGCTTCGGCTTCTTCTCGTTCGGCGAGGGGGTGGCCGCGCTGACCGGGTCGGCCGGGGTGAACAGCACCTCCCTCGCGGCCGACTTCGCCACCGCCAACGCCGTCACCGCCACCGCCTCCAACGACACCCTGGTGGGCGGGGACGGGAACGACGGGCACTACGGGTTCAACAACGCGCGGGTGACCGCCACCGGCGGCACCGGGAACGACGTGTTCAGCACGAACGTGCTCGGGCTGGCGTCCACCTACGACGGCGGGGACGGGGACGACCTGCTCATCGGGGCGGCCGGGTTCACCCTGCTCGGCGGGGCGGGCAACGACAGCATGTCGTTCGCCGTGAACGACCCGAACGCCACCCAGCCGAACCAGAGCACGGCCAGCGGCGGGCCGGGTAACGACACCATCTCGGCCGCCTTCCGCAACATCACCATCGACGCCGGCGAGGGCACCGACATCCTCACCCTGGGCAACTTCCCGGACATCGTGGTGGTGGCCAACAGCACCACCGGCATCACCAACGGGCTGCCGGCCATCCCGAACGTCCGCCGCGTCACCCGCTAACGGATGAGGCACACGGCGTGTGCCTCTGACGGGGGGGGCGGCTTCGGCCGCCCCTACCGCTTCACCCCCGCTACCACGTTCATGATTTGTCCCGCCCGGGCGGCCCAGGTGTTCGCCCGGCCCAACTCCCGCAGCTTCGCCCGCACCTCCGCCGACCGCCCGTCCGCCCGCGCCGCCTCCAGCGCCGCCGCGAACCGCTCCGCCGTGTCGGCGATCCGCACCTCGGGGAAGGCCACGCACTCGGGCATCGGGGTGGTCACCACCGGCACCCCGCCGGCGAAGTACTCGAACAGCTTGAGCGGCGAGGTGGCCAGGGTGATGTCGTTGATGACGAACGGGATGGTGGCCACGTCGAACCGCCGCAGGTAGCCGGGCAGGGTGGCGTAATCCCGCGGGCCGAGCCACTTCACGTTCGGGCACCCGTCCAGCCCGGCCGTGCGGATCGACCCGTCGTAGTCCGGGCCGATGAGCACGAACGCCCAGTCGGGCAGCAGGCGGGCGACCGCCTTCACCAGCGGGTAGTCGAACCACGCGGCCAGCGCCCCGTAGTACCCGGCCACCGCCTTCGACCGGGCGAGCAGCGGGGCCAACTGCGGGTCGTCCGCCGGGCGGACGGCCGGGTCGGCGAACCGGTCCGCCTCGGCCGCGTTCGGCAGGTACACCGCGTCCGCGCGGGCGGGCAGCAGGTGCTCGTGCAACCGGCGGGCGACGCTCGCCACCACCGCCGCCTCCTTCACCGCCCGGTCGTGGTTCCGCTGCAGCATCTTCGGGTCGTGAGGGAACACGGCCAGGTCGTCGATCCAGTCGTACACCTTGGTGGCGGTCTTGGGGTAGGCGTCGGTCTGGTGGTAGTTGTAACTGAACGCCCACACCACCGGGTCGGGCAGGGCGGCCAGGTGCCGCTCGTGCCCGTGGTACAGGAACACGTTCGGCTCGATTTCCTTCACCCCGGCCGGGTCGGGGTCGCTCGCCCCGGTCACGTCGTACACCACCACGTGCCCGAGGCGGGCGATCTCGCGGGCCAGGTGCTGCGGCCGCTGGAACAGCACGATGTTCCACGGCACCGACGGCAGGAACACGACCGGCCGGCGGCCGGACTTGGCCACCCGGTCTCGCACCACGTCGAACCCGGCGGGCGGCTTGCTCCGGGTGAACAGGCGGCGGAACGGGCGGCCGACCGCCCTCGCCACCTGAAGGGTGCGTCGGCCGACGGCCGCACGGATGCTCCCAGGCGGGGCGACCACCGCCCGCACCCGGAGAAGCTTCTCGGCCAGCTTGTAGGCCCGTGAAGTGCGGAACGTCTTGAACGCGGCGGCGTCGGTCTCGGCCTGGGCGAGTGCCGTCCGCAGCTTGCTGTTCTCGGTCTGGTGTTCCCGCCGGGCGGTCCGCAGTTCGGCCTCCACCGACAGCCGCAGGGCGAGGGCGTCGGCGACGGCGGAGGTCACTTCGCCCAGCCGCATGTCGCCGCCGCGGTGGTCCGTCTGCCAGCGACCCGGCAACTCGGCCGGCGGGTCGCCGACGCACCCGAGGGCGGCCGTCAGGTAGCAGCGGGCGGTGGCGTCGATCACCCCGCCGCGGTGGACGGCCAGCACCTCCTCCCGCAGTTCGCCGTCCAGCCCCTGCACGTTGGCGATCAGGTCTTCCGTCCACCCGGCCCCGACGAACGCCTGCCCGAGGTAACTCAGACCGGCCGCCCGGAACGCCGCCGACAGGTCCGCCTGTGGGCACTCCTTGCCGTACGGCCAGTTCCCCCGCCCGGCCTGCTGCACCCGCCACACCCAGTACCAGTAGCACAGGCGGTTGGGCACCAGCACCAGCACGAACCGCCGCGAGCGGGAGGCCATGCCCCGCAGGAACGCGGCTTGTTGGTCGAGGGTGTAGTGTTCGAGCACGCCGGCGTTGAACACCAGGTCGAATTCGGGGTTGCCGGTGGCGAAGGCGTCGCCCAGGTGGGCGGCGGCGGTCAGGCCGTTGCGGGCGAACAGGCGGCGGGCGGCGGCGACCGCTTGCGGGGAGATGTCCATCAGCGACACGGCCAGCCGGCCCTCGCGGGCCAGTGCCAGGCTCTGGAACCCGGCCCCGCTGCCGGCTTCGAGCACCGCCCCGCCGGCCGGAAGCAACTCGCCCAACACGCCGGCGAACTCGGCCCCGAACGCCCGCACGGCCGGCGTCTCCTCCGCCTCGCCCAGCCCGGCGTAGTAGGCGTCCCACTTCGCCTGCTCGCGGGCGGCCACGTCGGTCGCGGCCGGCGGTGTGTCGGACATCCGTTCCTCCCAAGATCCTGTGCGATCGGCGCAAAGTGGCCACCTTACCATCGGCCGGCCGGGGG
>CAYMHO010000349.1:2334-6921 GCA_964390195.1 uncultured Fimbriiglobus sp. | reverse complement strand
AGGGTGCAGCCGAGGCTGTAGATGTCCGCCCGGTGGTCCACCGCGGTGGCGTCGCGGCACTGCTCCGGGGCCATGAACGCCGGCGTGCCGAGGGCCATCCGCACCCCGGTCATGTCCGGCGGCAGGGTGTGCAGGCCGCTCTCGCTCGGGTCGGCCAGGCGGTCTTGCACGGCCGACAGGTCGGGCGTCTTCACCAGCCCCAGGTCGGCCACTTTCACCACCCCGTGCGGGTCGAGCAGCAGGTTGTCCGGCTTCACGTCGCGGTGGATGATGCCGCGGTCGTGGGCGTGCTTCAGCCCGCGGGCGGCCTGCAGGGCGTACCCGACGGCCGTCTCCACGTCGAGCGGGCCGTCGGTGCGGATCAGGTCGGCCAGGCACTTGCCGGCCACGTACTCCATGCTGAAGTACCGCGACCCGCCGAACTCGCCGATGTCGAAGATCTGCACCACGTTCGGGTGGTTCAGTTGGGCGGCGGCGTACGCCTCGCGGACGAACCGGGCGGCGAACACGGCGTCACTCGCCCACGCCGAACTCATCACCTTCAGGGCGACCATGCGGTCGAGGGAGAGCTGGCGGGCGAGGTACACGGTGCCCATGCCGCCGGTGCCGATCACCCCCTCGATGCGGTAGCCGGGGATGGCCGCCGGGGCGAGGCGGCCGTGATTGGTGGTCGAGGTCGGGCAGGAGGTGGCGGCCCCGCCGGTGGACGGGGCGAACAGGTTGACGTGCCCGCCGTCGGCGGGCGGGCTGGTCTCGGGCGGACTGGGTGTGTCGAACGCGGTGGGCGCCGACCGGCGGAGCACTTCCAACTCCGGCGGGAGCGGCAGGCCGCGGTGGGCGGGCGGTACGGAGGTGGGAGTCGGCACGTCAACCATCCCGTGTCGGCGGGTCCGCACAACCGTAGTTCAGGAACGGCGACCGGGGTTGGAGGGGGCAGCGGGCGGGTGGTGTTTCCGACGCCCCCGGTGGCCGGATTCGTGTGGGAACGGAGCGGGTGACGCGGCGGGCGGAGAATTGAGATCGGGCGGGAGGCGGGATGAGACCTCACTCCCGGAACAGGTCGGCCAGCTTCTTCAGGTCCGCCCCGGCGGTGGTCGGTTCGGCCGGGTCCAGGTCGGCCGGCTTCGCGGTGGCTTTCGACTGGGGCGGCTTCTTCAACTGCACGGCCGACGACTCGGGCTCGCCGCTCCACTTCCGCCACTCGGCCGCGTCCCACCTCTTCGACTCGACCGACTCGTCGGACAGGAGTTCGGCGAACGTGGTCCACCCGCCGAAGGCGTTCCCGCCGGCCGACGACCAGGCCAGCGGGCGGTCCGTCGCGGTCGGGTCGAGGGCCGTCACCTTCATCAGCGGTTCGGCCGTCTTGTCGGTGGCGATGAACAGGCAGTTGTCGGCGTGCAGTTCCACCTTACCCGCCGGCTTGTCGTCCGGGCGGCGGGCGCCGCGGACGTCGAGCAGCGGGCCGCCGAGGGCGGCCGTCACGTGCGACAGGGTCAGGTTGACGGTCGCCGTGCGGGTGGGCGGGCCGAGGTCGAACGCCGGGCTGCCGTCGGTGGCGATGCCGACGTGCGACAGGGTGACACTGGAATGCACGGCGGCCGCCGCCCGCACCACCCGCCCGCGGCCGCGGACCAGGCACTGGTCGAACGCCACCGCCGGCTGGTCGGTGAACCCCTTCTTCATCACCCCGGTCACGTCGGCCAGGCTGACCGCGGCGGTCTGTTCGCCGCCCGTCTCGTCCAGGGACAGCACGCACCGCTTGAACTCGCACCTCCGCCCGCCGGTCATGGCCACCACAGAAGCCGCCGTCGCCGACCTGCCCGGCTTCACCGCGAACTGCAGGTTCTCCAGCACCAACTCCCCGCCCTCCAGGCGGAAGAGGGTCGTCTCCAGGCGAGACTCGTTCTTGTCCGCCGGCACCAGCACCGGGGCGGAGTCGGCGTCCGGGCGGACGGTGATCGCCTTCGTCTCGCCGTCGAGCACCAGCGACGGCATGGGAACGTTGCCGGTCCCGCGGACGAGTAACGTCCCTTTTCCGTTCAGTGCCGCCACCGCCTTCTTCAGGTCGGCGTACACGTTCTCCGGGTACAGGGGCTGCTCGGTCGGGTCCAACTTCGGGAACCACACCACCTCGCCGGGGCGGACGAGCGGGGGCAGCGGCCACGGGGTGTACACGGTCCGCCGGTCGCTCCACTGCCGCACCCCGAGGATGTCCGCCTTGCCCACCCGCACCGGCGGCAGCTTGGGGTTCAACTCCAGTTGGGCGAACGGGTCGGCATCGGGTTTCGGGGGGGTCGCCCACGGGTTGGCGGTCAGGGTGCTCGGGGTCGCCCCGCCGGCCGGTGGGTCCACCAGGTACACCGCGGAGGCGGCCCCCTCCGGCATGGTGAACGTGTTCAGGTCGGCGTCGGCGGAGCGGATCACCACCGCCCGCCCGCCCACCATCCCGGTCGGGTCGGCCGACGGCGGGGCGGCGAACAGGGTGGACCCGGCGGACAGGTCGCACCGCCCGCCCTTCAGCACGCTCACTGCCGCCGCCGTGTTGTTCAACAGGAAGGTGACGTGCGACGTGACGACGGTCGCCGGGCTGTCCGCCGCCGTCACTTCCACCGCCGCACGCCCGACGACGAACCCGCACTCGGTGAACTCGGCCTTCGCCCCGCCGGGCAACTCCACCGCCGCCCACCCTTTCGCCTGAACGAACCCGTGCCGGACGGCGACGCTCCCCGTTTTGGCGAAGGCGAGCACGGCCCCGTCGCCCGACCCGGCCCCCGGCCCGGTGAACCGGCAGTCGGACACGTCCACCGTGCCCACGTCGTGGAACAGCAGGCCGACCCCGCGGGCGTCGGCGGGCGGGGTGAACTCAACTCGCAACCCGCGGAGCTTCACCGCCTCGCACTTGTGGAAGGTGATCGACCCCGGACGCGGGTCGGACGCCTTCTCCGCCCGCGGGCTGGCGGTCAGCCGCAACACGGCCCCGCCGTCCGGGCAGTCGAGTTCGACCGCCTTCCCGGTCAGCACGGCCCCGGCCTCGGCGGTGAGGTCGTAGGTGGCGGCGGCGAGGGTGATCTTCGGCACGCCGTCTTTCAGCGCTTTCAGCAGATCGGCCGCGGTGCCGACGCTCACTTGCCCCGGCACCCGCGGGGCGGTCACCGGGTCGCCGGTGGGTTGCTCGACCGTGCCGCTCGGTTTGGTCGGCGGGTCGTTCCACGGGAGAGGCGGGCCGGCCGACTGTTGCCCGCCGTTCGCCAGTGCCAGCACCACCACGGCGACGGCCATCGCCACCACCGCGATGGCGAGTGAGAACACGACCACATGGTTCCTTGACGCCGGCCGCCCGACCGGTGTGGCGGGTGCGGCGTTCGGTTCGCTCGCCGCACTGACCAGCCCCAAGCCGACCGCCAGAGCGTTCAAATCCGCGATCAGTTCGTCGGCCGACGGGTAGCGGTGGGCCGGCAGTTTGGCCATCATCCGGTCGAGGACGCTCGCCAGTTCGTCCGGGATGGTCGGGTTGATCAGCCGCGGGTCGGTGGGGGATTCGGTCTGGTGGGCGGCCAGCTTGCGGGCGGCGTTCCCCTCCGGCACCGGCGTCTGCCCGGTCAGGGCGTGGTAGAAGGTGCAGCCGAGGCTGTAGATGTCGCTCCGAATGTCCGCCCGGCGGGGGTCGATGGCTTGTTCAGGCGAGATGTAGTCGAACGTGCCGAGGGTCATGCCCGACTGCGTCACCTGCCCGTGGACCGAGTGCGGGTCCATGCTGCGGGCGAGACCCATGTCGATCAGCTTCGCCCGCCCGCCGGGGGTGACGATGATGTTGCTCGGCTTCACGTCCCGGTGGACCACCCCCTTGTCGGCGGCGTGCTGCAACCCGACGGCCACGTCCAGCATGTACCGCACGGCGTCGGCGGCGGAGACGGGGCCGGCGAAGTCGATCATCTCGCGGAGCGTGCGGCCGTCCACGAACTCGAAGGCGATGAAGTGCAGCCCGCGGTCCTCACCGATGTAGAACACGCGGGCCACGTGGTCGTGGTTCAGCTTGGCGGCGGCACGGGCCTCGAACTTGAACCGCGACACCGCATCCGGGTCGGCCGCCAGCGATGGCGGAAGGATCTTGAGCGCCACCTCGCGGCCGAGGGTCAGGTCCTTCGCCTTGAACACGGTGGCCATGCCGCCCGCCCCGAGCGGGGAGACGACTTCGAAGTGGCCGAGGGTGGAGCCGGCGGGCAGGTCGAAGGTGTTCGGGGTGCCGCGGGCGAGCGGGTTCTCGCCGACGATGGTGGGGACGTGGTCGGTGGTGCCGAGGGCGGGGGGCGAACTCGCGGCCGACAGGGGCACCACCGACGACCGGCGGGCGGCCGGGTCGGGGGTGGCGTTCGGCGGCGGGGTGTTGTGCATTCCGGTCGCAACGCGGGCGCGGGCGACGGCCCGCAAACGGGTCATGGCGGCGTTCCACACCGCCGGCGGTCGCCCCGAGATGACGAGCGACGGTGATGAAGTGTAGCACAATCCGACAGCGGGGGTCAATTTGGGTCTGGTGGCGAGCCGAGCGGGGGGGGGGGCCCGCGGGGGACCCACAACCGGCGCCCCCCC
>CAYMHO010000349.1:0-2324 GCA_964390195.1 uncultured Fimbriiglobus sp. | reverse complement strand
AAGTGTAGCACAACCCGCCTGCGGGGGTCAATTCGGCCGTCTGATGGGGTGGCCGGCTCTCGGAGAGTGCGACCCGCCCTGTTCAGACCGCGAACTTGTCCGGCAACAGCAGCGTCGCCGGCTGTTTCAGGTGCCGAATCACCGCGTTGCCGAAGGTCGCCCCGATGGCGCCGTCCAACACGCGGTGGTCGAAACTGAACGAGAAGTACACCAGGTCGGCCGGCGTCACGTTCCCGGCGTCGTCGTACACGGGTCGCTTCACCACCTTGCCCACCCCCATGATGCCGACTTCCGGCGAGTTGATGATGGGGGTGGAGATCAGCCCGCCGATGTTGCCGACGGACGTGACGGTGAACGTGCCGCCCTTCAGGTCGTCCGGCTTCGACTTCCCGGTGCGGGCGTCGCCGCTCAACCGCTCGATCTCGGTCGCGATGGCGGCCACGTCCTTCCGGTCGGCGTCCTTGATGACCGGCACGAGCAGGCCGTTCGGTGCCGCCACCGCCACCCCGACGTGGTAGCGGTCGTGGAGGGTCAACTCTTCCGTCGCTTCATCGAAGGTGGCGTTCACCAGGGGCACCTCCCGCAATGCCCGCGCCACCGCCTTCACGAAGAACGGCAGGAAGGTCAGCCTCACCCCGCTGCGGGCGAACACGTCCTTCAGTTGTGCCCGCATCCGCACCAGGTCGGTCAGGTCGCACTCGTCGATGTACGAGTAGTGCGGGATGCTCCGCTTGCTGGCCACCATGTGCTCGGCGATCTTCCGCCGCAGGCCGAGCAGTTTGGTCCGCGTGCCGGGGGTGCCCAGGTCGAGCTTCGGGCGGTCGTCCTTCCGCGGGCCGTCTTTGGCCGCCGGGGCGACGAACTGGAGGAGGTCTTCGAGCAGCACGCGCCCGCCGGGTCCGCTCCCCCGCACGCGGGTCAGTTCGACCCCCAGTTTGCGGGCGAGCAACCGCACCGACGGGGCCGCCGCCACACTCGGGGGCGTCGTGGTCGTCGCCGCCTGTACCATCGGCCGGCCGTTGCTCCCGCCGCCGCCGCCGCTGATCACCCCGGCCAGTTCGCCCCGCACCACCGGCACCTTCACCGGCGCGGGGGTCGCCTCGACCGTGGCGTCGGTCGGGGCGTACCGAATCACCACCTGCCCCACCTTCACCTTCGCCCCGGCCTCGGCCAGCGTCTCGCTCACCGTCCCGGCGAACGCCGCCGGCACTTCCATCGTGGCCTTGTCGGACATCACCTCCATGAGCGGCTGGCCCCGCTTCACCTTGTCCCCGGCGGACACCATCCACTTCACCAGTTCCACCTCGATCAACCCTTCCCCGACCGGCGGCAGCGCGAAGTCCATGACCGAACCTCAGGACGGACCGCGGCGGGAGAGGCCGCGACAGGGGGATTTTATAGGCGAACCCCGACCGCAAGGTCGGGGTGGCGGGTTCAGTCGCGATTGCTCGCCACCCACGGCCCTTGCGGTCCGGGTTCGCCCGGAACGCCGCCTTGCAGTTGCCAACCGGGCCGCCGGGGTTAATAATTCCCGGATGATCCGGTCAGTGATCCGTCCGCCTCGTGTCGAGACCGATCCGGAGATCGCCGTTTGACGCGGCCTTCCGCGAAGGCCCTCAACCTCACACCACCCCGCCGAGGGGCGCTGCGACGGGACGCACGGGCGTTCCTGCCAGGCTCGGGGGGGTGGAATCATCAACGGCGCCCGTTCACCGTCAGGGGACTCTGAACGTGACCGCTGTTGCCAAGAAGCCCGCCCCCGCCTTCACCGACTACCACGTCGCCGACATCTCGCAGGCCGACTTCGGTCGCCGCGAGATCGCCATCGCCGAGACTGAAATGCCCGGCCTGATGGCCATCCGCGACGAGTACGCCGCCAAGCAACCCCTCAAGGGCGCCCGCATCACCGGCTCCCTGCACATGACCATCCAGACGGCCGTCCTGATCGAGACGCTGAAGGCGCTCGGGGCCGAGGTCCGGTGGGCGTCGTGCAACATCTTCAGCACGCAGGACCACGCCGCCGCCGCCATCGCCGCCGGCGGCACCCCCGTGTTCGCCTACAAGGGCGAGACCCTGGCCGAGTACTGGGAGTACACGCACAAGATCTTCGAGTGGGCCGACGGCGGGTTCACCAACATGATCCTGGACGACGGCGGGGACGCCACCCTGCTGCTGCACCTGGGGGCGAAGGCGGAGAAGGACGTTCACGTTCTGGACAAGCCGACGAGCGAAGAGGAGCGGGTGCTGTACGCGTCGATCAAGAAGCGGCTGGCCTCCCAGCCCGGCTGGTACGCCGAGCGGCTGGCCGCCGTGAAGGGCGTGAC
>CAYMHO010000348.1:0-6939 GCA_964390195.1 uncultured Fimbriiglobus sp. | reverse complement strand
GGTGCGGGCCGGAGCCGGCCAAGGACACCCGCCCGGACATCTACGTCCGCGGCAAACTGATGGACGGCAACAAGCCGTGGGTGCTGGAGGAGAAGAAGACGACCCTGCCGCCCGGGGTGGGCCAGCCGCCCGGGGTGCCCGGCGCGCCGGGCGGCGGGGCCATCCAGATGGCCTTCCTGTCGGTCGAGGGGAGCGACGTGGTGTACGGGCAGGTGGACGCGTCGGCCGGCACCTTCACCGCCAAGGGGCTGAAGGCCGGGCGGTACAAGATCGCCCTGTACGGCGGGTCCAACCTGCCCGGCGCGGGCGACCCGTTCAAAGGCCAGTTCACCCAGGACAAGACGAAGATCGTCCGCGAACTGAAAAACGGCGACGACATCACCATCGACGTGAGTAAGCCGACCGGCTGACCCGAATGCGGCGAACCGCGGGTGTGAACCCGCGGGTGGGGTAACCACCCGCGGGTTCACACCCGCGGTTCGCCGTGTGGTCACTCCTTGATCCCCATCTGGTCCAGGATGAACGCGGTCGTGTAGGCCACTTCTTTCAGCCCGTCGTACCGCCCGCTCGACCCGCCGTGCCCGCCGACCATCCGGCACTTGAACACCACCGGGTTGCTGTCGGTTTTCAGACTGCGAATCTTCGCCGTGTACTTGGCCGGCTCGTGGTACAGCACCTGGCTGTCGTTCAGGCTGGTCTCGATGAGCATCGCCGGGTACGCCTTCTTCGCCAGGTTGGTGTACGGGCAGTACTTGCGGATGTACTCGTACTCCTCCGTCTTCTTCGGGTTGCCCCACTCCAGGAACTCCTGCACCGTCAGCGGCAGTGACTCGTCCAGCATGGTGTTGATGACGTCCACGAACGGCACCTGCAGCACCGCCGCCTTGCACACGTCCGGCCGCAGGTTGACCGTCGCCCCGACCAGCAGCCCGCCGGCGCTGCCGCCCTGGATGACCAACCGCTCGCGGTCGCCGTACTTCTGCTCGACCAGGAAGTCGGCACAGGCGATGAAGTCGGTGAAGGTGTTCATCTTCTTCAGCATCTTGCCGTCGTCGTACCACTGCCGGCCCATGTCCGACCCGCCGCGGATGTGCCCCTGGGCGAACACCACCCCGCGGTCCAGCATGCTCAGCCGCGTCGGGCTGAAGTTGACGCTCGCGCTCGCCCCGTAGCTGCCGTACCCGTACAGCAGCACCGGCGCGGTGCCGTCCTTCTTCAGCCCCTTCTTGTACACCAGCGAAATCGGCACCTTCGTGCCGTCCTTGGCGGTGGCGAACACCCACTCGCTCACGTACTCCTCCGGCTTGTACCCGGCCGGGATCTCCTGCCGCTTGAGCAGCGTCTTCGCCTTCGTCTTCAGGTCGACCTCGTACACCGACGCCGGCGTCACCATCGACGTGTAGCTGACGTGGACCTTCTCCAGGTCGAACTCCGGGTTCGCCCCGGCCCCGCTGCTGAACACCGGCTCCGGCCACTCGATGCGGTATGAGGTGCCGTCGGCGAAGCGGTGGACCCGAAGCTGTGGGATGCCGGCTTCCCGCTCGGAGATCACCGCGTAGCTCTTGAACAGGCTGACCCCCTGCACCAGAGCTTTCGGGTTGTGCGGCAGGAAGTCCTTCCACTTCTTCGGGTCGCGGGCGTCGGCGACCGGGCACGTCACCACCTTGAAGTTGGTCGCCCCGTCGCGGTTGGTGCGGATGTAGAGCAGGCCGTCGCGGTGGTCGGCGGAGTACTCGTGCTTGTCCTCGCGGGGGAGGATCGTCTTCCACTCGCCGGCCGGGGTGTCGGCGCTCAGGTACCGCTGTTCGCTGCTGGTGCTGCTGCCCGACGAGTGGAACAGGTACTTCTTGTCCTTCGACCGTCCGACCCCGAGGCGGAACAACTCGTCCTTCTCCTCGTACACCAGCACGTCCTTGTCCTTGGGTTCGCCCACAGTGTGCCGCCACAGCTTGTTCGACCGCTTGGCGGCGTCCTCCGTCACATAAAACAGCGTCTTCCCGTCGGCCGCCCACACCGGGTTGTTCGCCTTCACGAACTTGTCTTCGAGCACCTTGCCGGTGGTCAGGTCCTTCACGCTCAGCATGTACTCGCGGAACCCGGTGGTGTCGCTCAGGAACGCGATCTTGGTGCCGTCGTCGCTGACGTCCGCGACGCGGGCGGACATGAACTTCTCGCCCTTCGCCAGTTCGTTCACGTCCAGGATCACTTCCTCGGCCCCGTCGAGCGCCCCCTTCTTGCGGCAGTACGTCGGGTACTGTTTGCCCTCGAACGTCTTCGAGTAGTACCAGTAGTTCCCCTCGCGGTACGGCACGCTCAGGTCGGTCTGTTTGATGCGGGAGAGGTACTCGTCGTAGAGCTTCGCCTGCAGCTTCTCGGTCGGCCTCATGACCGCCGCGGCGTAGGCGTTCTCGGCCTCCAGGTAGGCGATCGTGTCGGCGCTCTTCTTGTCCTTCAGCCAGGCGTAGTCGTCGGAGATGGTCTTCCCGTGCAACTCGAACGTGTGCGGCACCTTCTTAGCCACCGGCGGCTTGGCGGCATCCGGGTCGACGGCCAGTGCGGGGGCCGCGACGAGCAGCAGGAACGGGGTGAAGCGGGACACGGCAGCGTCCTCTCGGGGGTGGGCGAGAGGGTATTGTGCCGGAACGAGCCGCGACCGCCAGGGAGCGGGCGTTCAAGTCCGCCCACTGGCGGTCGCGGCTCGTCGTTCACCACACCGGCGGGGTGTTCGGCACCAGTTCGTTGGCCACGTCGAGGCCGTCGAGAGTGCCACCGTCCCACTCACCCGGCGGACGCCCGGTGCTCCTTGAGGACGCGGACCAGGTACTGGCCGTACTCGGTCTTCTCGCACCCGGCCACGAGGGCGGCGAACTGGTCGATGGTGATGAACCCTTTCAGCAGCGCGATCTCCTCGATGCACGCGATCTTCAGCCCCTGCCGCTCCTCCAGCGTCTGCACGAACTGCGACGACGACAGCAGCGAGTCGAACGTGCCGGCGTCGAGCCAGGCCACGCCGCGGCCGAGCGGGCTGACGGTGAGCGTCCCTTCCCGCAGGTATTGCAGGTTGACGTCCGTGATCTCCAGCTCGCCGCGGGCGGACGGCTTCAGCCCCTTGGCGATCTCGACCACCCGGCCGTCGTAGAAGTAGAGCCCGGTGACGGCCCAGTTCGACCGCGGCTTGGCCGGCTTCTCCTCCAGACTCACCGCCCGGAACTGGCGGTCGAACTCCACCACCCCGAACCGCTCCGGGTCGTTGACGTGGTAGGCGAACACCCGCGCCCCGCGGGTCAGCCCGGCCGAGTCGACCAGCATCGGCATCAGGTCGTGGCCGAAAAAGATGTTGTCCCCGAGCACCAGGCAGACCGGGTCGGTGCCGATGAACTCGGCGCCGAGGATGAACGCCTGGGCGATGCCGCCGGGGTTCGGCTGAACCTTGTACTGCAGCCGCATCCCGAGTTGGTCCCCGGAGCCGAGCAGTTCCTCGATGCGAGGGGTGTCGCGGGGGGTGCTGATGATCAGCACATCCCGGATGCCGGCCAGCATGAGCACCGACAGCGGGTAGTAGATGACCGGCTTGTCGTACACCGGCAGGAGCTGCTTGCTCACCGACCGGGTGAGGGGGTAGAGCCGGCTGCCGCTGCCGCCGGCCAAGAGGATCGCCTTCATCGTCGGCTCCGTGTGCGTCGCGCCGTTTGCCGTTATCGGTTGCCGTACTGCTTCTCGTAGTACGCCAGGTAGTCCTTGTTCTTGATGGCGGCCACCCAGGCGGCGTTCGCCTGGTACCAGTCGATGGTTTCTTTCAGCCCGGTCTCGAACGGCACTTCCGGTTTCCAGCCGAGTTCCGTCTCCGATTTGGTGCAGTCGATGGCGTAGCGGCGGTCGTGGCCGGGGCGGTCGGCGACGTACTTGATGAGCGTCTTCGGCTTGCCAAGCAGTTCCAGCAGCAGGTTCGTCAGGTGCAGGTTCGCCTTCTCGCACTGGCCGCCGAAGTTGTACACCTCGCCGCTCTTGCCCTTCCGCCACGCCGCTTCCACACCCTTGCAGTGATCCAGAACGTGAATCCAGTCCCGCACCTGCATGCCGTCGCCGTACACCGGCACCTGCTGATCCGCCAGCAGGTTCGACACGAACAGCGGGATCAGCTTCTCCGGGAACTGATACGGGCCGTAGTTGTTGCTGCACCGCGTGACGACGGCGTACAGGCCGAACGTGTGCTGGTAGGCTTGCACTAACAGGTCCGCCGACGCCTTGCTCGCCGAGTACGGGCTGTTCGGGTGGAGCGGGGTTTCTTCGGTGAACAGGCCGGTGTCGCCGAGGCTGCCGTACACCTCGTCGGTGCTGACTTGGACGTATTTGGCCACCTTGAACTCGCGGGCGGCGTCGAGCAGCATCTGGGTGCCGATCACGTTCGTCTTCAGGAACGGCCCGCTGTCCTGGATGCTGCGATCGACGTGGCTTTCCGCCGCGAAGTGGATGACGTCCGTTACCCCCTTCATCGCCACCCGCACCGCCTCGCGGTCGGTCACGTCGCCTTTGACGAACGTGTACCGCGGGTTGCCTTCGACGTCCGTCAGGTTGGCCAGGTTGCCGGCATACGTGAGGGCGTCAAAGTTGACGACGTGAACCGCCGGGTCGGTCGCCAGCAGGTGGCGGATGAAGTTGCTTCCGATGAACCCGCACCCACCCGTGACCAGAACAGTCGCCATGAACGGCCCTCAACACCCGCTCCTTGCGGGAGCGGGTGTTGTACGGCGCTCACACCGCTTCGGCTTCGACCACGCTGGCCGGCCCCTGCGTCGGCACCACGCGGGTCAGCTTGAACCCGCCGGCCGCGAACAGGGCGGCGTATTCGGCCTCGGTCCGCTCCTTCCCACTGGCCACCACCAGCATCTCCAGGTCGAGCAGCTTGCCGGGGTGCGGGTCGTCGCCGGGGGGGATCACCAACTCCACCACCAGCAGTTTCGTGCCCGGCTTCGACACTTTGCGGATGTGCCCGAGGATGGTCCCGCAGTCGGCGTCGTTCCAGTCGTGGATGATGTGCTTCATGATGTACGCGTCCCCGCCGGCCGGCACGCCCTCGAAGAAGTTACCGCCGACGGTGGTGCAACGGTCGGCCACTCCCATGTCTTTCAGCTTCGCCCCGGCGACGACGTGCGGCGAATCGAACAGCACACCGCGGAGGCTCGGCGTCTTCTTCAGGATGGTGCCGAGCAGGTGCCCGTGCCCGCCGCCCACGTCCACCAGCGTGCCGAACCGGCTGAAGTCGTAGGCCGCGGCGACGGCGTCCGCTTCCGCACCGGAAAACCCGGTCATCCCTTCATCAAAGACCGCCTGCTCGGCCGGGTGCTTGGCCAGGTAGTCGAAGCAGCCCTCGCCGAACACCTCGTTGAACGCCGTGCGACCGGTCTTCACGCTGTCGGTCAACCCTTCCCACGCCCGCCAGCTCCACATCGCCCCACAGTAGTCGGCCACGCCACGCATCGACCCCGGCACGCCCGTGCGGAGCAGTTCGCCGACGGGGGTCAAACGGAACTTGCCGGCGTCGTCTGACGCCAACACGCCGACCGACGCCAGCGCCCGCAACAGGCGGAACAGGCTGGGGGCGTGGGCGAGCGTCTCGTCGGCCAGCTCGGCGGCGGACTTCGGGCCGGCGGCCAGTTTGTCGGCCAGCCGCAACTTGGCGGCGACGGCCACGGCCATCGACACCCACTTGCCGAAGATCAGTTGAACGAGGTGCTGGTCCGGCGGCGGCGGGCCGGGAGGAGCGGCGTCAGGCATCGGAAAACCCCGGTTGCGAAGCGGGCGAACGGGGATGATACGAACCGGGGTGGGCAGCGGATGTCACGCCCCGCCGGACGGGTGGGTGGGGCTGCGGGTCGGCACCTCCGCCGTCTCGACCAGCACCTCACCCAAAATGCGGAGGCAGTCGGACACCTGCGATTCCGTCACGCACAGGGCCGGGCAGAAGCGGATGGCGCTTTCGCCGCAGCCGAGCAGCAGCAGCCCGCGGCGGAAGCAGCCGTCGATCACCTTCTCCCGCACGCCCGCGCTCGGCACGTCGGCGGCGGTCATCAGCCCCAGCCCACGAACGTTCGTCAGACCCGGCAGCTTCCGTAGTCCGGCCCGCAGTTGTTCCCCCCGCTCGGCCGCGTTCGCCGTGTACCCGCCTTCGAGCAAGTCCAGCGTGGCGAGGGCGGCCCGGCACGCCACCGGGTTGCCGCCGAACGTGCTGGCGTGGCTGCCCGGCGGCCAGTCCATCACGTCCGCCTTGGCGATGATCGCCCCGAGCGGCAACCCGGACGCGATGCCCTTCGCACTGCACACGATGTCCGGCTCGACGCCGTGGTGCTCCACCGCCCACAGCTTCCCGGTGCGGCCCATGCCCGATTGGATCTCGTCCACCACCAGCAGGATGCCGTGCTTGTCGCACAGCTCGCGGAGTGCCGGCATGCACCCGGCCGGCAGCGGGTGGTACCCGCCTTCACCCTGGATCGGCTCGACGAAGATGGCCGCCACCTCCTCCGGCGGGGCGATCCGCTTGAAAATGGTCGCTTCCAGATCGGTGATCAGGCTGCACTGCCCCTTGCGGCGGTTGTCGCAGGTGCCTGGGCACTCCTTCGGGAACGCCACATGATGAACGTCCGGCACCAGCGGGGAGAACCCGCGGCGGTGAACTAACTTCGACCCGCTGAGCGACATGGCCCCGTAGGTGCGGCCGTGGAACGCCCCGAAGAACGCCACCACCCGCGACCGCTCGGTGTGCCAGCGGGCCAGTTTCAGTGCCGCCTCGACCGCCTCCGCCCCACTGTTGCAGAAGAACACCTTCTTCGGCGTGGGGCCGGGGGCGGTGCGGGCCAGCCGCTCGGCCAGCTCGATCTGCGGCCGGTAGTAGAAGTCCGTCCCGCTCATGTGGATGAGCTTGGCCGCCTGGTCCTGCACCGC
>CAYMHO010000347.1:0-6968 GCA_964390195.1 uncultured Fimbriiglobus sp. | reverse complement strand
TAGTCCCCAGGTACGACCCGCCGCGCTCGGAGCCGTCCCGCACCCATGGCCACCCCCGTCGCCTCTGTCCCCGAGTACTGTGCCGCCATCGGCCGGAGCAAACTGCTCGGCGAACCCGACCTGCAGGACTTGCGACGGCGGTGGACCGCCGACCCGAAGGCGTCGGACGCCGACGTGGACGGGTTCCGCAAGTTCCTCGTCCGCGAGAGGTACCTGACCGAATACCAGGCGGCGCTCATCCAGCGGGGGCGGGCGGAGGGGTTCGTCGTCGGCGACTACGTGATCCTGGAGCGGATCGGCAGCGGGCAGTCGGCCGGGGTGTACAAGGCCATTCACACGTCCGGGCAGGTGGTGGCGCTCAAGGTGCTGCCGGGGTCGAAGGCCCGCGAGGCGAACACCCTCTCCCGCTTCCAGCGGGAAGGTCGCCTGCTGACGCAACTCGACCACCCGAACGCGGTGCGGGCGTTCCAGGTGGGCCAGGGCGGGGGCGTCCACTTCATCGTCATGGAGCACCTGGAGGGGGAGACGCTCGACACGGTGCTGGAGCGGCGGAAGAAGCTGCCGCCGGCCGAGGCCGTGCGGCTCATCCACCAGGCGTTCCAGGGGCTGCACCACCTGCACGAGAAGCGGATGGTCCACCGCGACCTGAAGCCGGCCAACCTGATGCTCACCCCGCCGCCGAAGGCGGACACCCTGAGCAGCACGGTGAAGATCCTGGACATCGGCCTCGGGCGGGAGCTGTTCGACGAGGCCAGCGCGGTCACCCAAGACCTGCACCTGACGACCGAGGGGGCCATCCTCGGCACCCCGGACTACCTCGCCCCGGAGCAGGCCCGCGACGCCCGCACGTCCGACATCCGGGCCGACATCTACAGCCTGGGCGGGGTGCTGTACCACCTGCTCGCCGGCCGCCCGCCGTTCACCGAGCGGAACGTGATGGCCATGATGGTGAAGCACGCCACCACGCCGGTGACGCCGGTGCGGGAACTGGTGCCGGAGGTGCCGCCCGGCTTGTCGGCGGCGGTGGACAAGCTTTTGGCGAAGAAGGCCGACGACCGCCCGCAGACGCCCGCCGAGGCGGCCGATTTGATCGCCCCGTTCCTGCCCCAGCAGGCGGCGGGGGCCGAGGCCGCGGCGGTGCTGCCCGCCTACAAGGAGTGGCTGGAGACCGAGTCGGCGATGGAGATGCCGGTGGAGGTGATGAAGGCGGCGGTCGCGGCTCAGGCCACCCCGATTGCCATCGCCAAACCCGTCAGCCCCGTCCCCGCGCCGCTGCCGGTCGCGTCGGCGGCCGTTCCGGTGGCCGCCCGCAAGCCGGCGACCAAGTCGGCGGCGGAACCGAAACCGGGCACCCGCCCGGCGCCGATGGTGGTTGCCCCCGCCCCGGTGGCGGTGCCGCCGGCCGCCGAGATCAACGTCGAGTTGGTCCACCTGTCCGACCGCGACGAGGACGACGAGGACGACGAACCCCGTGGGTTGCTCGACCTCGACCGCCGCGACTGGATCATGCTCGGCGCCGGCGGGTTCCTCATGCTCCTGGCCATCGGCCTCGGGTGGGTCGTCACCCGTATCGGGGCGTCTTGACAGTGGGCAGAGGCTCGAAGCCAGAGGACAGAGGTCGCAGACTCTGTCCTTTACCCTCAGGCCCCTACTTCTTCTTCCCCTTCGACACCACCTCGTAGCACCCCTGGTACGGCCCCCAGTTGTTGGTCGTCACCCCGTTCTTGGTGCTCCCGACGTACCCGCCCAGGTCGGCCTTCACCCGGATCTTCACGATCGCCGTCTCCCCCACCTTAAGCACCCCGGCGTGGACGGCCGCCGCCCCGAGGGTCGAGTCGGTGGTGTACGGGTTGCTCCCCCACACCGACCCCTGCCCCACCCCAGTCACCTCCACCCCCACCACCTTGTCGAAGTGGGTGGTCATCAGCCCGTGAATGCCGAACTGTTCAATCTTCACCACCTCCACCTTCTCATTGTCCTCGATCTCGCCGAACGACAGCACGCGGGCGTCCGCCCACGTCACCGCCTTCGCCGCCGCCTCGCCCACCTTCACCCGCACCCCCTCCGGCACCAGTTTGCCGCACAACCGCGAGCCGTCCGCCGTCACCACCACGTCGGCGTCGGTCGGGTCGTCGTCGTCCGGGCCGTTCAGCCGTTTCAGCTTGTCGGCCACCACCCCCAGGTGCGGGAGCGCCTCCTTCGGAGCCGTCTTCATCGCCCGCTGCACCGCCGGGTATGCCGTCAGCCCGAGATCAATCAGCGTCTCCTTGCCCAGTTCGCGGACGCGGCCAGTGCCGCCGATCACGTCCGCCATCGCGTCGGCAAGTTTCTTCCGCTGCTCATCGCTCATCCGCAGGCCGAACTCGATCCTCTTCACCTCCTTCATGGGCACCTTGGCGGTGCCGAACTTCGTCTCGACGGTCAGTTCGGTGTCCACCGGCGTCACCTTCCGCTGCTTGCCGTCGGGCGTGCGGACCTCCCACCCGATCTCCGGCGGCTTCTCCTTCTCGTCCGGCTTGGCCGGCGGATCGACCGGCGTTGGCAGTTGCGGCAACTGAGCGACCACCACGCCGACGCACGCCGCCAGCACGCCCACCGCCCACACGCGGGTTCGGAACATCGGACGCCCTCCCTCCGGGATCACCCCTACAACCGTACCCGACGCGACCGGACGGCGATAGGCCGCCGACGTAACGACAACGCACATTCCGCCATCCAATGCACTTCCGTACACTCCACCCATTCCTTCCGGAGTATCCACTGTGATCGACCAACCGACCCCCACGTTCGACCCCGACAGCCTGACCGCGCCGTTCCTGCCGACCGAGGTGAAGTTCAAGCCGCAGAGCGTGAAGGGCAACCGCGCCCTCGCCCTGGCGTACATCGACTGCCGCGTCATCCAGGACCGCCTGGACGACGTGCTCGGCGTTCACAACTGGATGGACGAGTACGAAATCCTCACCGACGGGTCGGTCATGTGCCGGCTGAAACTGCGGCTGAACGGCGAGTGGGTGGTGAAGACCGACGTCGGCTCCCCGAGCGAGCAGCCGGACGTCGGCGACCGTCTGAAGGCGGCCTTCAGCGACGCCCTCAAACGCGCCGCCGTCAAGTTCGGCATCGGCCGCTACCTGTACCGCCTGCCGGCCGTGTGGTGCGACTACGACCCGCAGAAGCGGGCGTTCAGCGGCACCCCGCAACTGCCGGCGTGGGCGATCCCGAAGGCGAAAAACGCCCCTGCTCCGGTCGCCACGCCGAAACCGCAGCCCAAGCCGGCCGCCACCCCGAAGTTGCCGAACACCGGCGAGGAACTGCACCGGAGACTGCGGGAGTACGACGCGAAACTGGCGAACGACAAGCGGTGCGGGCTGGGGGCGCTGCTCTCGCACGTCTCGCAGGCGGGGGTGAAGGCGGGGTTCGGGGACGACATCACCCGATGGACCGGCCCGGCGATCCAGTTCGCGGTGGACACGGTGAAGTCGTTCGAGGCCAGTCTGGGCGAACACCGGCAGGCGGCGTAGGGTGGATCGCTCTCGTCGAGAGCGACATCTCGACCGGCTCTCGGCGAGAGCCGGTCACCCTAACCACCACAACCGTCACCACTTCCGCCGACGGCGGCCGGTCAGTCCGGCCGCCCTTTCCGTTTTCCACCCGGCGCAAGCCGCCCGTGAGCTAGCGTTTCTCCGATGACGACGCGAGCGGTTCGCGTCGGCTTTCGGCATCGGGTGCCCCATGTTCCGCACCTTCCGACTCCCGCTCGCCCTCGCACTACTGGTGTCCGCGTACGGCCCGTTGAACGCGGCCAACGCCGGTTGGATCACCGTCACCAACGACACCAAACAGGTGATCCTCGTCCAGGAGATGAGCGGCCCGCTCAACCGCCCGGTGAACGGGAAGTGCATCAAACTGCAACCGGGCGAGACGTACCGCGAGTACTCGCTCCTCGGCGGGTCGCGGAGCGTCATCATTTACGACGCGACCGCCCCGAACACCCCGCTGTCCGCCGACACGATGACGTGGGACAAGGCGGACGCGGCGTTCGCCCTGAAGGCGGGCGGCAAGAAGGTGACTCTCGGCCCGGCCACGAAGAAGTGACGTGCCTTCACGGCCGCGATTCGATTACCCCGTCGGTGCCCAGTTCGTCCAGCGGGATTTGTGGCCACTGCACCGGCAACGTGACGCGGCCGGGTGGTTGGTCGATGAGTGGGAGCGGGCGGCGGGCGAAGAAGAACTGTTCGGCTTGGGCGAACATCTTACCCGCTTGAGCGCGGAACAGGATCACCCGCACTTGCAGGTAGTAGAAGCCGGCCGGACGCTGGATTGTGAGCGGTAGGTCATAGGCGAGTTGGTCCACTTCGGTATTCAGGTCGGCCTGTTTGATCACCTGATGGCAGTCGGTGACGGCGTCGGTCGGTGGGTCGCCGCCGAACGGGGCCGGTGTGTCGACCGACGGCACCGGGAAGAAGCAAAGGTTGACGATCAGCCCGCGGTGCGGCGGCAGGCCGGTGAGAGCGACGGCGCCTTCGAGCGTGGGCGATGGATGTGCCTCCGATAGGGCGGTTCGAGGCGGAGTTAGCCACCGTTTGGTGAACCGGCGGCGTGAGCCGCCTGGGTTGATTATCACCCAGGCGGTTCACGCCGCCGGTTCACCACTCCACCACCCCATTGGGCTCACGCCGCCGGTTCACCGAACCAGTCCTGCAACGCGGTCACGGTCAACTCCTGTTGCACCAGTGCCTGGATGGCGTCCACCGCCGCTTCCGCGGCGGACAGGGTGGTGATGCAGGTGATGCGGTGCGACACCGCCGCCGAGCGGATCTTCACCTCGTCCGACTTCGTCGCCTTCCCGCTCGGCGTGTTGATGACCAGCGCGATCTCCCCGTTCTTCATCTTGTCCAGGATGTTCGGCCGCGCCCCCTCCTGGATCTTGGCGATCACCTGCACGTCCACCCCGCTCGCCCGCAGCACGTTCGCCGTGCCGGGGGTGGCGATCAGCTTGAACCCGAGGGCCACCAGCCGCGTCGCCAACTTCGCCGCCGCCCGCTTGTCGTCGTCGCTGGCGATGCTGACGAACACCGTCCCGCTCGTCGGCAGTGGGGCGTTCGCCGCCATCTGGGCCTTGGCGAACGCCATTCCCACGGTGCGGTCCGACCCCATCACCTCGCCGGTGCTCTTCATTTCCGGGCCGAGGATGATGTCGGTGCCGGGGAACTTGTTGAACGGGAACACGCTCTCCTTCACCGAGTAGTGCGTCGGCACCGTCTCGTTCATCACGCCCAGTTCGTCGAGCGTCTTGCCGACCATCACCAGGGACGCCAGGCGGGCGAGCTGGACGCCGGTGGCTTTGCTGACGAACGGCACCGTGCGGCTGGCCCGCGGGTTCGCCTCCAGAATGTACACCTCGTACCCGCCGGGGCTGGCCGGGTCCGGCCGCAGGGCGAACTGCAGGTTCATCAGCCCCTTCACGTTCAGCGCTTCCGCCAACAGCTTCGACTGCCGCCGGATCTCGTCCACCACCACCGCCGGCAGCGAGTGCGGGGGGATGACGCACGCCGAGTCGCCGCTGTGGATGCCGGCCTCCTCGATGTGTTGCATCACCCCGCCGATGACCGTCCGCGTGCCGTCGCTCAGGCAGTCCACGTCCACCTCGACGGCGTTCTCCAGGAACTTGTCGATGAGCAGCGGCTTGCTCTTGCTCAGTTCCGGGCCGATGCGGGCGAGGTACTCGGTCAGTTCCTGCTCGGTGTACACGATCCGCATGTCCCGCCCGCCGAGGACGAAGCTCGGCCGCACCAGCACCGGGAAGCCGATGCCGCGGGCGATGCTCAGCGCCCCTTGAAGCTCGGTGGTGTTGCCGTTGGCCGGCTGCTTCAGTTTGAGCTGGTTGATCAGTTCGGCGAACCGCTCGCGGTTCTCGGCCTTGTCGATGTCGTCCACGCTGGTGCCAATGATCTTCACGCCGAGTTGCTCGAGCGGCTTGGCCAGGTTGAGCGGAGTCTGCCCGCCGAACTGCACGATCACCCCGTCCGGCTTCATCCGCTCGTAGATGTTCAGCACGTCCTCGACGGTGAGCGGCTCGAAGAACAGGTGGTCGGACGTGTCGTAGTCGGTGCTCACGGTCTCCGGGTTGGAGTTCACCATGATCACCTCGTACCCGTGCTTCCGTAGCTCGCGGGCGGCCTGCACGCAGCAGTAGTCGAACTCGATCCCCTGCCCGATGCGGTTCGGCCCGCCGCCGAGGATCATGATCCGCGGCTTGCCGGTGAAGGGGAGGACTTCGTCTTCGGCTGCCGTGGACCCGTCCCCGCCGACGACGACCGGCCCCCGCTCGTAGGTGCTGTAGTAGTACGGCGTGTACGCCTCGAACTCGGCGGCGCACGTGTCCACCGACTTGAACACGGCCACCACGCCCAGCTCCTTCCGCCGCTGCCGCACGTCGCCCTCGCCGCACTTCCAGATGTTCGACAGTTGGCGATCCACGAACCCGAACTGCTTGGCCTTCAGCATCAGGTCGAAGTCGCATTCGTTCGGTCCGGGGCACGCCGCCAACTCGTCCTCGAACTTCACCAGTTCCTCCAGGTTGCGGAGGAACCAGCGGTCGATCTTGGTGCGGGCGTGGATGTCGTCCACGCTCATCCCGCCCTTCATGGCGTAGCGGATGAACCAGATCCGCTCGGCGTTCGGGGTGCTCAGCTTCTTCAGCACCTCGTCCGGCTTCGGCTGTTGCGGCCCGCCCCACTTGTCCTCGCGGTCGCACCCCAGGCCGAACCGTTTGACTTCCAAGCCGCGGAGGGCCTTCTGCACGCTCTCCTTGAAGGTGCGGCCGATGGCCATCGTCTCGCCCACGCTCTTCATTTGGGTGGTGAGCGTGCCGTCGGCGTCGGGAAACTTCTCGAACGCGAACCGCGGCACCTTCGTGACGACGTAGTCGATGGTCGGCTCGAAGCTGGCCGGGGTGGTGCGGGTGATGT
>CAYMHO010000346.1:0-7090 GCA_964390195.1 uncultured Fimbriiglobus sp. | reverse complement strand
GACAGGGAGATGTGGAGCATGAAACATTCTACGCATCCCCGGCTATGTGCTTAGCGGTGATCGGTCGCGCACGGCGCAACCTGATAACAAGTTCGGCGGCGGAGGGCTGAGGTGGTACAAGCGTGCTCGGACGAGGAACTGGCCGAGTACCTGGGCGGTCGGGGCATCCCCCTAGCGGCCTACTCCCTCGTGGGCGAACCTGGCGGCGACCTGCCGTGTTTCTGGCTCCCGGAGGTCGGATTCCGGTACGTCATCATCGAGACGGCCGGCCTCGACCGTGCAGCCACCGACTTCCTCGCCCGGCGGGGGGCGCGGCGGTTCCCTGATGCGGCGGCGGTGTTGGCCGCCGCCCACGCGGAGCGGTGGCCGGGCTGGGAGCAGCACTCGCCGGTCGCCCCCGAGTAAAGGTCCGCCGAACCAGGTCGCGCGCTACCAAGCGGCGATTCGTGACCCCCATGTCGGGTCGAACGGGGTACGGTTTTCAGTACCCCGTCCGCGTGGACCTGTGGTGCCGTCAGGTGGCGAAGCGGGCGAATCCACCGCCGCGCGAAAGAACCGACCACCCCATCCCGTAAACCCTGCAATCCTCCGGGCGTTACGTCACCCGGTTCGGGAATCCAGAACCAACGGGAGGCGGACATGCCGCAATTTTCCACGCAAGAGATCGCCCAACTGGTCACGGGCGCGGACGCGATCACCGACGGCAACCGCAAGAAGGTCGTGAAGCTGGCCCTCGCCCTGGAGGGCGACCCGCAGATCACCTGGCAGGGCGGCGGGAACCTGAACAACTTCCTCGACAACTCCAAGTCGGACCGGACGCCGAAGACGGGCAAGTACATCCAGTTGGTCTGCTGGCTGTGGCCGATCTACGTCGCGTGGCGGTGCAAGGTGGCCAAGGACACGCACCTGCGGGACTACAAGATGCGACAGGACGCGGCGGTCGGCACGGCGGCGCTGTTGCACAACCCGGTGGCGACCAAGGATCGGCCGAAGTTCACGTTCGGCGGGCGGGACGAGTCGGCGATGGGCGCGGCCGCGTTCTACCGTGCCGCGTTCAGCAAACTGGGCCTGGGGCATCCGGGCGACATCGTCTTCTACTATCGCTCCGGGTACGAGCAGCCGTGCCACATCGCCATCCAGGTGGACAACGCGCACGTGTCCAGCCTGTGGACGGTGCCGCGGGACGCGAAGGGCCTCGACTTCATGTGGCCGCAGGTGGTGGCCAGCGTCGATCTGGCGTCCGAGATCGCCATCGGTGTCGGCGGCGGGACCGTCGAGACGCGGCACCAGACGCCCCCGTGGATCTGATCCCAGGTCGCGTCACCGTCTTCGAGAGCGAGGAGGTTGACAGGATGGGGCGGCGGCGAAGCTCGCGGACTTGAAGAAGGGGTACCCGGTCGTCGTGCAGTTGGACGGCACGAACGCGGCCAGCGTCAGCGTGGACGGGGGCACCGCCCAGGGCGAGTTCCGCTCGGCGAACCCGGACCGGAACACGATCACGGTCCTCGCCGGTCGGAACATGCAGAAGCAGGTGTATCACCTGCTCAAGACGACGACCGTGACCGACGGCGAAGGGAAGGCGGTCGCCGTGAAGGATCTGAAATCCGGCATGAAGCTGGCGCTCACCCGTTCCGTCGAGGACGACAACACGGCGGTCGCCATCCGGGTGCTGCCGGCGTCGGACAAGTGAGACACGCCTCGCTCGGCCGCGGGAGGGCGTGACATGCGGGTGTTGTTCGTGTGCGCCCGGAACCGCCTCCGCAGCCCGACGGCCGAGCGGCTGTTCGCCGGGGTGGCGGGCGTCGAGACGGCGTCCGCCGGCATCGCCCCGGACGCCGACCAGCCGCTGACGGCCGAGTTGGTCGAGTGGGCCGAGGTGATCGCGGTCATGGAGCCGAAACACCGCGCGGGGGTGGCGCGGGCGTTCGGGACGCGGCTGCGGGGCAAGCGGGTGATCTGCCTGGGCATCGCGGACGACTACGAGTACATGGACCCGGAACTGATCCGTGTGTTGTGGGACCGGGTTCCGCGGTCGATCCCGCGGCTGGCGGCCAAGCGGCCCGTCTGATCGGAGTCGCACCCGCGACGACCACAAGCCGGTCCGCGGCAGGCCAGCCGGGGCGTTCGGCGGGAGGAGGCCGAGGCATGTGGGCGATCGCTTGGCCGTTCCTTGTGGCGGCGTGGCTGTTCCTGTTCGTGGTGTTCGCGTCCTGCTTCTTCGGTCGCAAGGGGGCCGGAACTGCCGTCGGAACGGACCGAGGTCGCTGGTGGCCCGTCCGCCGCGGACTGCGAGGGGTCTTCTACCTGTCGGTCGGTTTCGGCGGCCTGATCGTTGTCGTGTCCATCCCGTTGTGGTACCACTGGGGACAACTGCACGTCCGCGGGGTCCCCGTCAGTGCCACGGTGGTGAGTTCGAGTCTGGAGTACGACGCCGAGCGGAGCATACAATTCACCCGCGTCAGCTACGAGTTCGAGGCCGAGGCGGACGGCCAACGCCGACCGTTTCGCCGCGAGGTGGCGTTGCGCGGGGTGCACATGATGGGGTGCGGGTCCGTCGATGTCCTCTACGACCCGACCGACCCCTCGGATTCGAGAATGGTTCTCGAAGTCGGCAACGCGTGCGACCACCTCCTTTCGGTGACGAGTTTTCTCATCCTGGCCGTCGCCTCCTTCCTGTTCTCGCGGCGGTCGAAGCCCAGGGGGCCGTCGCCGTCGGCAATCGGTACGCCCCCCTGCCGAACCGGGCGCGGCACTTGACCGGGTCGTTCGGCGGAGGAAAACCGGATGAGCGCAGATTCGCCCGCCCTGCTCTCGTCCGCGACAGCGCTCGTCGGTGCCCTCCGCCGGCGGGAGGTCCGCTCGGTGGACGTCACGCGGGTGTTCCTCGACCGCATCGCCGCCGGCGACCACCGTGTCCGGTGCGTGTCCCGGCTGGAACCGGACGCCGCCCTCCGGCAGGCGGCCGCGGCCGACCGGTTGGCCGACGCCGGTGGCCCGCTCGGCCCGCTGCACGGCCTGCCGATGACGCTCAAGGACGGGTACCGGGTGGCCGGCTCCCGCTCCACCTTCGGGCTGCCCTACCTGCACTTCTATCACCCGAAGGGCGATTGCGAGGCGGTCGCCCGGCTGCGGCGGGCGGGGGCGGTGTTCCTCGGCCGGACGGCCGTCCCGTTCGGCTGCTTCGACTGGCAGTGCAAACCGCCGCCGCCGCTCGGGCGGGAGTGCGTCAACCCGCTCGACCCGGCCCGCACGCCGGGCGGGTCGTCCGGCGGGTCGGCGGCGGCACTGGCGGCCGGGTTCACCCCCCTCGAACTGGGCAGCGACGTGGCCGGATCGATCCGGTATCCCGCCCACTGCTGCGGCGTGTACGGCCTGCGAGCCACCCTCGGTCTGATCCCGTCCGACGACATCGCCCCCGACGGCGGGGCACTCACCCCCGCCGCGCTCGCGCTCGGCCCGATGGCCCGCTCGCTGGACGACCTGGCCCTGCTCCTGTCGGTGCTGGCGCCGGAACCCGACCCGCGGGTTCCCGCCCCGCCGATGGGTCGGCTCCGGGTGGCCGTCACCCGATCCGTCCCGGGCCTGCCGGTCGATCCGCAGACCGCGGCGGCCGTCGAGGCGGTCGTCACTCAGGCGCGGGCGGCCGGGCACGAGGTCGTCGAGACCGTTCCGCCGTTCGATTTCGACGAGGCGTTCGCCCTGTGGGGGTTGCTCGTCGGGTACGAGATGCGTGGGGCGTTGCCGCGGCCGCTGCGGAACGCGGTGGCGATCCGGGCGTTCGCCGCCTGGTTCCTGTTCGGGCGGCTCGGCGACGGTCCGCTGAGCGTGTCGATCCGCCGCGGGCTGATGGCGAGCGAGGCGGACTACCGGCACGGGTTGGCCCGTCGCGACGAGTTGATGGCACAGGCGGACCGCTTCCTCGTCGAACACCCGCTGTGGGTGCTGCCGACCTCGCCGACGCCGGCCATCCGGCGGCAGCGGAGTGGCCGGCCGATCCGGTTCGAGGGGGCCGCCGTGCCCTACTCGCAATTCCTGGGCGGCTACCTGTGCCCGACGGTGACCCCGGGCACCCCCGCCGCAGTTGTTCCGGTGAGGCCGCCAGGTGGCGGGTTGCCGGTCGGGGTGCAGGTCCACGCCCGCCGGTTCGCGGACCGCTGGCTGGTCGCCGCCCTCGGTTCCTTCCGGACGGATGCGATCGCGTAGGCGTTCCGGGTGTGCGGTTCCCCGCGCCCGCCGGTGGAGCGGGGCGGCGACTTTGTGCCGGGGTCAACCCGCCCGCACTCGGGACCCCACCCCACTTCAATTCCGGACGGCCGGATCCCGCGTTTTGATCACCCCGCTGCGGCCGTACAGCAGGAGCGTCACCCCGACCCCGACGGCCAGGGCGGCGAACCCGAGCAGGATGCCGCCCAGCGGCAGGGGGAGCGCCTGCGTGGCGTCCGCCTGGGCCGGCGGCGTCAGGGTCGGGTCGGTGGGGAACATGGTGAACAGGCCGTACACGCCGATCAGCACGCCGATGATCAGCACGGCCCAGCCGGTGTATTTCATCGCCACTCCTCCTCAGCGGTCGGGGCCAGCCGCCCCGTGAGCGGCGGGTGAGTTGCACGCCCCGTGCCGAACCGCCCCGTCTGGCATCCCGATTGCACGCCTCCCCTCAGGAGCCGTTCCGTTCGTCGTCCCCACCCCGAGGCGTTCATGTCGTCGGTCCCGAAGCCCGTCACCAAGCCGCTCTGGCAACGCTCACTCATCATCCTGTCGGCGGTCGTCACCACCGCCCTCATCCTGGGCGCCCTGTACTGGATGCGGTCGGTGTTCATCCCGCTCGCGCTGGCCGTGTTCCTGACCGCCGTCCTCGCCCCGGTGGTGACCTTCCTCCAGCGGCGGGGGCTGGGTCGGCTGCCGGCGGTCGGTCTGGTGGTGGTGGCGGCGGTCCTGCTGGCGGGCGGCACCGCCGCCGTGTTCGTCTCCCAGTTGGCCGGGCTGACCGAAACCGTCGCCGGGCACAAGGACGGCATCCGGGAGAAGCTGGAGCGGACGCGGACGGCGGTGTTCGGGGACGGGGAGTCGAAGTGGGGCGCCATCATGAAGGAGTGGGAGCAGAGCGTCGCCCCGCGGAAGAACACCGACGCCCCGCAGGCGGTGGTGGTCGAGCCGGCCGGGTCCACCTGGTGGGCGCGGCTGGACACGTTCGCCGGGCCGGTGGCCGAGCTGCTCGGGCTGGTGGCGTTCGCCCTGGTGCTGATGGTGTTCATGCTGCTGGCGAAGGAGGACCTGCAGGACCGGGTGTTCCGCCTGCTCGGGCTGGGGGTGATGACGTCCGCCTCGCGGGCCGGCGGGGAGACGACCACCCGCATCAGCCGCTACCTGTTCGCCCAGTTCGTACTGAACGCCCTGTTCGGGGTGGTGTGCACCGTCGGCCTGTTCGCCCTCGGGGTGCACTACGCCCTGCTGTGGGGGCTGCTGGCCACCATCATGCGGTACGTGCCGTACCTGGGCACCTGGATCGGCGTGCTGCTGCCGGCCGGGTTCTCCGCCGCCATGTCCGAAGGGGACACCTGGTACTGGCAGCCGGTCGGCGTGCTGGTCCTGTTCCTCGGGCTGGAACTGCTGTCGAACAACCTGATCGAGCCGCGGCTGTACGGCACCAGCCTGGGGGTGTCGGAGGTGGCGCTGCTGGTGATGGCCGCCTTCTGGACGTTCCTGTGGGGGCCGATCGGGCTGGTCCTGTCCGGCCCGCTCACCATGTTCCTGGTGGTGGTCGGCAAGCACATGCCGCAGTTCCGCTTCCTGGAGGTGCTGCTCGGGTCGGAGCCGCCCCTGTCGCCTGCCCAGTCGCTGTTCCAGCGGCTGACCGCCCGCAACCAGGACGAGGCCGAGCGGGTGGTGGTGGCCGCCATCCCGAAGGACGACCCGCGGGCGGTGTTCGACGCCGTCGTCGTGCCCGCCCTGTCGCTGGTCAAGCAGTCCCGGCACGACGGGCAGATGGAAGGGGACGACGAGCGACAGGTGACGGCCATCGCCGCCGAGGTGGTGGAATCGACCGTACTGGAGGTCCGCCGGCGGGCGGGCGACGACGCGGCCGAGCCGGCCACCGGGCGGCGGGTGAAGGTGCTCGCCTGCCCGGCGTCCGACGAGGCCGACCGCCTTTCGCTGGAGGCGTTCGCCGGGCTGCTCCCGGCCGCCCGCTGGGACGTGCGGGTGACGGGGGTGAACACCCTCACCTCCGAGTTGCTCCAGCAGGCGGCCGAGTTCGAACCGGACGTGATTTGCATCGCCGCCCTGCCGCCGAACGGCATCGCGCACGTGCGGTACCTGTGCAAGCGGCTGCGGGTCAGGTTCCCGGACGTCCACATCCTGGTCGGGCGGTGGGGCGGACCGGTGGCTGCCGAGGAGGTCGCGCAGTTCACCGAGGCGGGGGCGTCGGCGGTCGCCGAATCGCTGTCCACCGCCCGTGCCTCGCTCGCCGGCTGGCTGCCGGTGTTCGCCGCCCAGGACCCGCCGGCGGAGGCCGGTGGGGCGACCCGGACGCCCGAGCCGGCGGTTGGCACGCTACCTGCCTGAAGAAACACCACCGGCGAGCGGGCCGTCGCCCGTCCGCCACCAACGGAGGACGCCATGAACGACCAGACCAAAGCGCGGATGCAAGCGGCGGGGGATTCGGCCAAACAGGCGGCCGACCACGGCAAAGACGCAATGAAGTACGCCGGGGACGCCGGCAGCGGGATCGTACAAGCGGTGGCCGATAAGGCCGGCGACCTGGCCGACCAGGGGAAACGGGCGGTGGGGCAGGTGATGGAAGGCGCCCAGCACGCCGGCGAGAAGGTGCAGCGGTGGGCGGGCGACGCGTACGAGACGACCACCAAGGCGGTGGGCGACGCGACGGAGAACGTGAGCGGGTTGATCCGCCGGCACCCGCTGCCGGCGGTGCTCATCGGGTTCGGGGTGGGGTTGCTCATCGGCCGCTTGCTCCGGGCCTGACCCGCGGACGTGGCGTAGACACGCCGGGGGGCCCGCCGCCCGGGGGGGGCCCCCAGCCCGGCCCCCCGGGGTTGGCCCCGGGGGTTTGTTGCGGCCCGCCGGGCGGGTGGGT
>CAYMHO010000345.1:0-7119 GCA_964390195.1 uncultured Fimbriiglobus sp. | reverse complement strand
AGCGGTTCTACCAGGCGGACAGCAGCACCACCCGCGGGGCCGGCGGCACCGGCCTGGGGCTGGCCATCACCCAGAGCTTCAACGACCTGATGGGCGGGCCGCCGATCCGCGTCACCAGTCAGGAAGGGGTGGGCACCGAGTTCGTCGTGCAGTTGCCGGCGGTGGTCGAAGCGGCCGCCCAGCCGCGGCCGGTCGTGTCGCCCCCGCTCCCGCTGCCCGCCACCGACTCCACCACGGCCGAACCGGCCGACGGCCGCACCGTCCTCGTCGTCGACGACGACCCGATGGTGCGGGAACTGATGCAGCGCTTCCTCGGCAAAGAGGGGTTCCGGGTGATCCTCGCCGCGACCGGCGACGACGGGCTGAAACTGGCCCGCGAGGAGCGGCCGTGCCTCATCACCCTGGACGTGGCCATGCCCGGCGCCGACGGCTGGACCGTCCTCGGCCAACTGAAGGGCGACCCGGCCACCGCCGACATCCCGGTGGTGATGCTCACCATCGTGGACGACCGCGGTCGCGGGTTCGCCCTCGGCGCCACCGAGTACCTGACCAAGCCGATCGACTGGCAGCGGCTCGGGGCCATCCTCCGCCGGTACCTGGTCGGCCGCGCCGACGGCGTGCTGGTGATCGACGACGACCAGCAGAACCGCGAGATCGTCCGCCGCCACCTGGAGAAAGACGGGTGGACCATCCGCGAGGCGGCCGACGGCGAACAGGGGTTGGCCGCGTTCCACGACCACAAGCCCGGTCTCGTGCTGCTCGACCTGATGATGCCGGTGCTCGACGGGTTCGGCTTCCTGGACGAATTGAACAAGCGGCACCCCGGCCACCGCGTGCCGGTGGTGGTGCTGACGGCGAAGGAACTCACCTCCGCCGACTTCGACCGGCTGAACGGCCGGGTCGCCCGCATCCTGGAGAAGGGTGACCTGAACCACCTGGACGCACTGTTGGAACTGATCCGGCGTACCGCCAAGCGGTGAGAATGGTACCGGCGGGCATCGCTCCCCCGCCGGAACCGTCATCGCTCGACGGGAAGAACCGGGGCAGGACCGACGCCAGCCCGATCGGCGATTGTCCCCCCGCGAGATCGCTCCCCGGTACGGGTACTCTTGTGACTGCCGTTGGCGGGCGGGCAAATGAGCCGGCCGGGGAAGTCGGGCAGTTTCGGACGATGAGGCCGGGATTAAAACCGCACAACTCGACCCCAAGAGCGGTTGCGTGCGGTGTACCCTGGTGTTATTGACGCCGCCGAATTCGCGGATCTTCACGGACCGTCAGTCGTCGGACGTGGGTCGGATAGCCGATCCGGGGGCGTCCATCACCGCGACCGCGGTCCGCACGGGGGGAACTCATGGCTCCGCAACGCACGGATTCTGTACACGCGCCCGCGTCGTGGCGGACCCTTCGCCGCTGGCTGCCGGCGGTGCTCGCCGCCGGCCTCGGCGGCGCCGCACTCGCCCAGACCACCCCGCCGGCCACCACCCCGCCGGTGGTCAAAGCCGACCCGCCCAAGGCCGACCCGGCCAAGCCGCCGGAGAAGTTGTACGAGGTGAACTTCGTCAAGACCGAGTGGCGGCAGGTGTTCGAGTGGCTGGAGAAGGAGAGCGGGCTGACGTACCGCTCGAAGGACACCCCCACCGGCACCCTCAGCCTGAAGCCGACCAAGAAGTACACCCTGGGCGAGCTGATCGACCTGTTCAACGAGATGCTCGAGCCGGACTACGTCATCCTCCGCAAGACGCAGTCGTTCAGCACCATCCCGGCGTCGGACAAGATCGACCGCGTGCACATCCCGACCGTCACCGCCGAGGAGCTGGCCACCCGCGGGAAGACGGAAGTGGTGCAGATGCTCGTCCCGCTGGTGACGCTGAACGCGGACGAAGTGCTCCCGCAGGTGAAGAAGAGCCTGAGCAAGTTCGGCGAGGTGAGCACGTTCGGCACCGACAAGCTGCTGCTGGTGGACAAGGCGGACAACGTGCGGTTCATCCTCCGGGTGATCGAGGAGACGATCAAGGAGAAGAACGACACCCACACCCACCCGTGCAAGTTCAAGCGGGCGAGTGAGGTGGCCGCCTCCCTCCGCACCCTGCTGAAAGAGGACGCCGCCCCGGCCGCGGCCGCCCCGGCGTGGGGCGGCGGCGGCGGGTCGTGGGTGAACGGCCAGTGGGTGCCCAACCCGGCCCCCGGGGCCGCCCCCGGCACGGCCAAGCGGTTCCAGGCCATCTCCATCACCGTGGACGACGAGCGGAACTCGCTCACCATCACCGGCCCGGTCGGCAAGGTGCTGGCCGCCAAGGAACTGATCAAGGACCTGGACAAGGGGGAGAAGGAGCGGCCGTCCCCGGGCAAGGCCATGTGGGAGACGTACCCCGTCACCGCCAACACCGCCGAGGCGATGGCCAAGCAGTTGATGGCCAAGCCCGAGTACGCCGGGTCGTCGGTGGTGGCCATGGCCAGCGGCACCGACCGCGTCATGGTGTACGCCTTCCAGGCCGACCACCTGGCCATCAAGGAGTTCCTGTCCGTCCCGCCGGCGACGGTGAGCAGCACCATCACCAAGGTGGTGACCACCCTCTCCAGCGGCGAGACGCTCGTCGCCCTGGCGGCGACGGTGAAGACGAACGTGGGCGGCGGGGTGACGGTCGACCCGAAGGTGGACGGCGAATCCGGGGTGGTGGTCCGCGGGACGGCCGAGCAGGTGAAGGCGGCCGAGGACATGATCCGGGCGCTGGAGGGCCGCGACCCGTCCGCCCTGCCGTCGAGCGATAAAGTCCGCACCATCATGATCGACAAGTCGAACCCCGGTTCGACGGCCGAGCGGGTGGCCGAGATGCTGCGGGTGATGAACGGCAAGAACGTGCGGGTGCTCGACCCGAACGCCCCGCCGCCGCCCAAGCCGAAGGAGGAGAAGCCGAAGAAGGAGGAGCCGAAGGGCCCGCCGACCGGCCCGAACAAGATCAGCGACCTTCCCGGCAGCGGCGGGGTGCGGCAGGTCCGCGCCCAACTGGTCGACCCGGAGAAGAAGCCGGACGTGGTCATCACCGTCGTCGGGAACAAGCTGGTCATCACCGGCGACGACCCGAAGGACGTGCAACTGGCGTACGAGCTGCTCAACCTGTACCGCACGTCGGACAAGGCGACCGAGCGGTACGAGGTGATCCGGCTGAAGAACATCTCGGCCGAGGAAGCGGCCAAGGTGATCAACGAGATCTTCAACGTCTCGCAGCAGCAGCAGCAGCAGAACCAGAACCAGCGGGGCGGGGGCGGGATCGCGGCCGCGCTCAACCCGCTCGCCCTGCTCGGCCTGGGCGGCGGGGCGACCCCGGCCGACCCGAAGGCCGGGCGGGTGAAGGTGGTGGCCGAGAAGAGCAGCAACTCGCTCATCGTGGTGAAGGCCAGCGAGCTCGACCTGTTCACCATCAAGGACCTGCTGAAGAAGGCCATCGACAGCGGCGAGGAGGCGGAAGGGGGGGTGTCCAAGCGGCACATCATCCCGCTCAAGTACGCCCGCGCGTCCGAGATGGTGGTGACCATCCGGAACGTGTACGCCAACTACACCTCCGGCGGCCGCCGCGGGGGCGGGCAGACGGCCCAGCCGTTCAACCCGTTCATGCCCCAGCAGCCGCAGCAGCAGACGGCGGCCGCCCTGAACGTGGACTACGACGTCGCCTCCAACCAGGTGATCGTGGACTGCACCGAGGCCCTGGCCGCCGACATCCGCGAGCTGTGCGAGCAACTGGACAAGGACACCAAAGACAGCGAGATGGTGACGGAGGTGGTGCAGGTGACGGGCATCGCCCCGAGCCAACTGCAAGCGCTGGTGGAAGCCATCCAGGGTAAGGGGCCGGCCACCACCCCGCTCGGCGGGCAGCAGGGCGGCATGGGCCAGTTCGGCGGCAACCGCGGCGGCATGGGCGGCCTCGGCGGCGGCGGTCTGGGTGGGCTGGGCGGTGGCGGGTTCGGCGGCGGCGGACTCGGCGGGCTGGGCGGCGGCGGGTTCGGCCAGTTCGGCGGCGGCGGCGGTGTCACCCCCGGCGGCGGCCGCGGCATCGGCGGCGGCGGGTTCGGCGGCCTGGGTGGAGGTGGCGGCGGCCGCGGCGGGATCGGTGGCGGCGGGATGGGCGGCGGCGGTGGCACCCGCGGTGGCGGTGGTGCCGGTGGCGGCGGCCGCGGCGGTCGCGTCCAACGGAGCGACCGGCAGATCAACGCCTCATACCTCGACGGCGGCGGAGGGCAGCGCCCTTTTGAATACCGGGGCACGGAAGCCCCTTCGGCCCCCCTGCTGTTCGACCCCGAGGTCGATCTCCTGCCGGGGTTCGATTACCCGATCAGCTCCAACGGCCCGCGGGTGAGCGGCATCGCCGAGGTGGCGTTCGCGCCCCCGCCGCGAGCCACCATCACCTTCTCGCGGGTGAGCGTGCCGTCCGACGAGCCGGCCCGCATGCCGGCCGTCACTCAGGTGCAGGCCACCCAGCCGGGCACCCCCGGCGTGCAGCCGCTGCCGACGACCCCCGGCGTGCAGCCGCCGCCGGGCGGCAACCCGCCGCCGGTGCGGACACTGAACTTCGAGAAGCCGTCCGACGACACCCAACTGTTCGCCAACGACGCCCTCGGCACCATCGTCATCCGGGCGAAGACGAAGGAAGACATCGAGGCGATGAAGCGGCTGATCAACATCCTCATGCCGACCGTCGCCAAGGACATCCAGGTGGCGATCGACGTGGTGGAGTTGAAGAAGGCGGACGCGAGCGTGGTGGTGGCCGAGCTGCAGGTGCTGTACGGCCGCCTGCTCCTCGGGCCGGAGTCGCTCACCTTCCCGCAGGCCGCCCGCACGGGGGCGGGCGGGGGTCAGTTCGGCGGCGGGTTGGGCGGGCAGTTCGGCGGCCAGGGCGGGGGTGGGTTCGCCGGCCAGAACGCGGCGGCCGGGAACATCATCCTGTACGCCATCCCGCGGCGGAACGCCATCCTGGTGGCGGTGCCCCGGTCGAGCATGGATCTGGTGAAGAAGCAGATCGCCATGTTCGACTCCGGCACCTCGGACACCCTCCAGCCGGTGCAGTACGTCCTCCAGAATGCCTCGGCCACCATCGTCCAGCAGCAACTGCTCAACCTGTTCCAGTCCCGCTTCCCCGGCGACTCGTCGGACAAGATTCGGGTGACGGCCGACTCGTCCAACAACGCCGTGCTGGTGCAGGCCGGCCCGGCCGACCAGGAGGACATCGCCCGGCTGATCAAGCTGCTCGACTCGGACGTCAGCTCCGGCCCGAACAAGGGGGCGACGAACGTGGTGCGGGTGTTCCGCCTGAAGAACGCCTTCGCCGACGAACTCGCCCAGGTGATCAACCAGACCATCACCTCGAACATCTTCACCCAGGGGCTGAGCCAGACGCAGAGTGGGGCCACCGGGGTGGGCGCGGGCGGGGGGCAGGGCGGGAACTTGTTCGGCGGCGGCGGGGCGGCGGCCAGCCCGTTCGCCACCGGCGGCGGCGGCGGGGCTCAGGGCGGCGGTCTCGGCGGACTGGGCGGGGCCGGGCAGAACACCCTCACCCGCACGGCCGGAGTGACCACCAAGACGACGGCCCTGAAGTTCAACACCGAGAAGGGGGTGTTCGAGTCCGGCCTGCTGGAGGACGTGCACATCACCCCGGACGCGCGGATCAACGCGCTCATCGTCACCGCCCCGGAGCGGACGATGAAGCTGGTCGAGGCGCTGGTGAACGAACTGGACGGGGTGGCCGCGGCCAAGAGCTACGTGCAGGTGTTCCAACTGAAGCGGGCCGACGCCCTGCTGGTGCAGAACCTGCTCATCCAACTGTTCAGCCGGCAGCAGACCGGGGCGGGCGGGCTCGGCGGGCAGGGCGGCCTCGGCGGGCTGGGTACCGCCCAGACGCAGGGGGCCGGCCGGCCGCTGCTGACGCTCACCGGCAACCCGTCCGACGGGGCGTCGCTCATCGACCTGCGGCTGACCGCCGACCAGCGGACGAACTCGATCATCGTGGCCGGCAGCCAGAACGACCTGGACCTGGTGCGGGCGGTCATCACCAAGCTGGAAGAGACGGCCGTGCAGCCGTTCGCGACGGAGGTGGTGAAACTGCGGAACGCGGCGGCCGCCGACGTGGCCAACGCGCTGACCACGTTCATCAGCCAGCAGGTGACGCAGATCCAGGCGGTGCAGCCGAGCGCGGCCGTGCCGGTGCTGCAGCGGCAGGTGCTCATCACCCCGGAGCCGATCACCAACCAGTTGCTCATCTCGGCCAGCCCGCAGATGATGCCGGACATCCTGCGGCTGCTCCAGGCGGTGGACGCCGCCCCGCCGCAGGTGCACGTGGACGTGCTCATCGCCGAGGTGCGGCTGAGCAGCACCGAGGAGGTGGGGGTGGAGTTGGGGCTGCAGTCGAACGTGCTGTTCGCCCGCGGCGGGGCGACCGTCGGCGGCGCCCCCGGCACGCCGGGGTACAACTTCAACACCACCGGCGCCCTGCCGAACGTGTCGAACGTGAACCCCAGCCAGGTGGGCTTCTCCGGGCTGGGCAACCTGGGGGTGGGGCGGGTGAGCACCACCGGCGTCGGGGCCGGCGGGCTGGTGCTGTCGGCCGCGTCGGACTCGTTCAGCCTGCTCATCCGGGCGCTCAAGGCGCAGGGGCGGGTGGACGTGCTGTCCCGCCCGAGCCTGACGCTCACCGACAACCAGACCGGCTTCTTCCAGGTCGGCCAGCAGTTCCCGCTGCTCGGCCCGGTGACCACCAACGGCGTCGGGCAGGTGACACAGAGCCTGAACTACGTGGACATCGGCATCGTGCTGCGGGTGACCCCGCGGATCGGCCCGGACAACTCGGTGCTCATGCGGGTGGAGCCGCAGGTGTCCGACCCGGTGCAGACGAACGTGGCCATCCAGCCGGGCATCTTCGCCTCGGCCATCAACACCCAGACGGTGGAGACGACGGTGCTGGCGGCCGACGGGGAGACGGTGGTGCTCGGCGGGCTGATCCGCAAGAGCGACGAGAAGCGGGAGACGAAGGTGCCGGTGCTCGGCGACCTGCCCTGGGTGGGCACCGCCTTCCGCTACCGCACCCAGGTGCAGGAGCGGCGGGAGGTGGTGTTCATCATGACCCCGAAGGT
>CAYMHO010000344.1:0-7134 GCA_964390195.1 uncultured Fimbriiglobus sp. | reverse complement strand
CCGACAAGGTGGCTCGGCCCTCGCTCGCGCGTCGGGCTAACAGGTCGGCGAAGGGGCTGAGGGGTGAGTATCATACCCCCCATGAGCACCCTCAACCTGACCGAATGCCTGTCCGTGGCCGTCGAAGCCGCCCGCCTCGGGGCGGCCGAACTGGAGCGGTGGCGGAAGCAGTTCAAGGTGAAGGAGAAGTCGCGGGCCGACCTCGTCACCGATGCCGACCACGCCTCGCAGAGGGCTGTCCGCGATCACATCCTGGCGAAACTGCCGCACCACGCCTTCCTCGGCGAGGAGGACTGCGTCGGCAGGAAGATCGACGAAATCCGCCCGCCGGCGAATACCCCGCCGGTCTGGGTCGTCGATCCGCTCGACGGCACCATCAACTACGTCCACGACGTGCCGGCGTACTGCGTGAGCATCGGCCTGTGGGCCGGCGGCGAGGCGGTGGCGGGCGTCATCCTCGACCCGCGGCAGAACGAGTTGTTCACGGCGACGAAGGGCGGCGGGGCGTTCCTGAACGGCGAACCGATCCGGGTGAGCGACACGGCCAGCCTGGAGACCGCGCTCGTGAGCACCGGGTTCCCGGCGAACAAGGACGCCCAGCGCCGGAACCTGAAGGTGTGGGCCGACTTGTCGCCGGTCACGCGGAGTTTGCGGCGGACGGGCAGCACGGCGTTGAACATGGCATACGTGGCGTGCGGGCGGTTCGACGGCTACTGGGCGTACGACAACTGGCCGTGGGACGTGACCGCCGGGGCGTGCCTGATCGCCGAGGCGGGCGGGGTGCTGTCAACGATTGATGGCAAGCCGTTCGACCCGTTCCGCATGGACCTGATCGCCACCAACGGGAAGATCCAGCGGGAGCTGTTCGACGCCCTCCGGACTGCCGAAGGCGAACCGGCGGCGGGTGCCCCCCCGGGGCCAACGCCCCCCCCCGGCCGCCCGCCGCCCCCCGGGGGGGGTGCCCCGCCGGGTCAATGCGCCCCCGCGCCGCCCCCCGCCGCCGGTTCACCGGGAGGGATTCGATGTCCGAGCCGTGGTTCAAAGAGGGATTGCGGTTCACCTGCACGCAGTGCGGCAAGTGCTGCACCGGCGATCCCGGCTTCGTGTGGGTGGACGACGACGAGATCGACAAGTTGGCCGCCGCCCGTGGGATGGTGCGGCACGAGTTCGTCGCCATGTTCACCTACAAGACCCGCGGGCGGGTGAGCCTGCGGGAGCGGCCGAACGGCGACTGCATCTTCTACGACGCCGCCAAAGGGTGTACCGTGTACGCCCAGCGGCCGAAGCAGTGCCGCACCTGGCCGTTCTGGGACAGCAACCTGACCAGCCCGGAGCGGTGGGCCGAGGTGGAGGGCGTCTGCCCCGGCTCGGGCGAAGGGGAGTTGATCCCGGTCGAAGACATCCTGAAGCGGGCGAAACAGATCAAGATGTGACGGCGGTATCCGTCTTCGCGGCGAGCGGCAGTGAGCCGAGGTTCCAGGCTCGCTGCCGCTCGCCGCGAAGACACCTTCAACGGAGGCCCACATGCTTCGCACGCTGCCCGTGCTGCTCCTGCTCACCGTACCGGCCGTCGCCGCCGACTGGCCGCAGTTCCTCGGGCCGAGCCGCGACTCCACCACCCCGGACAAGTTCCCGGCGTGGAAGGACAAGCCGAAAGAGGTGTGGAAGAAGGCGGTCGGCGAGGCGCACAGTTCGCCCGTCGTGGCGAACGGGCTGGTGTACGTGTTCGCCAAGGTGGACAAGAAGGAGGCCGAGTCGCTCACCGCGTTCGACGCGAAAACCGGCGAGGAGAAGTGGACCAAGAGCTACGAGCGGGCGAAGTTCACCCCGCCGTTCGGCAACGGCCCGCGGGGCACCCCCACCGTGGACGGCGACCGGGTGTTCACCCTCGGCAGCACCGGCCTGCTCACCTGCTGGGACGCCAAGACCGGCGAGCAGAAGTGGCAGACGGACACGCTCAAGGAGTTCGGGGCGAAGAACCTGTTCTTCGGCGTCAGCACTTCACCCACGGTGGTCGGCAAGGTGGTGGTGCTGATGGTCGGCGGGAAGGGGGCCGGGGTGGTGGGCGTCGACAAGGAGACGGGCAAGGCGGTGTGGCAGTCCACCGACGACCGGGCCAGCTACGCCTCGCCGATCGTCGTCGGCGACAAGAACTCGGAGCTGGTGTTCCTGACCGGCGACCACGTCCGCAGCCTGAAGGCCGACCTGGGCAAGGAGGTGTGGAAGCACCCGTTCGTGGACGCCCTGCTGGAGAGCAGCACCACCCCGGTGAAGGTGGGCGACCTGTACGTCGTCGGGTCGGTGAAGTCGGGCAGCATCGGCGTGCGGGTGAAGGGGAGCGAGGTCGAACAGGTGTGGAAGAACGAGAAGCTGACGTGCTACTTCAGCACCCCGGTGGTGGTCGGCGATTACCTGTACATGGTGAACGGCGAGGCCAAGTTCCCCGGCGGCACGCTGGTCATGCGGTGCGTGGAGGCGAAGTCGGGCAAGGTGATGTGGGAGAAGGCGGACGTCGGCACCTACCACGCGGCGTTCGTGAAGACCGGCGACGGCAAGCTGCTCCTGCACGACGACAAGGGCAACCTGAAGCTGCTGGAGCCGAACGAGAAGGAGTACAAGGAGCTGGCGTCGTCGAAGGTGTGCGGCACCACCTGGGCGCACCCGGCGGTCAGCGACGGCAAGATCTACCTGCGGGACGAGAAGACGCTGTACTGCCTGGAGGTCAAGTGAGCAGCACGAGCCGCGACTGCGAAGGAGCGGGTGATTCAACCCCCGCTCCCTCGCGGCCGCGGCTCGTACCGAGGTCACTTCTTCCGCTTGTAGGTGATGCTGAACATCGGCTCCTTGGCGTCCCCGATGGACATGCTCATGGTGAACGTGTCGTCGTCCTTCCAGGTCGTGACGGACTTGAATTTGGTCATCTTCCCGGTGCCGTCCGGGCCGTCGCCGCTCAAGGTGTACGTCTTCTTGTCGGCGTCGTAGGTGCCCTCCATCACCACCGGCGTGGCGGAGAAGCTGTCCGTCCAGAAGCTGATGTACTTCTTCTTGATCGGGCAGTAGCCGTCCGTCCCCTTGCCGGTGAACTTCATCCCCTCCATCGTCCCCTCGTAGGTGCTGGTCAGCCAGAACCCGCCCAGGTCCATCTTGTACGCCGCGGCCCCCTTCTCCTCTTTGCCGCCCGCGGTCATCACCGTCTCCCACTTGCCCTCGTACTTCTTCAACCCCTCGTGCTCCTTGCCCGGCTTGGGCACCTCCTGGGCGAACGCCGACCCGACGAATACGACCGCCACCAGCGACAGGAACGAACGCATCAGTCATCCTCCGAGACGGGAAACTCCCCGGACCACGGGCGTTGGGGAGGAGGCGGAAGGTAAGGGCGGAGGCTGGTGGACGCAAGGTCAGTAGGAACGATAGTGGGGCAAGATTTCATCTTGCCTCGGATGGCAAGTTGGAAACTTGCCCCACTGCAAGTCACTTCTTCTCGGCAAACGCCCACAGGTGTTTGCCACTCCGCACGTACAGCGTGCCGTCGGCGATGGCCGGCGTCGCCGCCACCCGCTCGCCCAGCTTCGGGTTCTTCGCCATGACTTCCGGCTCCTTCTCACCGGCCTTGAACACGGTGAAAGTGCCGTCGTCGAGCGTCACCGTGTAGATGTGCCCGTTGGCCGCCACCGGGCTGGCGTAATACCGCCCCTGGGCGGCGCCACGCTCGTTGGCGTACAGTTCCTTCCCCGTCTTGGCGTCGTAGGCGGTCACCAGCCCGCCGTCCTTCACCAGGAACATCTGCCCCTTGTAAAGGATCGCGGTCGGCACATACGGCAGCCCCTTGGTCGCCTTCCACACCACGTGCGTTTTGGTGACGTCGCCCTTGCCGCCGGCCTTCACACAGAACGCCGAGTTCTTGGCCGCGCTCATGAACTTGATCTGGGCGTCCCACTCGTCCTTGGTGATGAACCCGTCCTTGTCGGCGTCGTTGTTGTCGAAGAACCCGTCCAGGAACGACTTCTTCGACTCCTCCTTGCTCAGTTTGCCGTCCTTGTCGGCGTCCGCCCCTTCGAGCAGCTTGGCGAACGTCGGCATCTGGAACTCCTTGTCCTCGGCGTCGCCGGGCGACCAACCGGCATAGTACAGCAGGCCGTCAGCCACCATCGGGCTGGCGCAACTCGCGCTGGGCATCCCGGCCACGCTCCAGGTTTCGTCGCCGGACTTCAGGTCGTACGCCACCATCTTCCCGTACCCGGCGACCACCACCTCCTTCTTGCCGTCGTTCTCCCACACCACGGGGGTGCAGAACGCCGACGGCGAACTCCGCTTCGTCTCCCACTTCTTCGACCCGTCGGTCGCGTCCAGCCCGAGGATCATCGACCCTTTCATGGTGTCCCGCACCAGCACCACCGTCCCGTCGGCCAGGATGGGCGACACGCCGGTGCCGAAGTCGGCCGGCGTCTGGGCGGTCTCCAGGTCGTACTTCCACAGTTGCTTGCCGACGAGGTCGTAGGCGAACACCCCGCACGAGCCGAAATAGGACACCACGATCTTGCCGTCGGTCGCCACGCTGGAGGCGGCCGGGCTGCCTTCCGTCTTGTGGTACGCTTCGATCTTTTTGGCCGGCGCTTCCGTCCGCCACAGTTCCTTGCCGTCGGCGGTGCGGTACGCCACGGTGAACAGCTTGCCGTCGTTGAACGCCGTCAGGAACAGTTTGTCACCGGCGATCACCGGGGAGGAAAACCCGGACGGCACGGGCACCTTCCACTTCAGGTTCTTCTCCGGCCCGAACTCGACCGGCGGCTTCTCGCCGTCGGCCACCCCCGACCCGTTCGGTCCGCGGAACTGCGGCCACTTGGGGGGATCGGCCGCCGCCGCCACACCCGCCACCGCCATCAATCCGAGCAGACAGCCTGTCAGACGAATCATGCGAAACTCCGGAGACGTGAGAACCCGCGGGGTGAGAGAGGTGTGAGTGCCCGCCGGTTCGGCCGTTATACCGGGGCCGGGTGAAGGTCTTGCGTGCGGCGGCAAAAAAGTGGTCTGCTCGCTCCGCGAGCGGGAGGTGGAAAAACCGCTCGCGGAGGGAGCAGACCACGTCAGAAAATTCCGCGCCGGGTCGGCTGGCCAAGAAGGGGCGGTCAAGCTACAGTGGGATTTTGCCGAAATCCAGACCGGAGCTGGCATACCCTCTCACGTCGGCGGCAGCGCCGCCCGGTAGCGACCCTCACCGCGACGAGGGCACAGGAGCGGGAGGACCGATGGGCCTGCGGATGCGCGTTCACGATAAGGAGCCGATCGCCCAGGCGATGCGGCGGTTCAAGAAGCTGATCGAGCGGAGCGGCATGCAGAAAGAGCTGCGAGCCCACCAGTACTACGAGAAGCCGTGCGAGCAACGCCGCCGGGCCATGCTGCGGAAACGGAAGGCCGCGCACAAGGCCCAAGGCCTGATCTGACCGGACACGCGGACGACACGAGCGAGGGCCGAACCACCCGCCAAGATGGGTGATTCGGCCCTCGCTCGTTCCACCCACTCCTCCGATCGCGTGGGGAGCTCGGTTCGGGTGAGCCCCGAACAGGCTGGGGGTTGCTGGCCTTCCCCTCCTCGCTTCGCCTTGCACCACCTCACCCCCCCGGCGTATCATCCGCCCGCGTTCCGCACGGAGGCGGGTCATGGCCAGCCGCGGGTTGAAACTGGTGGGCGTCGGGGTGGTGGCGGTACTGGCCGCGGCCGGCGGGGTGACGGTCTGGCAGTGGAAGGCCATTCAGGCCCACATGACCGCCGGCAAACTGCGGACCGCCAAAACCTCCGACGAGCGGACCGCCGTTGCCGAGCAGTTGCTCAACTCTGGCGAACCGGGCATCGCCAAGCTCGTGGACACCTTCCGCACTGGCACCGCCGACGAGTGCAACGCCGTCGCCGACGCCGTCGTCGCCCATCTGAAGGACACCCCCGCCGGCGACCCGAAGTGTGCGGCCGTGTGCCGCCCGTTCCTGACCGCCAGCGACACGTTCAACGAGTCCGGCCGGGATGCGGCCATCGAACTGGTACCGCTGTTCCTGCGGTGCGGGGAGCCGGACGCGGCCGAGCGGTGCCGCGGTCTTGTGAAGGCGGGGCTGGGCGGGGCGAACAAGGCGTCGGCCGTGCGGTTCGCGGTCGCGCTGGGCATGAAGGGCGAGGTGGTGCCGCTGCTGAACGACCCGACCGCCGAGGTGCGGCGGGCGGCGCTGGCGGCGGTCGGGCCGGCCGGGGTGGGCACCCCGGCGGTGGAAACGGAGGAGCTGTTCCGCTGGCTGAACGACCCGGACGCCGAGGTGCGGCTGCTGTGCGAGGCGGCCCTGTCCACCCGCGGGTTGGAGCCGGATCACGTCGACGCCGGGCGGATGCTCACCCACCCGGAGGCGAGCGAGCGGCTGAAGCTGCTGCTGGAGTTGCAGCGCAACCGGGCCGCCTTCCGCGACCCCGGCCCGTGGCTGGAGCGACTCAGCCGCGACCCCGACCCGGCCGTGCGGGCCGGGGCCGCCCGCGTGGGGTACGAGAGCAAACTGGCGTTCGGCGGCTGGCTCGACCGCCTGGCGAGCGACCCGGACGCCACCGTCCGCCGCATCGCCGCGTACCACAAGCAGCGGGCGGAGGAACTGCGGCAGGTCGGGGCGCGGGAGTAACGACCCCCCGGTTGAGTCGCCCCGGCCGCGTTGCTATTCTGAACCTACCTGCCCGCCCCACCTCCGAGGCCCGAGCATGTCGGCTCAGAAGACGATCCTGATCGTGGACGACGACCGCGAACTGGTGGACGGCCTGCGGTCGCTGCTCGAACGCCAGGGGTACAAGGTGATCACCGCCGGCGACGGGGTGCAAGGGAAGAACACCATCTACAATTCGAAGCCGGACCTGGTGATTCTGGACATGATGATGCACCGCATGGGCGGCTACCCGGTGCTGGAACACTTCAAGGACAAGGCCGACGCCCCGCCGTTCATCATGATCACGGCGAACGAGGGCAGCCGGCACAAAGCCTACGCCGAATTCCTGGGGGTGGTGGACTACATCCGCAAGCCGTTCGCCACCGAGCGACTGCTGGAGGCGGTGAACAAGGTGTTCGGGGCTGGTGAAGTGGAGAAGGCCTAACCTCTTCGCGGCGAACGACG